>SXWH01000037.1 GCA_005791535.1 Verrucomicrobiaceae bacterium | reverse complement strand
GGCACGCTCAATAAATCGCCGCTTCGCGTTTTGTTTACGGCGGCAGGAATGCCGCCGCTCCTTGGCTCGCTACGCTCGCATGGGGTGTTCCAGCCTGGTCGCTTTTGTTTCTCGGAACGCGTGCGGGTGATTAGCCGCCTGCGGCTACTTCCACGACCTGGCTCCAGATGCCGACTAGGGGGCAGTCCACGCGGAAGATGGCTCGGTATTTCGTACGCGTGAATGTTTCGGGGCAGGTTTTGCTGAGACTTGGGCCGCTGAACGATGGGAGCGCCCTTGAGCTTCTCTGTTCAACAGAGAAGAAAACGGGCTGAAAATGGCCGGGAAACGACTCATTTTTGTGAAAAATGAGGACATTTTTTGCCGGGATGAGATCAGTTTCCTTGAGACTGGGGTCATTTTTGACCAGGCCGAGATCAGTCCAAGGCAGAATGATGTCATTTTCTTCCAAACTGATCTCAGCCTGGCGGAGAATGATCTCAGATTTGTGCTGGATGATGACAGGTCGGAGCAAACTGAGATCATTTCGGTGCAGCATGGGATCAGTTTACCGGGGAATGGGGAAAGATTCGGGGCGAATGGGGGCGGGCTGTTCGTTTTTTTAGCCGGATGCGCCTCGGCTCGTTTTTCTCGCGGGGCCGGCTTATAGAGGCTAAAGGCGACGCGCATGAAGCTCATCACTTTCTCCATCGTCCTTCTCACGGCCGGCATCGCATCCGCGCAGAATGCGCAACCGGCGGCTCCATCGGCAAACGCTGCGGCGGCGGCGAAGAAGACGTTTGCGCCGGGCGATGCGCGGTTTGCGCGGGTGACTTCGGAGGCGATGCATTTTCAGCTCAAGCTCGCGGGCCGCTGGAACGGCATCAAGGAACTGGAGCCGGAGTTTTCCAAATGGCTGAAGCCGCGGCACGAGAAGCTGACGGCGATTTGGACGCCGTTTGCGACGATGTGTGTGGAGAATAATGTGAAGGGGCTCGCGGAGGATGTTTCAAAAAAGGATGCGGCGGATCTCGCGAAGAATCCCAACGCGAAGCAGGAGGGCTTCCGCCTCGCGCATCTCGAATTGATGGCGAAGTCGGCGAAGAAGGCGCACAAGGAAATGGAGGGCGCGGCGAAGGGAATCCAGAACGCGGAGTTGAAGGCGTGGGCCGACAACGCGCTGACGGTGCTGAAGACAAACGCCGATGAATACGAGGCGCGCTACCAGGAGGAGAAGAAGCGGAAGTAGGGGCGGCGTGGTGCGGCCGGTTGACACACCGCCGCACGGGTCGGATAGTTCGCGGCCGTGAAGCCGCTCTTTATCCTCTCTGCGCTGGGTTTTCTTATCGCCTCGTCGGGCGCGGTTGATGACGCGGCGGAGCGGAACCGGCAGTTCTGGCCGCAGTGGCGGGGACCGCTGGCAAATGGCGTGGCGCCTGCGGCGAATCCACCGGTCGAGTGGAGCGAGAAAAAGAACATCCGCTGGAAAGTCGAACTGCCCGGCAAGGGCCACGCATCGCCGATTGTGTTTGGCGACCGTGTGTTTCTGCTCGCCGCGGCACCAGTCGGCGAAGCGAAGCCGCCGGTGCATGATTCCGCACCGGGCGTACACGACAGCGTACCGGTGACGCACCGGCATGCATACATGGTCCTCGCGCTTGCACGAAGCGACGGGCGGGTGCTTTGGAAGAAGGTCGTGCGCGAGGAATGGCCGCATGAGGGCGGCCACTACACGGGCAGTCAGGCGTCGAATTCGGCGGTTACGGACGGCTCGCTGCTTTACGCGTTCTTCGGCTCGCGCGGGCTTTACTGTCTGGATTTCGACGGCGCGATCCAATGGCAGAAGGATCTCGGGAAGATGCAGACGCTGCATTCGCACGGCGAGGGAAGCTCGCCCGTCGTCCATGGCGATTCGCTGGTGGTGAATTGGGACAATGAGGGCGAGTCGTTCCTGTATGCGTTCGACAAAAAGAACGGGCGCGAGCTTTGGAAAGTGAAGCGCGACGAGAAGACATCGTGGTCCACGCCGCTTGTGGTGGAGGTGGACGGGAAGCCGCAAGTGATCGTCGCCGCGACAAACCGCGTCCGTGGATACGACCTCGCGACGGGCGGATTGATTTGGGAATGCGCGGGCCTCACGGACAATGTCGTATCGACTCCCGTTTACACGCGCGGCGTGCTCGTCACGGGAAACAGCTACTACCGGCAGGCGATGCTCGGCATCCGGCTCGCCGGAGCAAAGGGCGACATCACGGGAACGGAGAATGTCGTCTGGACGCTCAATCGCGCCACGCCCTACGTGTCATCGCCGCTGCTTTACGACGACACGCAGTACCACGTCCGCCACAACCAGAACATCCTCGTGCGCCTGGATCCGCTGACGGGCAAGTCGCGCGGCGAGCCGCTGAGGCTGGATGGAATCCGCGACAACATATTCGCATCGCCGGTCGGAGCCGCCGGGCGCATTTACGTCACCGCGCGCGATGGCCGGACCGTGGTCCTGCGGCACGATGCGCAAAATGAAACGCTCGCAGTCAATGAGCTCGGTGATTCGTTCAGCGCGTCGCCGGCACTCGTGGACCGCGAGCTTTACCTGCGCGGCGAACGGTTCCTTTACTGCATCGCCACGGAGTAGCGCTGAGGAGGCGGCGCGGCGCTTTCGTGCGAATCGGCGCTTTTCAGCGGAACGGAGGCTGCTACATCCGGCGGGACCATGCGTATTTTAGTCACCGGCGGCTGCGGCTTCATCGGCAGCAATTTTGTGCGTCTCCTGCTCGCTTCGCGTCCCGATTGGACCATTCACAACGTGGACGTCCTCACCTACGCGGGCAATCCCGCGAATCTCGCGGACGTCGCACCGCAGGCCGGTTCGCGCTACGTTTTCCACAAGGCGGACATCGCGGACGCAGCGGCGATGGAGGCGATTTTCGAAAGCGGGAAATTTGATGCCGTTGTGAACTTCGCGGCCGAGTCGCATGTGGACCGTTCGATTTCCGGACCGATGGCGTTCATCCAGACCAATGTCGTCGGCACCGCCGTGCTGCTCGACGCCGCGCGCCGGCATAAAACGGGGCGCTTTCTGCAAATCTCGACCGACGAAGTGTACGGCTCGCTGGGGCCGACCGGACGCTTTTCCGAGCAGTCGCCGCTGCAGCCTAGCTCGCCGTATTCCGCGAGCAAGACGAGCTCGGACCTGCTTGCGCTGGCGCACTTCCACACGTTCAAACAAGACGTCGTGGTGACCCGCTGCTCGAACAACTACGGGCCGTATCAGTTC
>SXWH01000266.1 GCA_005791535.1 Verrucomicrobiaceae bacterium | reverse complement strand
GGTGGAGCATTGCATCACCGAGGAAGCGTACGGCCTGGATCTCGTGAAGGAGCAGATCAAAGTCGCCGCGGGCCACAAACTCTCGCACTGGATGTACGACGCAAAACTCAAATATCACGCCATCGAATGCCGCGTGAATGCCGAGGATCCGTTCAACAACTTCCAGCCGTCTCCGGGCAAAATCGACCTCTATTACGCTCCCGGCGGACGCGGCGTTCGCATCGATTCCCACGCATACACCGGCTACTCGGTGCCGCCTTACTACGACTCGATGATCGCCAAGGTCATCGCCGTGGGCACCACGCGGGAAAACGCCATCTACCGCATGCGCCGCGCTCTTAGCGAATACATCATCCGCGGGGTGAAAACGACGATTCCATTCCAGCAACGCATCATGCACGACCCCGATTTCGTCCGCGGAAAATACCACACCGGATTCGTGGCGAAGATGCTCGACGCAGGCGCGGAGTTTAAAAAATAGACGGTGAGCCAGTCCGCCATCCGTCACGTTCACTTCCTGGGAATCTGCGGCACTGCGATGGGAGCGGTCGCGGTGGCCATGAAGGAGCAGGGCTACACCGTAACCGGCTCCGATTCGGGCGTATTCCCGCCGATGTCCGATTTTCTCCGCGAGAAAGGCATCGTGATTTCGTCGCCTTACGCGCCGGAAAACATCCCGTCGACTGCCGACCTTGTGGTGGTCGGCAACGCAATCGGGCGCGGTAACGTCGAGCTCGAAGCCGTGCTGAACCGGCGCATGCACTACCAGTCGTTGCCCGAGACGCTGCGGCATTTTTTCCTGCACGGAAAACGCAACCTCGTCGTCGCCGGCACTCACGGAAAGACAACAACCGCCGCGCTGCTTACACACATCATGCGCGTCGGGAAAAAGAACCCGGCGTGGATGATCGGCGGTATCGCCGAGGATCTCGGTCAGGGCTCCAGCCTGCACGATTCCGAGCATGTCGTGATCGAGGGCGACGAATACGATACGTGCTTCTTCGACAAAGGCCCGAAATTCGCGCACTACCTGCCGGAACTCGGGATTCTCAATGCCGTTGAACTCGACCAGATGGATATCTATTCGGATATCGAGGCAGTGAAGAAGGCCTTCGGTCTGCTCGTGCGCGTGCTGCCGGAAAACGGCGTGCTCCTTTACAATGCGGACTGCCCGCGCACCCGCGAAGTCGCCGCGACATCGCGCACAACCACCCGACTCGGCGTGGGAATCACGGAAGGCTGTGACGTCCAAGCGACCGAAATCGTGCTCAAGCCGAACGGCTCGGAGTTCACGCTCTTTAACACGCGCTTCGCGTTCCCGATGGTGGGAGAAATCTACGTGCGGAACGCTGCCATGGCCATCGCGGCGGCGCGTCACTACGGCGTGGACATCTGCGATATCGAAAACGCCGTGGCCACATTCCAAGGCGTGAAGCGGCGTCAGGTGCTTCGCGGTGAACGGCGCGGCGTGAAAATCGTCGAGGATTTCGGGAAACACCCGACAAACATCCGCGAGACGCTGCGGGCTCTTCCACATCGATTCCCCGGCGCTCGCATCTGGGCTGCGGTGGATCTGAAAGCGAACACGATGTGCCGCTCGCAAATCCACGACGACCTGCGAACGGCGCTCACTTTCGCGCACGGCGCAATGATTGGCCCCGTGGATAGGCCAGAGCGTTTCAAGGCTGGCGAGGCGATGGACCCCGCACGGCTCGCGCGGGAACTCTCGGAAAGCGGACACCCATCGACCGCGGAAGCCGGCGCGGAGGCAATCATCGCAAAACTCGATGCGGTATCGAAACCCGGCGACGTGCTCATCGTGTTCAGCAGCGGCGGATTCGGCGGAATCTACGAGAAACTGCTCTCGTAGCCGCGCCGTGAATGCGGAATTGCGATTCGGCCGCCTTTTCATCTATACGACCTCTATGCAACGCCTCACCGCAGCCTTTCTTGTCCTCGCGACCGCCGCGAGCGCGCATTGCGCGGAACGGCTCACCCGCGATGATGTGGAACGGATCATCTCGCAGGCCGTCGAGCGTGCGAGAGAGATTTCGCCGAACAGCGTGATCGCCGTCACGGACCGCGAGGGCTTCGTCGTTGGAATGTGGGACGTCAATGGCGGTGCAACGCCGGAGGCAGGAATCATCGCCGCAGCCGCGGGGCGCGCCGCAACTGCGGCATTTCTGAGCAGCAATCAGAACGCTTTCACCACGCGCACTGCCGGCTGGATCATTCAGCAGCATTTTCCGCCCGGGGTTAAAAATACGCCCCCCGGCCCGCTCGTGGGTGTGGGATTTTCCAACCTCTTTTACTCCGATGTAAACCGCGTGAAGCAAATCCCGGCCGGCTTCAATGGCGCAGCCCGGGTTCCGGATACGGTTTCACCCGGAGCACGCGCACCTGGCGTACTTTTAACTTCGTTGCAGGACAGCCCCGGCGGCGTTCCGCTGTATAAAGACGGCGTGCTCGTCGGGGGAATCGGCGTCACCGGCGACGGCAAACCGACGAACCTCAGCGCGGCCGCTGCGATCCTCGCAAAGGACGTGCAAAAATACGCGTCGCCCGGTTTCACATTCGGCGAGGACCCCGACGAACTGGTCGCGCTCGCCGGGCAGTCGGGCTTCCGTGCGAACACCGACATTCTCGCCACCAACGTTCTCGCCGGCGGAGTGCGCCTGCCTTACGTCACACCGAGACCCGACGACTATCCGAACGAATTCGATTCCGGCCCGCCTTCGCACGGTGCGGCGGTTCCGGGATTTCCGATTCAGGATTCGCCGCTGCCGTATCCTTATCAGGTCGCGACACTCGGCGGAGTCGAAGGCGAGATTCGTTTCCCTTTCCGCAGCGACCCGACGCCGGGTAAAATCGGCGATGCAGCACGGCTCACGGAACCCGAAGTACGCGCCATCGTCTCGGCCGCGGCCGAGCGCGCAAGCCGCACGCGCGCTGCGATTCGCCTGCCGCTCGGGACCTCCGCAAAAGTGTGGGTCTCGGTGGTTGGCAATCCACACAAGGCCGGTGTACCGCCGCCGATTCTCGGAATTTTCCGTGTCGGCGAGGCACCGATTTTTTCATGGGATGTCAGTGCACAAAAGGCGCGGACGGCAGTATTTTTCAGCAACAGCCAGCTTGCGCAAAGTTCACGCACGGTCGGTTTCCTAGCCCAAAGATTTTTCCCACCGGGCCTCGATGGCAGGCCGTTTGGACCGTATTTCGGTTTTCAGGAAGCCGTATCGCTCCGCGTGAATCCGAAGACCGGGACATTCCCGGGGAACCCAAACCTTCCAAATGGCGTCACTATTTTCCCGGGAGGCTTCCCTCTCTACCGCGGCAAAACGCTGATAGGTGCAATCGGCGTCTCCGGCGACGGCATTGATCAGGACGATATCATCGGCACCGCCGGAGCATCGCTATTCCCCGCTCCGACGAGAATCCGGGCGGATCATTTCGCATACAAAGGCGCGCGGCTTCCCTACGCAAAGTTCCCGCGTGACCCGGAGAAGTAGGCGATCAAGCTGCGGGCAATCTGACGTGGATGGTCGTCCCCCATCCAAACTCGCTTGAGGCGGAGACATTGCCGCCGTGCGCTTTCACGATGTGTTTTACAATGCTCAGACCGAGCCCGGTACCGCCATGCTCGCGCGACCTCGCTTTATCCGCACGGTAGAACCGCTCGAAGATGTGCGCGAGATCCGTGCTCAGAATTCCGGGACCGCTGTCCTTCACCCACATCTCTACAAAGTCGCCATCGCGCTTCGCTCCCAGCACGATCTCGCCGCCTTTCGGCGTAAATTTAAATGCGTTGTCCAGAAGGTTGGTGAAGACCTGCTCGAATCGAAGCCGGTCCACGTTCAACTGCGGCAGTTCCGCCTCCACGCGCAACCGGAGCCGCACGTCCTTTCCTGCCACGCGTGGCGTCCAGTCGCGCTTCAATTCCTCAAAAAACGCCCCCACAGACATCGGCTGCAGATTCATTTCCTCGTGCCCACCTTCGAGTCGTGCCAGCGTGAGCAAATCTTCCACAAGTGCATTCAGCCTCGCGCTGTGCTTGCGCAGAACAGAAAACGCAGTGGCCTGATCCTCCCGCGGCATGTCGGGATTGTCCTGCAGAGTCTCCACCCAGCCCTGAAAAATCGCCAGCGGCGTGCGAAGTTCATGCGACACGTTGGAGACAAAATCACGCCGGACATGCTCAAGCCGCGTTAGACGCGTGACATCCCGGACCAGCACCAGAGCGCCCGGTTCCCCAGCCGCATCACGCATCGGGGAAACCGTCACGACAATCACAATGGAAGTGCCGTCGCGAATCGTTTCCACCTCATTCTCCTGCTCCTCGCCGCTCTCAAGTGCGCGCGCAATCATACTGTCGATATCCGGCTCGCGGAGAACCTCCATCGCCGGACGCGCGAATACGTCTCCCTCGATTTGCAGAAGCTTTCGCAGTGACGGATTCACCAGCCGCACCGTTCTTCTGCTATCCGCGACGAGCACACCATCCTGCATCGATGCGAGAATGATCTGAAGATTCGCCTCCGCCAGCGTCCGCTGCTGCCTCTCGTGTAGCGTCATCTCCCTGATTGCCTCGAGCTTTCTGCCACACCCGTATAGCGGTCCGTCTGCGACGGCATCGGCCGCCGTCCTTCCCGCGAGCATTGAGGCAGCCCTCGCAAGCAAACCTCGCCGGGCGCGACGCCACGAAAGCTCCCGCAGGAAAAGGGCGAGCAATGCGGCTGTTACGAGAGTTCCGGAAATCCAATCCATCGGCCCTGCTTATGCGCCTGCCCAGGTCGGAATGCGAGCCTGCTCAAACATCCAGCATCCGATAACCGAATCCGCGTATCGTCTCGATGCAATCCGCCGCCTTGCCGAGTTTCTCGCGAAGCCGCCGGACGTGTGTGTCGACTGTCCGGGTATCGATCGCGCTCTCATAGCCCCAAACATCGTTGAGCAGCACATCGCGACTCTGCACACGACCACGACGCTCGATGAGCGTGGAGAGCAGCTTGAATTCCGTGGCTGTGAGATCCAGTTCCTTGCCGCGAATCGTCACCTGATGTCGCACACGATCCACGGTGATATCGCCAAGCTTCAAAATATCCGCCGGTTCCGCCGGAGCATTGGTCCGACGGAGGACACTTTGGACCCGCAAGACGAGTTCGCGCGGCGAAAACGGCTTGGTCATGTAATCATCCGCGCCGAGTTCAAAGCCAAGTATCCGATCCACCTCATCGGATTTCGCAGTCAGCATCAGGATGGGAATGTGTTTCGTGGAGGCCTCCGATTTCAGCGCCTTGCAAACTTCGAGTCCGCTCATTCCCGGAAGCATCAAATCGAGCACAATTAACGCTGGGAGATGCTCGCGAGCACTCGCGAGAGCGGATGGCCCGTCGTCGGCGTTCAGCGTGGCAAATCCGGCCGCCTTTAAACTGCCGGTGACCAATGCCAGAACATCCTCTTCATCGTCGGCTATCAGAACCTTTTTGCCGGTTGGTTTCGTCATATATTGCCGCGCCAAGTTATCCGCGTCGGCGGTCAGGGCAAGATTCACCTTGTGACATTGAAGAAACAGGACCGCAACGAAAGCGTAACAACCGGTGCTACTGGGAGGAGAGCTTTCGGAGCGCGCCTTCGACATCCACGAGCAGATGCGCACCCTCGGAGCCGATTGGGCCTTTTGCCCTTACCTGCTGGATCAACTGCCGCGCCTTCTCAAATTGTTCGCGTCCCTCTAACGGCGTCGTAAACTGCACGGCAAGCTGGCCGATTCGACGGTGAATCTCGGCGGCCCGCAGGACATGCTCTGGAGTCGCGTCACTACGGCGGATGGCAATCGCAGCAACTTCCGCCGCTTGCTTGAAAATATCATAGGCCTCCTCGCCGCCCCCGGCACGCATCCTCGCCTCGCCGAGGAAAAACATTCGATCCCGCCGCTCGACCACCGAGCGGAACTCAGGGGACTCCGTCTCCGGCACCAGCGTCGTCGTCCCGGTTGCAACACGAGCGACTAGGGCAGGAGCTGGAGGTTGGGCAGGTTTCTCTTCACGAGGAACTTGCACAATAGCAGTCGGTGGATCCGGCAAGGCGACCGGTGCAACCGCTTTCACAGTGACGAGCCGCACTTCCTCGCGCGGCCCGGAGGACCCGGGCAAATTCACCGGCTGAGGAACCCACGCGGCGGGCACCACAGGCTCGTCCATGGCACCGGACGGAAGCCACCAGAAAGCGAACCCAGCGATTACCGCGCAAGCCGCGATCAACGCGGCCTTCCACCCGCCGCCCTCGGCCGGCTTTCGCACGACCACCACATCGTCCGCGTTTTCGGGAGCGGCATCCGGCACCGGGGAATAAATCACCGGGCGAATGCTGTGTCGCGGAACACTCCCAAGCTCTCCAAGCCGCTCCTCCTCGACTTCAAGCATGGCAGCGAGCAGTCGCGTTCGCACCTCGGAAAGCGTGGAGACGCCCATGCGGGCATCGATAACCAACGGTTCCGTACGCTCGGCTTCCGCAAAATTCCGCCCGTCAAACCGCCATTGCAGGCACGAAGGCAGCCACTCCTTGTCGCTCTCGGAAGCCGGTTCCGCACTCGGGCAGCCGGGGTCGCCTTTCACGACGATCGCAATAATCCGTTCGCCATCAGTCAGCCCTCGAAAAATTCGCAGATGGTCGTTCACCAATTCCGAACGTCCCGACGATGGCGAAATCACGAGAATCAAATGCTGCGCCTGCCGCATCGCGTCCGGATAACAATCAAGCTGCTCCGGGTCGGAGGGATCCGGCGTCATCGAGATTCGATCGGGATACGGGCGTCCATGGCGGCTCGGGCGGTTGATCAACGGACGAGGCACGCGAAGGCCATCGAATTCATGAAACAGCCAGTCGCACCAAAGCGCGTCCTCAAAAACGTAACTGACCGCCGCCCAGGAAGGCGGCGCAGCATACGGGGACGCACTGGTGCTCGATTCGGAAACGCTCGGCGACAGCAATGGCATGTTCGTTCGAGCCCGATTGAGAGCACGAATAAGGCCACGCTTCAGGCGGATCAGGAAATGTTGGTCGAAGGAACCTGCGCTCCCGTAGCGACCGCCAGCAAACGGTCCCGAATCATGCGCATCACAGGCACAGCCGCGGCAAAATTGGTCGCCGATTCGCCGGTTCGCGATTACGGTCCTGTGAACAATGCGCGCACTTTTACTCGTCCTTGATTCGGTCGGATGCGGCGCCGCGCCGGATGCCGCGCAGTATGGCGACACTGGCTCGGATACGCTGGGCCATATTTACGCGAACACGCCCGGCTTTTCGCTGCCCGTGATGGAATCGCTGGGACTTGCGGCGATTCTCGGACGTTCGGACCACGGACGCGCTTCGTGGGGGAAAATGCGCGAGCGCTCGGCCGGGAAGGACACGACCACCGGGCATTGGGAAATTGCAGGCGCAGTGCTCGATGAACCGTTCCGGACTTTCGAAATGTTCCCGGCGGAGCTCGTCGCGGCGATCGAATCGGAGGCCGGCGTTGAGTTCATCGGGAACTTTCCAGCCAGCGGCACGGCGGTGATTGATCAACTCGGTCCGGAGCACATGCGCACGGCGAAACCCATCCTGTACACAAGCGCAGACAGCGTGATGCAGATCGCCGCACACGAAGAAATTGTGCCGCTCGAAAAGCTGTACGCCATTTGCAAAATCGCGCGGCGCCATTGCGATCCACTGCGCATCGGCCGGGTCATTGCGCGGCCTTTTGTCGGCAAACCGCGCGCCTTCAAACGCACAGCAGGCCGGCACGATTACGCGATGACTCCGCCGCCCACGGTCCTCACGGCTCTGGCGGATTCGGGCCACGCGGTCCATGGCGTGGGGAAAATCAGCGACATCTTTGCCGGAGCTGGAATCACAGCGAGCACGCCGACCGCAAGCAACCCAGAGGGCATGGCCGCGATCGACAAATTATGGCCGGAGTTCGACGGACTCATTTTTGCAAACCTCGTCGATTTCGACATGCTCTTCGGTCACCGTCGCGATGTCGCTGGCTACGCAAACTGCCTGCGCGAGTTTGATGCATGGCTGGCGACATTCCTGCCAAAAGTGATGCAGGAAGACCTCGTGATCATCACCGCCGACCACGGGAATGATCCCATCCACCACGGAACGGACCACACGCGCGAGGAAGTCCCTCTTCTCGTGCTGCACGGCGGAAAATCCGCGCCACTCGGCACGCGCGAAACGTTTGGCGATGTGGCTGCAACGCTCTCGGAATTCTTCCGGTTGTGCAACTGGCCCAACGAACGGTCGTTCCTGCCGTAACCGATGAACCTCGCAAGGACGCTCCTGCTTCTCCTGCTCCCGGCAATTTCCGCCAGCGCGCAGACCATTCCCGCGAATGCGAGATACGTCATGTCGCACTTCACAAACACCGCGGAGAAGCTCTTCATTTCCACATCGCCGGACGGCTTCACGTGGACCTCGCTCACCGGCAGTTCTCCCGCGTGGGAGCCACCCGGAGCAGCGCCCTTCTGGAATGTCGTTCGCGACCCGGCGATCATCCACGAGAACGGCTGGTATTGGGTCGCGTTCACATCCGGGAACTACGGATTGCACACGGCTTTCGGGCTCGTGAAATCTCAGGACCTCGTAAACTGGACCTATCTCGGAAACATCCAGATTCCCGTGCCGGGCGCGACGTCATCGAACCTTACGTGGAATCCGTGCTGGTTCCGCGACGGCGATGGAAGCGTGCGGCTGTTCATTTCCATCGCGCTACAAAGCGTGAGCTACGGTCCCAATCCGCACATGAAAACCTACGTCACGCAGCCGGTGAACGCCGACTGGACGGCGTGGGCCACACCGGTTCCGCTCGCGCTGCCGGACTTCAACACCAACGAGTTCTTCTGCTGGAAGGAAGGCACCACCTACCACGGAATCTACGTTGATTTTCAATACGGCGGCGCGTGGAAACACGTCACCTCCACCAACCTCATAACCGGCTGGACCGCCGACAAAATCCTCAATTTCAACTCCAAGGAAGGCGGCATGATGCTCAAGAAGCCGGGCGGCGGTTATCGGTTCTACATCGAGTACGGAAATGGCGCGACGACGATTGGCTACCGCTGGTCGGACTGCACCGACAGCTTCAATTCCTTCACACCCGAAACCGCCGTAATCGCCGACACGGAGACGCGGAATGGCAAGATGATCCTCCTTCCGGGAGCGACCAGCTTTCCGGCTTGGGCCGCCGCAAATACACCCGCGTCGCCGGCGCTGCTGGATGATCCGGACAAAGACGGACTTCCGAACATGCTCGAAGCGCTGCTCGGAGAAAACCCCACCGCATGGGAACCCGCGCCGCAGCCGTATCTCGCGCCCGGCGGCCAGATCGCGCTGAAATACAAACGGACGCTCCGCTTTTCCGGTCTCGCCTTGGAACCGGAGGCCGCGAGCGCGCTACCGTCATTCGCCCCGCTGGCCCCCACGTCACGCACGATGATGACCGACGGCACGGAACTCATCGAGGCCAGGTTGCCCGCGGGCAGCAGCGGATTCCTGCGCCTGAAAGCGGTTCAGTCGCCGTGATTGCGGACCGGAGCACCCGCAAAACCGGCATTGTCCTCGCGGCATTCTTCGTTCATCCCGTGCCGACCCAAAAATGACCAATTACGAAAAGACGCTCGCTGCGCTTCGCGAAAAACCCCGACGCTGGCTTGTCACCGGTTGTGCCGGTTTCATCGGCTCACACATCGTGGAAACGCTCCTGCGCAACAGCCAGCACGTCACCGGACTCGACAACTTCGCCACCGGTTTCCCGGACAATCTCGACCTTGTCCGCTCTGAAATCGGCGACGAAGCATGGGCTCGCTTTCGTTTCATCAAAGGCAGCGTGGCCGATCTGGAAACGTGCCGGGAAGCCTGCCTCGGGGTGGATGCCATTTCGCATCAGGCGGGATTTATCTCCGTGCCGCAAAGCCTCGAAGACCCGCTCGCGTGCCACTCCACGAATGTGACGGGCACGCTGAATCTGCTCGTCGCCGCGCGGGACGCCGGAATCCGAAGCTTCGCCTACGCGAGCAGTTGCGCGGTCTATGGCGACGAAACGACCATGCCCATGCGCGAAGACCGCCTCGGCCGCGCGCTCTCGCCGTACGGCGCGTCGAAACTGATGGACGAAATGTACGCCGGCCTGTTCGCGATGCATTTCGGAATGCGCGCGGTTGGTCTGCGCTATTTCAATGTCTTCGGCCCACGGCAAAATCCAAAAGGCGGATACGCCGCCGTCATTCCCGCATGGATCGTCGCACAGGTGAACGGTGAGGAGTGCGCAATTCATGGCGATGGCGGACAGACACGCGATTTCTGCCACGTCGCAAACATCGTCCAGGCAAACATCCTCGCCGCCACCACGGAGAACCCGGAATGCGGAGGCCGTGCCTACAACATCGGTCTCGGCGGCAGCACGAACCTCAACGACCTGCACCGTTTGATTTCCGCGAAACTCTCCGCGCTGGACGCAACCTTCCGCCCGAGACCGCCACGCCACGGCCCGGCCCGCGCGGGCGACATCCGCCACGCATCCGCGGACACCTCTCGCGCTGCAAGCGAACTCGGGTTCGTTCCAGCGGTCAGCGTGGACGAGGGACTTGGCGGGACTGTCCGCTGGTACGCGGAGAATGCGATCAAGCTGAAGTCCTGACGCCGGTCGTCCGGGCATCCAAATCGAACCGCGCACCGTTTTCCCCTACAACGATTCGCCGCCCTCGGTGGTTATACTCGCGACCGATGCAAAATCGCACATTCATTGCCGCAACCCTCTGCCTCGCCGCGCATTCCGCATGCGCGGGCGACGCCGCGTCGATCTGGGCGAGAAAGGTGCAGCCGCTCTTCGATGTCCAATGCGTGAAATGCCACGGCCCGATTGAACAAAAGGGCGGGCTGGAACTCGACACTGTCGATTCCGTGCTGAAGGGCGGCGACAGCGGCGCGGTCGTCATTCCGGGCAAACCCGAAGCGAGCGCGCTATTTCATAATCTCGCGCCGGATGCGGATCCACACATGCCGCCTAAGAAGCAGCTCAGCGACGGCGAACGCGAGATCGTGCGCGAATGGATTTCCGCACTCGAAAAGTCCGCAGCACCGGTCGCACAGAAAACCGTGCGCGATTTCCCGAATCCGACCACAGCTATCGACTCACTGATCGCGGAAGGCTGGGAGCGCAATGGCGTGCAACCGGCCGCACCATTGAGCGACCGCGCGTGGTGTCGCCGTGTTTATCTCGACCTCGCCGGCCGCATTCCCACGACTGCGGAAGTGGATTCCTTTCTAGCCGCCCCGGCTGAATCGCGGCGCGCCACACTCGTGGATAAACTGATCGCATCCGACGATTACGCTGTGCGGATGCGGGAGCTCTGGGACGTCTTCCTGATGGGCCGGGGCCGACGCGGAAACATCGAGGACCGCCGGAAGCAAAATGGATGGTGGGACTTTCTCGAAACATCCTTCCGCACCAACCGGCCGTGGAATGAAACGGTCCGCGAACTCCTCGTCGCCCGGCCCGCGAAGCCGGAAAACAAAGGCGCGACGTGGTTTCTCTATGATCGAAAGAATGACCACCAGCAGATCGCGGAAGCCGTCGCACCGGTGGTTTACGGAACCACGCTCGATTGCGCCCAATGTCACGACCACCCGCTCGCCCGCGAAATCAAGCAGGCGCATTACTGGGGTCTGGTCGCGGCGTTCAACCGCAGCAAAAATGTCGAAGGCTCCACGGCGGTCGCGGAATCCGCGGTCGGAGGATTCGTCAATTTCACCAACCTCAAAAAGGAATCGCAGCCGGCAATCGTGACGCTGCTGAGCGGGAAGACGATAGCCGAGACCTGGCCCGCGGGAGACAAGAAGGAGGACGATGGCGACGACAAGTATGTGGACCCAAAGGCGAAGGTCCGCGTTCCGAAAACGTCGCGTCGCGAAGCCTTCGCCGACGCGGCGACGAATGAGAACCCGTTGCTCGCCCGCGCATTCGTAAACCGCATGTGGGCGGCGCTGCTTGGGCGCGGGATTGTCCATCCTGCAAACGAAATGAATGCGCGAAACGTTCCCAGTCACCCGGAGCTGCTCGACTGGCTGGCGGCGGACTTTGCAAAGAGCGGTCACGATGCCCGGCGCATCATCCGCGGTATCGTGCTCAGCCGTGCTTATTCCCTCGGTCGCTCGGGAGCGGCGCCGGAGACCTTTGCCGGCACGCCCGAACGGCCGCTCACCGCGGAACAACTCTCTCGCTCCTGGCGCATCGCAGCCGGACTCCCGGCCGGCGACGATACTCTGCGCCGCGCGACCATCGCGGCGATGCCGGATGTCCTTCCGCGCGAGTACAACGCCACCTTCCAGCAGGCACAGTTTCTCACAAACTCCCCCGCCCTCGCCGCAGTGCTGAAGCCCGCTCCCGGGAATACTGCGGAGCGTCTGGAAAAGATTCCCGATTCATCCGCCCGAGTGCGCGAGGCGTTTCGCGCCGTGCTCGACCGCGAGCCGGATTCGGACGAACTCGCAGCCGCTTCACGCCTGTCGCCGCGTGATTTGCTCTGGGCATTGATGACCAGCGCCGAATTCCTCATCACGCCATGAAACACGAACCCGCCGCCGGACAATGCCGCACGGATGAGCATGCGCTGCACCGCCGCCTTTTCCTGAAAGGCCTCGCTGGCGGAGCGCTCGCGTCGGTCTCGAGTTTCGCAGGTCTGTTTCATAATCCCGTGTTCGCGGCGGAGACGAAACGGGCGCAGAAGCACTGCATTCTCCTGTGGCTCTGCGGCGCGCCGAGCCAGTTCGAGACTTGGGACCCGAAGCCCGGGCGCCCGAGCGGCGGACCGTTCGGGAGCATTCCCACCAGGATTCCGGGCATTCACTTTTCCTCCCTCATGCCGAAGTGCGCGGGCATTGCAGACAAGCTCAACATCGTCCGCAGCATGAAGACCACGCAGTCGGAGCACCTGCAGGCGATCAACCTTCTCCAGCGCGGGAATCCCGACCGCGCCGGCTTTACCCGCCCCACGCTGGGCAGTTCGATTTCGCACGCCATCGGGCAGCTCGATTCGCCGATTCCGAACTTTGTGTTCCTCGACCCAATTCCGGGCGGCAATGAGTTCGAGACATTCAAGGCCGGGAACTGGGCCGGCTGGCTGGGCGCCGAGCATGCACCGGTGCGCCTCGGCGGCGAATACACACAGCTCCTGAACAACGCGGAGGAGAGTATCCCGCAACAGGATCGCGAAGCCCGCGAGACGCTTCGGAAATTTCTCACAGCCAAGTACGAACGCGACCGCAGCAGCGGTATTGCGCGGAGTCAGAATGCCGCCTTTGAGCGCATGAAGGGCATGACGGCGAGCGCCGACTTGTTCGACGTGAACAAGCTTCCGGCAAAGGACCGCGAGCGATACGGACCGGGAAGTTTTGCGCAGCATTCGCTGATGGCGAGGCACCTCGTGGAGAAGGGCGCGCCGTTCGTGATGGTCGCCAACGGGATGAATTGGGACAACCACGTCTTCCAGCACGAGATTCACCAGATGCTCGTTCCCGAGCTCGATCGCGTGCTGTTTCACCTCGTGAATGATCTCGAAGAGCGCGGACTGCTCGACTCCACGCTCGTCGTCGCGATGGGCGAGTTTGGACGCACGCCATGGCTCAATGCCGCACGCGGTCGCGACCACTATCCGAATGCGTGGAGCATGATGATGACCGGTTGCGGGCTGAAGCGCGGCGTTGTCGTCGGAGCGACGGATGCCGACGGCGTGGACGTCGCGGAGAATCCATTCAACGAACAGAATCTCTTCGCGACCATTTTCAAGGCCCTCGGCATCGACCCGCACGGCGAGTATGACCTTCCGGGAATGCCGACCTTTCACCGCGTGGAAAACAAGGCCCAGCCAATCCGGGAGGTGCTCGCATGAAACTGAAGCGCACGCAGGATCACAAACTCCCGACCGGCGCGCTCGGGCTCGCAATCAATCCCGATGGAAGCCGCGCGTTTGCGGCGTGCGCGGATGGCGCGCTGTACGCAGTCGATCCCGCGAACGGAAATCCCGCCGCCTTCGAAGCGCGGCACGAATCGTACGCGAGCGGCTGCGTGCTGCTGCCGGATGGAAAGACGGTTATCAGCGGCGGCTACGATGGCTGTCTGCTGTGGCACGATGTCGAATCGCGAAAACTCATCCGCCGCGTGAAAGCGCATGATTTCTGGAGCTGGCAGACGGCGCTGTCGCCGGACGGAGGGCGCGTCGCCTCGGTCACCGGGCAGTATCTGCCGGGCGGCTGGAAATACGAGCCTGCCGCCGAGACCGAACCCTCGGTGAAAGTTTTCGACACGCAAAGCGGGGCGCTTGTCACGGCATTCGCACACACGCCGCCGGTCCTGAGTTGTGCATTTTCGCCGGACGGAAAGCACATCGCCGCGGCAAACATGATGGGCGAAGTCCGCGTGTGGTCGCTGTCGCCGGCGAATGCGAAGCCCGTCGCGCAGTGGACCTCGCCCGATTTCACATCGTGGGGCACGATCAAAACGCACCACTACTGCGGCGGCATTTACGGCCTCGCGTTCTCGCCGGACGGCACAACGCTCGCCGGTTGCGGGATGGGGCCGATGACGGACCCGATGGCGGGAAATGGTAAAATGACCTGGCAGCGTTGGGCGTGGGAAAAAGGCGAACGCACCGCACAAATCAAGGACGACCAGCGCGGCTCCGGGCTGATGGAAAGCATCGTCTGGCATCCGGCAGGCACGCACTTCGTGATGGCCGGCCGCCAGGCGCAGGGCACATGGAACGCCGCGATCTTCTCAGCAGCCGACGGCGCGCTCGTGCATTCGGTGGACACAAAAAACCGCATCACCCACGCGCGATTTACCGCGGACGGAAAGAAGCTCGTCATCTCGGCAGCGCAGGGCCAGCCTCAGCGCAAAGGCGGCAAATGGGAAGACTGGGGCCGGGTGCAGGTCTTCAGCGTCGAGGCATAGGTGAGGCTCCGGAAAGCTTACACGGAAGCTCCGGGGCTTCTGTCAATTTTCGCGCACTGCCCCGTAGTTTCCCCTCGCCGCACGCGTATTCGCAGAAGCGCGCATCGGCCACGATATCGGTCACGTCGTCGGCAGGCAGACCGAGCGTCGCGTTGGCCGCGATGAGCTGCGTGGCAAAATTGCCAAACCACTCGGGCCGTTTGTCGATGGTACGGG
>SXWH01000036.1 GCA_005791535.1 Verrucomicrobiaceae bacterium | reverse complement strand
GTCCGACGCCGACCATGATGCTCATAGGCGTCGCGAGTCCGAGCGCGCACGGGCATGCGATGATGAGGACCGCGACTGCGTTGACCAATGCGTGGGTGATGCGTGGCTCCGGGCCGAGCGCATACCACAACACTGCGGTGACTACGGCGCAGGAGAGCACGGCCGGAACGAACCATCCGGCCACGCGGTCGGCGAGATTCTGAATGGGCGGCCGGCTTCGTTGCGCCTCTGCGACCATCCGGACGATTTGCGCGAGCACCGTTTCTGCGCCGACCCGCTCGGCGCGCATGAGAAACGTTCCGGTGGAATTCATGGTGCCTCCGGTAACCGTGTCGCCGGTGGTCTTTGCGACAGGAATCGGCTCGCCGGTGAGCATCGATTCATCGACTGACGATGAACCTTCGACCACGACGCCGTCCACGGGGATCTTCCCGCCAGGACGTACACGAAGGACATCGCCGGCCTTCACCGACTCCAGCGGCACGTCACGCTCGCCGCCTGCATCCACGATTCGCGCGGTTTCCGGTGCGAGATTCAGCAAGGCCCGAATCGCAGAGCCTGTCCGGCTGCGCGCCCTCAATTCGAGAACCTGTCCGACGAGCACGAGCACGATGATTACCGCCGCCGCCTCGAAATAGATTCCTACGCCGCCATGACCGCGCATTGCTTCGGGGAAAAGTCCCGGCGCGAGCATTGCCACCGCGCTAGAGAGAAATGCAGCGCCGACGCCGAGCGCGATCAGCGTGAAAATGTTGAAGTGGTGTGACCGAATCGATTGCCACCCACGTTGGAAGAATGGGAGCCCGGCCACGAACACGACAGGCGTGCTGAGAATCGCCTGAATCCACCGCGATGCATCGCCCATCATCCAGTGCGGCGCGCCCGGAATCATGTGTGCCATCGCCAGAATGAAGACGGGCAGCGTCAGGCCCGCGGCTATCCACATGCGGCGGGTCATGTCGCGCAGCTCCGAGTCATCGGTCTCGGCGGTGATCGTGTTTGGCTCAAGCGCCATGCCGCATTTCGGGCAGATGCCCGGTTTGTCGGATTCCACGCCCGGGCACATCGGGCAGAAATACTTTGCGGTGGCCGAGGGCTTCACCGGTGGATGTTCGCCGCTGCAGCAGGAATGAACCGGCTCCGGCGGTTTCGGCGTGCAGCACGAGTGCACGGGCTCCGGGGGCTTTGAGTCGCAGCACGACTTCTGCGCATTGGGTGACCGTGGCTCGGGCGAATGCGGATGGTCGTGCGACATGGCGGTGATTACGATTTTCTTGCGGGTTTGACTCGCGTGCGGGGACTTCGTGTGCCGCAGGAAATCTGCGCCACGATGCTCTCCAGTGCCGCGAGGCCGAAGCTGATCTTTTTGAAGAAGGATGCGTTGTGCGGGACAAGCGTGAAATTGGGATGCGCCGCCCAGAGCTTCCGGAGGCGTCGGTCCAATTCCACGGCCTCCTCCTGCGTTTCGTTGCGAACCGGATTCCCGCTTGCGATCGAGGAACCGCCCACGGCCGCCGTCTCGAAGAAGATCACCGCATCGTACCGCTGAAGCTCCGCCTCGAAAGTGGTTCCGACCTTGGCGAAGTAGTCGCCGTCCCCATCGGGCCAGTAGGCTGCGCCATCCACGGTTCCGCGGTCGCAAAGGAGAATGCGCCCGGGAAAAAGTGATGCCTGGACGTCCTCAAGGTTTCGCTGAACGTGAAAAATCGCCGTCTGCGAAACGCGCGCAGCTTCGGGATTCGAGGAACGCGGGAAGCCGCCTTGAAATAGGATGGTCGCTGCTTCCGGAACCATGACCACACGGTCGCCGATTTCGCGCCGGAACAAATCGGCAGCGGTGGTTTTTCCTCCGCCGGGGCCGCCGGTGAGAACGATCCGGTAGCATGAAGAGTCGCGACGCTTTTGCTTCATGATGTCGAACCTTTAGAGCCCGCGAATGCGCGCGAGGTAGATGGCGCTTTTGCCTTCGTGCGAAGAATAGTAGCTCACCCACCACTCGCCGCGGTTCCAGAATAGGCCGGGATAGCTGGAGTCGCCGCCGCTCGGCAGCGTGAGCGTGGGATTCCATTTTCCCTCGACGATCGGGCCAATCGCCGTCTTCGGGCCTTCCGGCAAATAATCGCGCCCGGCGGCCACAGTCTGGCCGGGCGGCATCAGCAGGTTCGGGCCGCCGATGGCGCGTCCGATGGGAGCCCATTTCCATTCGGTAAATGGCGGCTTCGCGGTGCCGAGCCATCCCTGCTTGTCCCCGGATTCGCGGCGGACAAGCGCATGGCAGTCGCCGTGCATGTCAAATCGCAGCGTTGTCTCATTCGGGCGTCCGGTCACCGCGAGCGTCGAGACGGGCGTCCATTTCAGCGCATCCTCGCTGCTGTAAAGTGTGGCGGTCCACTCGCCGGTATCCTCGGGCGTGCCTTCGGGTGCGCTGGTTTTGTACGAAACGCCGTATGCCGTGCCGTGTTGCCAGGTCACGCGCCACAGCCAGTCGCCCTCGGCGAGCACCCGTTGTGGAGCGGTCCATTCGGCACCGTCCTTGGAAAACATCACCCGCGGCTGGCGACCGAGCAGTTTCGTCCCGCCTTTGTAAACACTACCGCCAGCGACGACCATCAGCCGCTCATCGGGCGTGACACAAATTTTCGGGTCGCGGAGGTCGATGCCTTCCTCGGAGATCAAAGCCGCGCTTTCCCATTTATCGCCGGTCGCCGAGCGGATGACGCGGATTTTTCCATCGCCGCCCACGTGTGCGTCGGCCTCTCGGAAAACAATCCAGTAAGTATTGTTCCAGCGGGCGAGGTCCGTGAACGCATTGTGGGGAGCTGCGTCCCAAATTTTCTGCACGTTGACCTCCGGAGCTGCAAACGTTGTCGCTGCCAGCGCCATCGCGAAAAGAATGCGTAGAATCATTGCGCACTTTTGACAGGATGATGCGTGGCTGTGAAGCGTGGAAGTGCGCCAGGACGCGGGTCAAGCCGAGTCGAAGCGCGGGGATTATTCGAATAGCAGGCGTAAGCGGCTTTCCTCCGAAACAGCGTCCCGGTTTCCCTCTGTTAGCGTGTCACCGTAGCGCATTTCCAATTCCGGTCACTTTCGAAAAGGGCAACGAGTAGCTTGGCTGGGGCATCGCACAGGTCGGGTTGAACTTCCGCGATATGCTGGCCGATATCTGTATTAGGAGGGGCGCATCGCCCGGATATTTGTGGCTGCGGGATAGCAGACTTTGGAGCCGGTGTTGCTTTTTGCCAGTGGTGCGGAATTCACGGGGCAACCCTTCAGTCGCTTGCTGAGGCTCTGCGGCCCTGCATTCATCGGATTCAATAGGAAGGTAGCGGCTAATCGGAATTGTGAAGTGGAGTTGCGGGCAATGGTGCGCGTTTCGATGCGAGAATTACTCGCAGATGGGGCTTGTCGCGATAGTTGGCTCATTTGAGCGGGCCCCAACGGAAGTATTTCGGGTGCGCCCGTGTTCGAGGGGCGTTTGAATTCGGTGCTTTACGTAGGTGTATTTATTTCTTAGCAAAGATGAGTGAGGATTTTTGTGCACAGTTTCGCAGCCCTCCTCGTTCCGTTTGTTTTGATGGCGGTTCCCCCGGCGAACGACGGCTTTGCCAATCGTCTGCCTCTGTCCGCTGGGGCAGTGAACGGAACGACGCTGGATGCGACTTCCGAGATCGGCAATGGCGAGCCTTATCCGGGCTCCGGCGACCTCAAGACGGTGTGGTATCAGTTGAACATTCCCGCAGGGCAGAAGGCCCGGCTCACGCTCACGCCCGGAACCGCGGCGCGTGACATCCGGCTGGCTGCCTACACGGGCACGGATTTCAACGACATGGTCCGCGAGCATCTTACCACGGAGCCTGAAGGACAGGCGGACAAGTTTGTCTATTTCAACACAGGTGCGGGCGTGCTTACGATGTTCATTCAAATTGATTCGCCGAATGCGGATGCCGGCGCATTTCAACTCGCGACGGTCTTCGACACGACCGGACCGGCGAATGATAACTTCTCCGCGCGCACGGTGCTCACTGCGGGGACGGTGAATGGCACATGCACGAATGCGACGCCGGAGGTCGGCGAAACTCCGTTTTCCGGCGAGGCGCAGGCGCTCTCGGTGTGGTATGAAGTGACGATTCCTGCCGGGCAAAATTTGCGTTTGAACTTTGCAAACCAGACGCCCGGCGCGGATTTTATCCTGCCGTTTTTCACGGGCACCGACATCGCGACGCTGACGCCGGTGGGAATTCTCGATCCCAACCTCGGTGAATCCCGCGCTGTGAATCTCCGGAATACCGGTGCTTCGCCGCTGACTTATGTTTTCGCCGTGGAACCGCAGCTCGCATTCGGCACGAATGGCAGTTTCCAAATCATCACATCACTCGACGCGACCAACCCGGCGAACGACAATCTTGCCGACGCCATTGTGCTCACGTCCGGCAATTTCGTGGCTGGGACGAATGTGAATGCGACAACGGAGCCGGCGGAGGGCTTCGATTCGTTTGCGACAGTGTGGTATTCGGTCACGGTGCCGGCAAATCAGCAGGCGCTCATAAGCGTTGTGCCCGCTGCGTTTGACGTGAATTTGACCGCCTTTACGGGCTCAACGTATGCGGATTTGTCCCAGTTTTCGACCGGCCAAAATGCCGGTGCCGGCGGCACGGAGCACTTGGTTTTGCGAAACACGCTCGGCGGCTCCCGCACGTATCGCATCATGGTCCATGGCGCGACTTCGAATGCGTCGGGCACTTTCGACATCCGCGCAACGATCTCCGCCATCGGCCCTGCAAACGACGACATCCTTGCAAAACACGATGTGAATGCGGGTGACACCGTCAACGGTACCACCGTAAACGCCACACCCGAATCGGGCGAGCCCGCGCACGCAGGAATCGCGGCTGCGAAGTCTGTCTGGTACACCGTGAGCATCAATCCCGGGCAACAGGGCGTTTTTACGTTTACGCCCACGGGGTTTGATTTGCGCGCTGGGATTTATGATGGGGAGTTTTTCGGAGTTACGCCCGCCGCAGTGGCAAGTCTGAATGCCGCGGGCAATGGCGGCGTGGAAACCGTGACGATTCCGAACTACGGGGGATTTCCCCGCTCACTGTGGGTTGCGGTGGATTCAATGGGCGGAGGCAGTGGAGCGTTCACCTTTCAATTTCAGCAACAGCCCGCGCCGCTGCCGAATGACAACTTCGCCGATGCGCTCACTTCGTCCGCCGCGTCGGGAAATTTCAACGCCGACACGGCCGAGGCCACGGCCGAGACCGGCGAGCCGCAGATCGAAGGCAGCGCACCGAAGAGCCTCTGGTACCGCCTCACTGCGCCGCAGACCGGGAAGCTGAACTTGACCGTCGTAACGAACAGCGGTGATGCCGCGAAATGCGCCGTGTTTTCAGGCAGTGCGGTCGGCTCGCTTACGATGCTCGCGGGTTATTCGGATCAACGCAAAGTTCTCGTGACAGCCGGGCAGGTGCTGCATGTCGCCGTGGCCACGCCCACGGGGCAGCATGGCCAGGCAAGTCTTTCATTCGCGTTCAGCGATACGCTCCCCGGTGAGTTTTCGTTCAACGATACGACGGCGACCGCGCTGGAGCAAAACGGTGGCGTCACCATCACGCTTGTGCGTTTCAATGGCGCGGACGGCGCGGCGACTGTTCCATTCACGCTCACGCCGGGCAGCGCCAGCTCTGCGGACTACACAGGCACGAGTGGACAGTTTGTTTTCGCCGACGATGAAAACGTCGCGGAAGTCACGATTCCGATCGTCAACGACACCGCTGCCGAGCCGGACGAATCGTTCACGCTCACACTCGGCACGCCGAGCACCGGCGCGCTCGGCACGAATACGAGCGTCGTTATCACTATCGAAGACCCTGAGGACTCAGCGGGTGGCGGTGGCGGCGGTGCGTTCGATTTTTTGCTTCCGAGCGCAGGCTATTCCGGGCTTGTAAACTCGACGTTTGCCCAACCGGGTTTTGGTACGGTGCAGTTCTACACCGGTGGCGACAAGACCACCGGAAAGTTGCTGTTCGATGGTTTGACCGTTCCTTTCAAGGCGGCTTTCGTCACAACGCCGACCGATGGGACGCTCACGGCTAATCTTTTCGCAAAGCGCGGAAAGACGGTTCTTAACTTGGTGCTCACTCTGAATATGCAGGGTGACGGCACGCGGTTCACCGGGACGCTTACCGGAGCGGGGCCTACCCCATACGTCATCGCGGGGGAGCGGAATGCTTTAGGTTCAAAGCTTGTCCCGATTTCATTGGCCGGCCGATACAACGCGCTGCTTGATGGAAACGTCGGCGGCGACGTGCGTGGAATTGCTTCAATCAACGTAAAGCCGACCGGTGGTGCGAGTGTGGCAGGCGTGCTCCCGGACGGAACGAAGTTCGTAACTGGAGGAAACGTATCGCTGCTCGGACGACTCGATTTCGCGAAGGGACTTTACAAAAAGGAGGCTCTGAAGACGACCGGCTACATCGCGGGAACCGTGCAATTTGATAAGGCTGCAACGCCCAAAACGCTCGCTGGAACGGCCCGCTGGAACAAGCCGACCGGGAACGGAAAGCTGTACCCGGCAGGCGTCGCCAATACGACGATGGTGGTGGAGGGCGCGCTTTATCGACCGCCGCTGCTTAATCAGCGTGCGCTCGCGGATTTCGACGCGAATAACGGCGCGGCGGTGGCAGGCATCAGTGAAGGAAATCTCGGTGGTCCGATTTCAAAAGCCGTGAACATCGCGACGACTAATTCGGTCGCAGTCACCACGCCCGGGGCTGATGGACTGAAAGTCACAATCAACCCCGCGCTCGGAGCATTTGGTGGTTCATTTATCCACACCGACGGCAAGCCGCGCAAATTTTCCGGACTGCTCGTGCCGTTGTCGCCCGGTCGCGCGGAGGGGCTTTTTATAGGCACGGATAGAGGCGGAATCATTATCATCGCACCATGAAGCAGCTGTTCATTTTTCTAACCATTGTGCTGTTGGTCCGAGCGGACGCAGCGGAGTTCCGCGCATACAAGGCGACGGCGTCGATCACGTTTGTAAGTTCGATTTATGAGAACAACACGGACCGCTTTCTCACGGTTAAGATGAGCAACAAGCAGCTTATAAACCTGGCTCTCGGTCAGCCGCAGAAGTCGAAGTCGTCGAAGGATCTTGCGTTGGTGGTAATGGCTCCTTCGGCAACGTCATCACCGCTTCCCGTGACCCTTGCGGTGCTGAATGTGAAGACCGGTCAAATCGTGCGCAGCGTCGCCGGGATTACTGCCGGGAACATCCTTACGCCTACTGACCCCACGAAACCCGTTGTTGCGTTGGTGTCGCTCACTTTCGCTGCGCAGTCCGCGCCGGATTTTGCTGCGCAGGCATTTGCGCTGAGAGGGAGCGGCGTTGCGTCGGCGAGACTCAAAGGGACGTCGGTCTTCCTCAATACGGCGTTTTCCGGATTGCATGGGGATTTTACCCGCACTGACGCGGCTGGGTTGAACGCCTACGCGAGCGTCGTGACTTCGGGCAGTCTTCGTGTTTCAGGAAAACCGTTGGCAACGATTGAACTATGAAAACTTTTGCTCTCATTTCCTGTATCGGAGCGGCTTCCGTTGTTTGTGGCGACGCGGTGGCGGCTGATAAGCTTTACCATGCGTACAATGTGGCCGCTTCGATTACGTATGCGTCTCTTGAGCCGGCACCGAACGGAGCGGCGGGTTCGGTGGTAACCTACCGCAAACTCGCAAACAAACAGTTCATCAATCTTGCACGCGGGCGCGATCTGGATGCGGTGGTTCCAAAGAACGAGATCCTAGTTGCGTTGCTGCCGGACGACTACCGGGACACTACGGCGGGACGCGTGGTTGTCATGGATACGACCAACGCATCTATTCTGAGCCTCGTGGTGACCACGAACACTGCGACCCTCGGATACGGGGCGCCGAACGGCTATGGCTCGCAGGGCGTGGGTACGGGAACGATTTTCGCGATGGGGAACGCCGGGTTCTCAATTGCCCAGACGACCCTCAGTATGAGCATCAAATGCGTGGAGAAGCCCACGGTTTCGGGGCCGATTCAAAACGGGAAGGTGATTTCGATGTCGGGGCCTTTGCCGCTCACAGTAGGCGGAAATGCGAAGCCAGCGATTGTCACAAGCGGGAGCGTTCGCATATTCGGCAAGGTCATGCTCGACCTTTACGCCGATTTGTGAGCTTCAAGGATTGAAGTCTCGCCGGGCGAAGAGGAGAGCTGCCACGGTGAGGAGAACTGCGTCGATCGCGAGCATCCGCCCGCAAACTTCGGGAACCCACGTCCAGTCCATGCTCGGCTCGTAGATTCGTTCCCAGGATGAAAGTAGCGACCCGACGAACCAACTGCGGATGCTCGAAAAAAACGGCATTCGGCGGAGAAGGTCGTCTGTCACGAAAAGCGCAATCGTGGTGACGATCGCCGTCGAGCCACGGCTGGCGCGACTGGAGAAAAGACACGCGAAACTGAGCCACGTAAATGCAGCCAGCGCATTGAACGGCAGGCCTCTAAGATAGAGCCATAGACCATCCGGCGCCGAATACTGGACGCGCTGTCCGGTTTCCTGAATCTGGACGATCATGGGTCCCCATGGCTCAAACATCGACGCAATCAGGAGCGCCCCAATCGCTGTCGCAGCGGCGAGGGAGGCAAGGTAGATCGTGCATGCCGCAAGCTTTGCGCCGAGAATTCGCAATCGTGATACCGGTCGGCACAGAACGAGCCGCATCATTCCGCTTCCCACATCGCCAGCGATTGATTCGCACGCGATGAACGCAGGAAAAGCTGAGGCCAGAAAGCCGCACCCGTTCATCAGCACGAAGTGAGCTGCTGTGAGACTCGTGAAGTTTCCCGAGAATGCGTAGCCAAGTTTCTCGAAAAACGACTTCACCGCGGGGCGAACTTCGGGAAGCTGAATCAGCGTGAAGAATAGGAGTTGGAAACCGAGAATCACGGCGAATCCGGTCCATGCCGCCTTTCGACGAAAGACGAAGCGCAGTTCCCATCGGACGTGGTTCCAGAACGAGCTCACTCCGATTCCACGACGCTTAGATACGTCTCCTCCAGTTGGGCGGCAGTCCCGCCATTTGGCGATGAAAGCACGAGTTTTCCACGACAGACAATGGCGACATGGTCGCACAGTTCGGCGACTTCGTGTAACAGGTGCGAGGAAAGCAGGATCGTCGCGCCAAACTCCGTTTGCATCCGCTTGATAATCTGCCGCGCGTCGCGAATGCCGGCGGGATCGAGACCCTCCATCGGTTCATCCAGGATGACCACCGACGGCCTCGGCAGGATTGCCTGCGCGAGAGCGAGTCGAAGCCGCATCCCGCGGCTGTAGGTGCGAACCTTGTCGTGAATTTGCTCATTGAGCCCGACAAAATCCGCCGTGTCCTCGATATCGGAAGCGGAAACTTTCCTCGTGAGGCTCGAGAGAAATTCGAGAACTTCGCACCGGGTCAATTCGCCGTGAAACCCCGGAGCCTCGAACGTGGCACCGATTTCGGCCAGAGCGGCGCGTCGTTGTTTTTGAACGGAGAATCCATTGATGAAGACCTCTCCCTCATCGGGCTTTATCTGGCCAAGCATGATGCCGATCAGCGTGCTTTTGCCGGCGCCGTTCGGACCAAGGAGCGCTGTAATCGTACCTTTAGGTGCGAGGAGGGAGATGTCGTCCACGGCAAGCCGCTTGCCGTATCTCTTGGAAAGGTTTTTGGCCTCGATCATCGCGCTGAGACAATTGCCGGTTTTCGGAAGCAATTGAAGCACGAACTTCCTGCTCTCACACAGCGACTGCTCAGGAAATGAGCTTCGCCTCGGCGAATCGGCGTGGTTCACTCGCCGTGTGAAGACGATTTTGATCACTGCGGTAATCCTGGTCACGATCGCGGGATGCGATCGACCCCGGCCGATGAATGACCGCACGCAGCCGGCCGATTCGAGCAAGTCGCCACTTCCGAGTACGGAAGCAACGGTTCTGGCCAATCCGAACCGGCCGCCCAATGAACCGCCCAAGCGAAGTGTCGATGCGATTGCTAATGCTTACGCCACCGAGGGTGACGAGGAGAAGCGTCGGGAACTAATATGGGAGTTGCTGGACGCGCCGCCTTCCGATGGCATTACCGGGCTAGGGCGGTTGCTTGAATCGGAAAAGCGGGCGAGCCTTCGCGTGGAACTGTTCGATTCACTCGACAGCTTTCCAGGATTCGAGAGCGAGAAGCTTCGTATCGTCGCGAGAGAGTTATCCACGCAACGCACGGCGGGCGCGGTCCGGGATGCAGCGATCG
Source organism: Verrucomicrobiaceae bacterium (assembly GCA_005791535.1). Classification (GTDB taxonomy): domain Bacteria; phylum Verrucomicrobiota; class Verrucomicrobiia; order Chthoniobacterales; family Chthoniobacteraceae; genus SXWH01. The sequence continues at coordinate 4,307 of SXWH01000036.1, read as the reverse complement.
ATGCGCTGCTCAACATTCAACACCGTGATGCTATTCCGGTCTGGGAGACTCTGGCTGCCGGCGGAGATGAGGAAATGAGGGACGTGGCAAAATCTGCGATTGAGGCGCTTCGGACTCTGAAGGAGTAGGGAGAGGTTCTTCGCGGCCGGTGTCGGTCGGGCGGCCTGACCGCCGTCATTTGGAAAAATTTTGTTTAACTGCGAAAAAATCGTCGCAGGAGTGGGGTATCGTGCTCTATTCCTGCCGCCATGAAGAAACCTGCCTGCCCGGGACGCCGCTTTGCCGGTGCCCTTTTTCCAGTCCTCGCCATTGCAGCCAGCCCGCTTTGGGCGGGTCCTGTGTACTCCGTAAAAGATGGTGGCGTAACCCGCCAATACGAAGTCGCGGATGATGAGGTGTCCGTATTTCACAAGACCGGGAAGGCCGCGACTGCCGTGAGCGAGAACCTGAACGGTGCCGTGATTTTAAAGGATTTTGGCAGCCGTGCGATTGTTCGTTTTCCGAAGGTCAACTGGAAGACCGTGGTTGGTCCCCGTACGCTGGGCGGCGCTGAATTTGAGCCGGTGATTTATGAACTCGGGAAGCCGCGGAAGGACACAACCCGCCGTGTGGTGACACCTCAGGTGCTCGCGTCCGGCGCGGATGAGGCGGAATTGCTCAAGGTTTCCGGAGCCGCCTCGGCGAAGGCGACGACGGTCGAGGGGCACGTCATGCTCACTTTCGCGTCGGCGACGGACGCCCTTGGAGGTGTGGAGAAGCTGCGTGCAGCAGGCATGAAGGCGGAGCCGCAATTGCGCCGGAAGCTCAGCAAGCGCGCGGTGCCGAATGATCTGTTCTTCGGCGACCAGTGGCATCTTCAGAACACGGGGCAGGGGAATGGCGTTCCGGGTGTTGATGTTAATCCGATTCTCGCTTGGGACCGTTACACCGGCGCAGGTGTTACGATCGCGGTGGTCGACGACGGCATCGACCTCGCCCACGAAGACCTGGCGCCCAATATTGCGGCAGTCGGCGTTGGAGGGCCTCACCATGACTGGAACGGTGATGATGATGACCCGTCGCCACAGCTTGGGGATGACCATGGAACTGCGGTAGCCGGTGTTGCATCAGCGCGTGGTGACAACGGTCTGGGCGTAAGTGGTGCCGCGCAGCAGGCGAACCTCATCGGCCTGAGGCTTACATCGGCGGACGTGACGGATCTCCAGGAGCAGGAAGCTTTTCTGTGGAATGGTGGAACGTCGGGAACGCAGGTCGATGTGTCGAACAACAGTTGGGGCCCGGATGACTTTTTCGTCGACCTCAACGGACCAGGCCTTCTCGCTCTCGACGGTCTGCGCCTCGCCACGACGAATGGCCGCGGCGGGTTGGGAACGGTGTTTGTGTGGGCAGCCGGCAACGGCGGCGAGATTGATGACAACGTGAACACCGATGGATACGCAAATTCGCGGTTCGTGATTGCGGTCGGTGCGGTTGCCAACAACGGAACCCGAGCCTCATACAGCGAAATCGGCTCACCGCTTCTGCTCTCCGCGCCTTCCGACGGGGGACTTCTCGGAATTACCACGACGGATCGCACTGGTGACCTCGGTTACAACTCCACGGGCATTTTCGGCGAAGCTCCGGACATCAATTATACCAACTCATTCGGCGGCACATCGTCGGCGGCACCGCTGGTTTCCGGCGTTGCGGCACTCATGCTCGAGGCAAATCCGGACCTTGGATATCGGGATGTAATGGAGATTCTCACGACCACAGCTTCCCGTGTGGATTCGACCAATGCTGAATGGGTGACGAACGGCGCGGGCTTCCAATTCAATCACAATTACGGTGGCGGTATGGTCGATGCGACGGCGGCGGTTATTCGCGCCGAGGATTGGGTCAACCTTGGGCCGCAGGTGCAGATTGAGCGTGCGCTCGTGACCCCGGCAGTGCCCGCGCTAATTCCGGACGCCACCACTGCGGGTGTGGCTCGCGATTTCAACTTCGCCAACGGTGAGAATCTCCGTGTCGAGCATGTGGAAGTGCAGTTGGACATCTCGCACGCGCACCGCAGCGACCTGTCGATTACGGTTACCTCACCTTCAGGTCACGTGAGTCGTCTCATGGAGAAGCGTAACCGCCCGCTGAACGGCGAACCGGACGCAGATTACACAGACGGCAATCTCGGGTGGACCTTCACGACCGTGCAGCATTGGGGTGAGAACAGTCAGGGAACGTGGACGGTGCGGGTCTCCGACACCACTCCCGGTACGCAAGGCTCGGTGATTCAGGCCCGGATGCGCGTATTCGGAACTCCCGCCGTGCCGACCCGATTCACGTTCGACAAGAAGTTTGTAGAAGTCGGCGAAGGCGGCGGGCAGATTGTCATTCCTGTGCGTCGTTTGAACGATGTCGCCGGGCAGGCTACTGTTGACTACTCGATCAGCTCGATCGCCTCTGCTACGGATACGGTTGATTTCACTGGCTCTGCCGGGACGCTTACCTTCCCCGATGGCGTTTCGGTTCAGAATATCACGATCCCAATTCTGCAGGACACGGTTGTCGAAGCGGACGAGCGGTTTCATGTCGTCCTGCGCAATCCTTCCGTTGGGACGCTTGGCGGAATCACGGTGGAAACTGTTGAAATCAACGACGACGAAGGGAACGCAGTCTCCGTCGTGGCGACAGACGCGGAAGCGGCTGAGACGAACCTTACTACCGAGCCGGCCAACACTGGCGTGTTCACGATTAGCCGCCGTGTTGCGGCGCCGACGCCTCTCACTGTGAAGTTTGCGCTCACCCAGCCTCCGCCACCGCCCGCTCCCGCTGGTTCGCTGAACTACGCGGCGAACGAACTCGATTACAACGAGTTGCCCTTGCAGGCGATCATTCCGGCTTTTGCGACCTCGGTTAGCGTCACGGTTGTGCCGAAGAATGATCGTTTCTCCGAGGGCACGGAATTGGTCGAACTCACGCTCATCGCGGACGCGGCCTACAAGATTGGCGTTCCTAACAGCGCAATTGTTACCATCGTGGATAACGACCTCGTCCCGGTTTCGGTGACGTCTTCTGTCGCGAGCGTTGTCGAGAGTTCGGGTACCGACATCGTCTTCACTATTCTCCGTGACACCACGCAACTCGATGCTCCGTTGAATGTATTCCTCGAACCGAGCGGCACCGCGTCGCCGGGCGTTGATTATGATCCGCCTTTCCCTTCCGTTGTGACCATTCCTGCCGGAAAGGCAACGACGACGGTCTCGATTCGGCCGAACGACAACAGTGTGTTCAACCCGATGAAGACCGTGGTCCTCGGTGTCTCGCAAGGACCAGAATATAAGGAAGGCTTCTTCCGCACGGTTGAGGTCCGCATTTTCGACGACGAACCAGTACCGGACAAAGTGAAGCCCGCGGTGACCATCGCTGCGCCGACGAAGGCACAGCGCCTCAACAGCCCCGACGCCATTCTTGCGAGCGGAACCGCCATCGATAATCCGGATTCCGGCGGCAACACGAATGCTGCACAGGTCCGGTTCCGCCTTAATCAGGGCGCGTGGAACGTCGCCACCCTCACCAACACAAACTGGGATGCCGACATTACTGCGCATTCGCGCCTCGGCACGAACCAGCTCGACGTTTACTCCATCGACGAGGCGGGAAATGAGTCGCCGGTTTCCAGCGTGGCGTTTGACTACGTGAAACTGCGCGGCCTCACCACGACGGTCACCGGCCCGGGCACGATTACGGCGGACTTCACCGGCACACGCCAGCTCGAAGTCGGCCAGCCCTACACCATCGTTGCCAAACCCACTGGCGCGACGAGTCTGTTTGACGGCTGGTCGGGCGCATTTGTCGCGACCACCAAGCCACTGTCCTTTGTGATGCCCGACGCGGACATCGCGTTGACGGCGACATTTGCGTCGTCGCTCATCAACGAAGCAGTGGTTGGTAAATTCGCGGGACTTGTTTCCACGGACCTTCGCAAGACACGCGGTATCGGATTCGACATCGCGACGTCGGGCTACTTCGAGGCATCGATTACGAAGACCGGCAAAATGGTCGGAAAGCTCACCTACGGCGGCCTGGTTTATCCCGTTCGTGGAGACGTGACCGCATCCGGCGCGTTCATTGGCGATATCCCGCGCAAAAATAACACGCCGCTCGCTCTGCGACTCCAGCTCGATACCGATGTCCTTGGTAGCAAGACGCTGTCCGGCGTGGTGTCGGCGGACGGCCGCGACTCGGGAATCTACTGCCCGAAAGTGCTGACGGAGACCGAAGCCGCGACGGCTACCGCTGGCATCGCCGGCAAGTACACGCTGCAAATGCCG
>SXWH01000265.1 GCA_005791535.1 Verrucomicrobiaceae bacterium | reverse complement strand
TCGCGTGCATGCCATAGCTCTCGCGGTAGTTCACCGTGGCCCAGTAGCCGTAAACTTTCGCCACCGCATACGGACTGCGCGGCCAGAAGGGCGTGGTCTCCGTCTGCGGCACGGCCTGCACTTTGCCGAACATCTCGCTGCTGCTCGCCTGGTAAAAGCGCGCCTTCACTTTCGCTTCGCGGATTGCTTCGAGAATGCGGATGGTGCCGATCGCCACGATGTCGCCGGTGTACTCCGGAATATCGTAGCTCACCCGGACGTGGCTCTGCGCGCCGAGATGGTAAATTTCATCGGGCCCGATGCGGTCGATGAGGCGAGTGAGGTTCAGCGAGTCGCTGAGGTCGCCGTAGTGGAGGAAAAGGCGGACGCCATTGACGTGCGGGTCCTGGTAAAGGTGATCGATGCGCGAGGTATTGAAAGTGGACGCACGGCGGATGATGCCGTGGACTTCGTATCCTTTTTCGAGAAGCAGGTCGGCGAGGTAGCTTCCGTCCTGTCCCGTGATTCCTGTAATAAGGGCTTTCTTCATGAGGCTGTGAACCGCAAGCAAATGGCACGCCGCCCGCCGAATGGCCAGAGTGTTTCTCGAAAAATGCGGCGGAGTGAGTTGCTGCATGTACGGCGAATTCGCGATTGCGTTCCGAAACGCACGGGCTTGAGATCCCGTCATGAAGCCGCTCATCGCCGCATTCGCCCTCGTACTCACCCAGTTCACCGCAGCCCAGCAGCCCGAGCCCATCGATTGGGCGCGCGCCCAGAGTCTGCATCAGCGCGCCCAGCGCGGGGAAAAACTTTCGCCCGAGGAGCAGGCCTACTACGAGCGGGCAAAAGCCGAGCGCAACAAGCGCCCGCCCGGCGACCAAACCGTGCCAAAGCCACCCGCCGGTCTCATCCCGCTGACCGATATGACCGGAGATGACCGGTATCAGGGTGAGGACGGCGGCCTTTACGGCGGAGGGAAGAATACTCCACCTCCCGCGCATGAGGCAGCCGCGAAAGCCGCGCTCGCGCAAATTCAGCCGCTCGGTCCCGACGGCAAGCCCTCAGCCTCGGGTCGCATCGTGTTTGTTTCCATCAGCATGTCCAACGCGACCCAGGAATTCTCGCGATTCAAAACCATCGCAGACGTCGACCCGCGAAAGTCTTCGACGCTGACGATCGTGGACTGCGCACAAGGCGGGCAGGCCATGGCCGAATGGGTGCCGCGGGACGGAGGGCCGTGGAAGACCGCCCTCCAACGCATCAATTCCGCAGGAGTGACGCCCGAACAGGTGCAAATCGCGTGGGTGAAACTCGCGAACAAAGGCCCTCGCGGAACCCTGCAGGAACACGGACGTAAACTCGAAGCCGACACCCTCGCAGTGTTGCAAAATGCACGCGCCCATTTCCCAAACCTCCGCGTCGCATACCTCGGCAGCCGCATTTACGGAGGCTATGCGACCAGCATGCTAAACCCCGAACCATACGCCTACGACAGTGCATTCGCGGCACGCTGGCTCATTCAGCGCCAGATCAAACGCGACCCCGAACTGGCCGCGGAAAAATCGCCGCTTCTTTTGTGGGGGCCTTATTTCTGGGCCGACGGCACGAAGGGCCGGAAAACGGACGCACTCGTATGGGAACGCACCGACTTTGCGCAGGACGGCACACATCCCTCCGAATCCGGCCGCAATAAAGTCGCGCAGATGCTCCTCGAATTCGTCACGACGAATCCCCTCGCCCGCGGCTGGTTCACGGGAAAATAAACGGCGAACTATCGCACCACGCGGATGCGATGGTCTTCGCTCCCGCCGATGAACACCGCGCCGTCCTTGTCCACAAAGACGCCGTGCGGCCGTGCGAGCTTGCAGCCAAGCGGGTCGCCGTCCGGGCCGTCGCCTTTCACTCCGGTGCCCGCAAGCAGTTCAACGGTTCCCTTTTTCAAATCCACAAACCGGATGCTGTGGCTCTCCGTGTCGGCAAAAAAGATGCGGCCATCCGGCGCGATGCCGATTCCTTTCGGCCCGCCGAGGATCGCGGCTTTTGCCGGTCCGCCATTCCCAGCAAAGCCCGGCTTTCCGCCCGCACCGGCGACGTGGTGCAGCGTGCCTGCCGCAAGGTCGAGGCGGTAGATGACGTTTCCTTCGCGCAGGGCAAGCCACAGCGTTCCGTCCGGCGCGAAATCCATCGCACGCGGACCGTGAAGCGGCGCACCGGCGATCTTTGATCCATCGGGAGCCGTCTTCTTTTCCCCGGTGCCGGCGAATGTGGAGATCGTTCCCGTCTTCATATTCACCTTCCGGATGCGGTGGTTGAGAATGTCGCAAATGAAAACGTCCCCCGCCCGGTCGATGGCGATGCTGTGCGGCTGGTTTAACTGCGCCTTCACCGCCGGGCCGTCGTCGCCCGAATAACCCGCGACTCCCGTTCCCGCGATCGTGCTGATGATGCCTTTCGCATCCATGCGCCGCACCGTGTGGCTCATCCGCTCGCACCAATACACGTTGCCAGCGGCATCAAAACGCACTTCGTAAGGCTCATTCAGCGCTGCTTTCAGCGCCGGACCGCCATCACCGCTCCAACCGCGCTCGCCTGTTCCAGCGATGGTCGTGATGGTTCCATCCGCCGCTATTTTCCGTATGCGGTGGTTGTCGGTGTCGCAAACATACAACGCGCCATCGGGTCCACGCGCGATGCCGAACGGATTGTTGAGCTGCGCCTTTTGAGCAGGCCCGCCGTCACCGGAAAAGCCCTTCACGCCGGTCCCTGCAAAAGTACGAATTTCGGCGGCGTGAATGTTTGCAGCGAGGAAAAGAGCGAGCAGAAAGCGCATCATGCCGGAGTTATGCGGGTGGCGTATGCGTCGCGCAAGATTTGCATCGTGTGCTGCACGACGATCTGCGACTTCAGTTTGGCAAGATGCGCACGAACCTGCGTCATGCAGCCGATGTTTCCCGTCGCCATCATCTCCGCACCGCTCGCGATCACCGCGCGGGCCTTCGCCTCGCCAAGCCGTGCGGCGATTTCGGGCTGGTCGATATTGTAAGTGCCAGCGCTTCCACAGCAAAGATGCGTGTCGGCAATCTCCAAAACTTCCAATCCCGGCACCGCTCCCAGCAGCCGCCGCGGCTCATCGCGAATGCCCTGCGCATTCGCCAGATGGCAGGCGTCCTGATACGCCACGCGCCGTTTTGGCTGGCGCGGGAATTCCGCCACGAGTCCCAGTCCCGCGAGGAATGCAGACACGTCCTTCACCCGATGCCGGAATGCCTCCGCACGCTCTGCCTCGGGCTCGCCTGCAAGCATGAGGTGATATTCATGCATCCCGCTCCCGCAGCCCGCGGCGTTGGTCACGATGGCATCCACGTCTTCAGGGAATGCACCGAGATTCCGCCGCGCAAAATCACGCGCGTTTTTTAAATCCCCTACATGCCACGCCAGCGCCCCGCAGCATCCCTGTCCGTGCGGCACGAGCACCTCCACGCCATTCCGGCAAAGCACATCGATCGTCGCAGTATTGATATCCGGCTCCAGCACCTGTTGCGCGCAACCCGCAAGGAGCGCCACCCTCGCGCGCCGCTTGCCGTGCGCCGGATAAAGCGGGGCGAGTTTCTGTTCCACGGGAATCCTCGCCGGCAGCAGATCCAGCATCGGCCGCATCGACTTCGGAAGCAGCGGCGTGAATTCGCGCACCATTCCCGCCAGCAAGGCAGCCACGCGAAATCGCCGCGGATGCGGCAGCGTCAGCGAGATCATCGTTCGCCGGAGCCGCTCCATCAAGGGACGGCGTCGCTGTTTCTCCGCGAGCGCCCGGAACGGCGAGATGAGATCGCGGTAAGCGACTCCGCTCGGGCACACCGGCTCGCAAGCCAGACAGCCAAGGCACGCATCGACATGCGGCAGCGCGTCTCCGACCGGCAGAGCTCCCTCAAGAACCTGTTTCATCAGCACAATCCGCCCGCGGGGCGAATCCATCTCCTGCCCCATCTCCTTGTAGGTCGGGCAGGCTGCGAGGCAAAAGCCGCAGTGGACGCAAGCCTGCACGGCATTCGCCATGGGCTTGCCGAGCGGACCGTGCTTTTCGGGCTGGATTGCGTGGAGCATGTGTTCTTGGAAAGCGCACACATTGCGTCACCGGCAAAACAAAAAGGCGAGCCCGCATTTGCGAGCCCGCCTTTTGTGAATTGTTTCAGTTCCGGATTTTAGGCTTCGCCTTCGTCCTTCTTCTTTTTAGCCGGAGCCTTCTTTGCAGCAGGCTTCTTGGCAGGCTTCTCCGCCTTCTCCTCTTTCGCAGGAGCAGGAGCGGCAGCGGCAGGTGCATCCACCCACTCGATCACAGCCATTTCGCTCGCATCGCTGCGGCGCTGGCCGAGCTTGATGATGCGCGTGTAGCCGCCCTTGCGCGCGGCGTTGATGGGGCCGATCTCGGTGAAGAGCTTCGTCACCGCGTCCTCGTTGTGGCGGAGGTCGGCGAGAGCCATTCGGCGCGCATGCAGCGAGCCAGTCTTGGCCTTCGTGACGAGTTTCTCCACAAACGGACGGATGGCCTTGGCCTTCGCGACGGTGGTTTTGATGCGGCCGTGCTCGATCAGGCTGACTGCGAGATTCGAGAGCAGCGCATCGCGATGGCCCTGGGTGCGGCCGAGTTTTACTGTTTTACGTTGATGACGCATTGGGTCGTGTTCTTTCTAAGTAGATAATTACCGGCTTAAGCTCCGGTGAGTTTGGTTTCCGTGAGGTTCGAATCAACGAGGCCCGGCTCGAATTTCATTCCGAGCGAGAGCTGCAGCGTGTGCAGCTTCTCCTTGATTTCGTTGAGCGACTTCGTGCCGAAGTTGCGATACTTCAGCATCTCCTGCTCGCTCTTCATCGCCAGCTGGCCGACTGTCGTGATGTTCGCGTTGTTGAGGCAGTTTGCCGCGCGGACCGACAGTTCGATTTCGTTGACCGACATATTGAGCAGCTTCTTGAGCTTCTGGTTCTCCTGATTCGCGGCCTGCGGAGTCTCGTCGAACGTGACCTGCGCTTCGTCGTAATTGTAGAACGGCTCAAGGTGCTTGCGGAGGATCGAAGAAGCCTGCTTCAGCGCTTCCTCGGGCTCAATGCGGCCATCCGTCCAGATTTCGAGCACGAGCTTGTCATAGTCCGTGCGCTGACCGACGCGGGTCGCTTCGACCGCGTATTTCACGCGAGTCACCGGCGAGAAAATCGAATCCACCGGAATCACGCCGATCGGCATGTCGGGATACTTGTTTTCCTCACCCGTAGCGAAACCGCGGCCCACGCGGACCGTGAGCTCGGCTTCAAAACGCTGCTTCTTGTCCAGCGTGCAAATGATTTGGTCCTTGTTCACCACTTCCACGCCCGTGACTTCCTGGATATCGCCAGCCGTCACCGCGCCTTCGCGGTTCACATTGATCGAGAGCGTGCGCGGCTCGTGATCGGCGCACTTGAATTTCACCTTCTTCAGGTTGAGCACGATGTCCGTCACATCCTCCACAACGCCCGGAAGCGTCTGGAACTCGTGATTTGCACCGGTGATTTTGACGTTGGTAATCGCACCACCCTCGATGCTGCTGAGCAGCACACGGCGGAGCGCATTTCCAATCGTGACGCCATATCCCTGCTCGAAAGGCTCGGCAGCGAATTTAGCGTAGGTTTCTGACTTCGTGCTGTCATCGATGACAGGCACTTTCGGGAGCTCGAAGCGTCCAAGGCGAACGGCCATATTGTGTGTTTTCTTTCTCTGTTAAATCGCTGGGTTTCCCTCGGCGCATTGCGACTTGTGTCTGACGACCCAAGCCCGAGGACCTACAGCGCGTGATGTTTTGCGCTTAACTCAAGGCCGCGGACGAAAGCCGTCTTCCCCCCGCTTGGCAAACACTTTTTCAAAAAGTCCGCTTGCCAATCGATGTGAGCATCTGCATTCTTCCCGCCCGTTTGAAACGGAAAGCGCGGTTAGCTCAGTGGTAGAGCATTACCTTGACTCGGTAGGGGTCACAGGTTCGAAACCTGTATCGCGCACCACTTCAAGACTCTAAGTTCCAGGAAATGCGCAGATTTTCGAGGGATCGAACCATTCCACCTCGGCGAATTTCGGGCCGTCGTCTCTTCGAACTTTCGTTCACT
>SXWH01000264.1 GCA_005791535.1 Verrucomicrobiaceae bacterium | reverse complement strand
TGCAAAGGCTGCACCCGCGCCCGGCTGACTGCGGACGGAAAGCTCTTCACCTGTCTGTTTGCGAGCCACGGGCATGACCTCCGGACTCCGCTCCGCTCCGGTGCGAGCGATGCAGATATCGCCACACTTTTGGAAGGCATCTGGCGCAAACGCGACGACCGCTACTCCGAGCTACGCTCCCTCGCGACGCCTTCAATGCCGAAAGCCGAGATGTCGCTGCTCGGTGGATAAGCGCCGCGCTCAGAGCCCCCACGCTTTCACAGCGCGGCCGATACGCCACATCAATTGATCGAGATTTCCGCCCTTGCGCGAATTCAGCAGCCCAGCCCAGCACATCCCGCCCGCCGTGTGGACCATGATGGTCGCCGTGCCCGGAAGGCTGCCGTTGTGCCACCAGTTCGGCACTTTGTTCACCGCCCAACCGCGAGCATAGCCGGCGTTCACACCGGCGGTCGTCATTTTGCGAATCGAGTCGGGTCCGAGTAATTTCGGCAACTGCGACACGAACCGCACGAGATCCCCCGCCGTCGCGATCCAGCCGCCGTGGGCATCCATGCGCGCCACGTTCATCGCGTATGCGGCTTCGGGCGGCTCCGACACGTGCATCACCTCGTCTGGCTTTCGCTCGGCGAGCGTGTTTCCGGCGATTTCCATGCTCCGAATGCCGCACTTCGCGAACACATCGCGAGCAATCAGCTCCGCGTATGAAAGTCCGCCGACCTTCTCCAGCACGCGCCCGAGCACGCAGTAGCCGAAGTTCGAATAAGCGTAGTGCGCGCCCGGCGGGTGCGTCTGTTTTTGATTGGCCAGCGTCCAGGCGATGAGTTCGTCGTGCTTCATCCCCGGGTTTTTGAACATCGGATCGCCCGCGTCGTTCTTCCATCCGCCGCTCGTGTGCAAAAGGAGATGATCCACCGTGACCGCGAGCACCGACTCCGGCAGCGACCGACCGTATGCATCGCCGAGAATTCCGTCCGGTCCAAAGACGCGGGAGTCGAGGGCGAGTTGCTTTTTCTCCACAGCCATCATCACCGCAGTGGCCGTGATGGATTTCGAAATGCTTGCGATGCGAAACCGGTGCTTCGCAGATACGGCCTCCCGGCCTTCAGCATCGGCCAGTCCGAAACCCGCTTCGTATAGAACATTCCCGTCGCGACCAAATGCGATCGCCAGTCCCGGAAGTCCGTGCTCGCGCAGGAACCCTTCCGCGAGAGTGCGAATCGCATCGTTCTCCTCCGGCAGAGGCGCACCCGGAACTGCGGCAAATGCGGGCATACCGGCGGCGAGAGCCGATGCGCTGGCTACGCGATGAATAAATCTTCGGCGGTTCATGACTCGGGCGCAGGACACCTCACGGGACGGCGTCCGTCAATCCGGCGCACTTGACTCGCCGATGAAACCCTTTAGCCCTTACCGCACAATCCATGAAAGCCGACGCGCCGCAAATTCCACAATCACCCGCGCGGATGAAACGGACGGCTTGTGGTCAAAGTTCGAACGCTGCATGAGCACTCCCGAACCTTCCACCATGGAGCAATCGGCCTACAACCAGGCGCTCGAACGCGTCGCAACCTGCCGCGAGCAGAAGGGCACCGACCTCACCCTCAAGGGACTCGGACTCACGCGACTCCCGCCGGAAATCGGGCAACTCACCGAATTGACCGAGCTTTTCGTTCAAAACAATCAACTCCGGGAACTGCCGGCGGAAATCGGCAACCTCGCAAACCTCAGCGTGCTCCGGGCGGACAACAATCAACTCGTCGCGCTCCCGGCTGAAATCGGCCTGCTTGGAAGGCTCTCGGTCCTGCGCCTTGATAACAACAGCCTCTCAAGCCTCCCGCCCGAAATCAACGGACTAGGCAACCTGACCTGGCTCTCCGTTTTCGGAAATCGGCTTCAGCGCCTCCCGGCTGAAATCGGCGGACTCCCGCGCCTGAACTGGCTTCGCCTTTCCGGAAATCAACTCGACGCGCTGCCGGCTGAGATTGGCAACCTCAAATGCCTCGTGGAGCTTCATCTTTCGGAAAATCAGCTCGGCTCGCTTCCGCCGCAAATCGGCAATCTCGCCGAACTCACCGCGCTCCACCTCGATCGCAACCAGATTTGGTCCCTCCCTCCCGAGATCGGCAATCTCGCGAAACTCGACCAACTTCTCCTCTCCAATAATCAACTTTCCGAACTCCCATCCAGCGTCACGCGGCTCGCGAACCTCACGGTGTTGAGACTCGACAACAATCAATTGATCAGTCTACCCGCGGAAATAGGCAATCTCTCGCATCTGCGCCGGCTATCACTCGCAGAGAATCAAATCTCCGAACTGCCTGCTGCGGTCTCGCGCCTCAAGCGTCTGACGTGGCTCCAGCTTTCTGATAATCTGTTGTCCAAACTGCCGCCAGAGATTGGCGATTTCCCGGAACTCTCGGAACTCTATCTCTCGCACAACCAGATTGCGGAACTGCCTGCGACAATCGGAAACCTCGCCGGGCTCGCAAAATTGCTCGCATCGAACAACCGGCTCACGACTCTACCATCAACTCTTGGCAATCTGTCCAAACTTGTCTGGCTTTCACTTTACAGCAACCGGATCACATCGCTTCCCGGGGAAATTGGGAAGCTCACAAGACTCACGCGCCTGGCGCTGTCGGACAACGAATTGTCATCGCTTCCGCCGCAGATTGGACAACTCGCGGCGCTCTCCCATCTCCACATGTTCAACAACAAACTCACGACCCTCCCGCAGGAGATCGGACTTTTGAAGGAACTCGAACTCCTTGTGCTGGAAAACAATCATCTGGCCGGACGTCCCGACACCATTCGGAAACTCCGAAAACTCAAGGTTCTGACGCTGCACGGGAACGACGCGCTGGGAATCCCAAGCGCACTTCTCGGACCCACGTTTGCCAAGTCATCCGATGACAATCCGCCTGCGAAACCCGCGGAGATTCTCGATCACTATTTCAAGGACACCATCGGTTCCGCTCCGGTGCCTCACGCGACAACCGATGGAGATAACGGAGTCGGGAAACGCGCGGGGCGTTCGAAATGGTGGCAGTTTTGGAAGTAAGCCGCCTGCGATAATTCAAAGCGTTCCGCGCCGCTTGATATCGAGGTATGCATTTGCGAGCGCTGCCGGAAGCGCGGCGGCGGTTTCATCGATCGTGAGGATGCCGTGGTCGCGAATCGTTTCGAGAAAGCGCGCACGTTCTTCCATGTAACCGATACCCGCTCCGAAAAAGAGCGCGTCTTCGAGTTGCTCGACCGGCTTCTTCATCCGCTCAACAACGCCACGCTCGCGGAGATTTGCGACAACCACAAGTTGCCGACGCCGCAGAAGCTGAAGCGGCTTGACCAGATGCCCGGCATCCTCGGCGCGCAGGTTCGTCAGCAAAACCACCATCGCCCGGCGGCGCTGACGCGCCATCAATCGCTCGACGGCCTCGCTGAAATCACTCGGCTCCGGCGAGGTCTGATAATCGTACAGGTGATTGAGCACGGCGCTCATCGAATGCTGGCCCTTCACAGGCGGCATCCAGCGATTCACGCCACCGAACCCCATCACGCCGACTTGGTCGCCCTGCCTCAGCGCGATATAACTGAGCAGCAGCGTCGCGTTGAGGCAGTGGTCAAACTGCGGCAACTCCATATCGATCGCCCGCATCCGCCGTCCGCAGTCGAGGAGGAAGATGAGAGTCTGGTCGCGTTGCTCGCGATACTCGCGGGAGATCAGCAGATGCCGGCGCGAGGTGGCTTTCCAGTCGATCTGCGAAAGCACATCGCCATCCTGATAATCGCGGAGCTGATGAAACTCGCGACTCTGGCCCGCCACGTTTTTGCTCACGATTCCCATCTGGCTGGTGCGATTGCTCATCGCGAGCAGCGTGTACCGCACGACGGGCTCGTAGTTCGGATAAACCTTCACAGTTTCCTCCGGACCGATGCGATATCCACGCTGCCAAAGCCCGAGCGGCGACGTGTCGCGCACATGGCATTTCGTAAAGACAACCGGCCCGCGCTCCATCGCAGTCGCTTGATAAAACACGCTAATCATCCCGCCGGGTGGAATCGTGCCACGCCACGGCAAATGCTCGCTTGTGACAGACTCCGGAAGTCCGTCAAAAAACTCCGCATTTATCGCGCGCCGACCCGGATTGTGAAGCGTCAGCGAAATCTCCCGTGCAACGCCGAGCGCAAGACGCCCTGGCAGCCGACGCTCGACGGCCAGCCGTTTCCGCAGCGCGAGCATCCCGCAATCCGCAATCGCAGCACCCGCGAGAACCCCGCAGGCCACGAGTCCAATCGTCGTGAATCGCGGCCATACCGCGGCAAGCACGCCCGGAATGGCGAGGAGCGCGACGAGCCGGATGAGTCGCGTCGACGGAATCATGTCCTAGCGACGCGGTGCCTCGGTGTTCCGGACGATTCCCTCAAGCGCCTGGTCAACGGTCTGTCCGCTGATTGCGAGCTCCGGCGCAATCGCAACGCGGTGGCGGAAAACGGGGAGCGCCGCTGCCTTGATGTCATCCGGCGTGACGAAGTCGCGACCAGCCATTGCCGCGAAGGCCTTGCCCACACGCACAAGGCTAATCGCGCCGCGCGTCCCGGCACCCAGTGCGATTCCCTGCGCCTCGCGGGTCGCACGCGCGAGCCGCACGGCGTAAGCGACGACCTCCGGCACCACCTGAAGCGCTGCAACTGCACGCTGAAGTTCCATCACATCCTGCACGGTGCAAACCTGCGCAAGGTCGCTCACTTTCAGACCACCTCCATTGAGAAGATCGTGCACGATTTGCTCTTCGTGGCTCTGCTGCGGATAATCGATGAGCACCTTCATCAGGAAGCGGTCGAGCTGGGCCTCGGGCAGCGGATA
>SXWH01000263.1 GCA_005791535.1 Verrucomicrobiaceae bacterium | reverse complement strand
GCAGTGATGTCGCCGAGGTTTACCTCCTGCGTGCGACCGAAGACGCGATCGCCTTCGAGATACACATCCGTGTAGCCGAAGACGGCACTGTCCTTCGCAACTACGATGGCATTGAGCGCATCGGTGATTGCCTTCACCTGCGTTCCGATCGTGCTTCCGGCGATGATGGTCGCAGCGCTGTCAGCCGTGCCGTAAACGGCCTGAAGAGTGGCTTCATTCGACGCATACGCGCCGTTCAGCGCGGGACTGAGATTTGGCAGGATGATCTCGCCGTTCGCGTCGAAATCGACGACAAGTCGCCCGAGGTAGGAATATTCCGTGTCCGTCGTGACGATGAGCACCGGCTTCCCATCCGCGCCGACCGTCGAAATCGGGTACGCATCGGCGATGAATGTCGCATCGTGGCCTGGGAAAGGAACTGCGGTGTCCGTCGCGTCGCCCATGCGCTCATGGCCGCCGCCCGCGACCATGATGTCGATTCCCGAGACGAGGCCCGCGAGGTCCTTGTTGCGCTGCAAGTCATCAAGCTGATCCACCATCACGATCTTATTCACGCCCAGAGCCTGGAGCTGCGTTACCGCGCCCTGGAGATAGGCGGCGACTTCCTGCAAATCGCTCGTCGCAGCGTTCGCGTCGTCCTTCGGAATCGTTCCGTTGGGCGAGGACTTGCTGAGAAGCTCCCAGGTCGTCGCACCGATGAAGCCGATCTTCTCGCCGTTCAGCGTCTTCACCGCGTACGGGGCGATCTTCGCTTTAATGTCCGTCACTTCCAGCCCCGCGATTGCACCGCCGGTGCCGCCGATGGTCGTATCCGCACGACCGCGGAGCGAGCTATCCGCAGCGAAGTCGAGATTCGCGGTGATGAGCGGGAACTGAGCGCCCAGCCATGCGCCGGACGGAAACAGCGCGCCGGAAAGCACAGGCGAGCCAAGGTCGAACTCATGGTTGCCGAGCGCGGACACCGTGGTGCCAAACGCGTTCATAATGGCGATGTCGGGCCGCGCGAGCGCCGTCGCGCCGATACTGGGAACCGCATTCAGCGACGGATCCGCACCCGCGATGAGCCAGGGCCCGGGGATGAAGCTATCACCTTCGCCGATGACCACGGTATTCGCGTAGTCGTTATCCATGCGGTCGATCATCGCGCCCATAATCGGCGCCGTCTGAATCCCGAGTAGCCCGCTCTCACCGTAGTAGTGGAGCACTTGCAGCGTGTAGCTTGGAGCCGCCGCATGCAGACTGGCCGCAGCGGTGACGAGACAAACCGCTGCAGCTCGAAGCCCGCGGAATATAGGATTTGCGCGGCCGGAGAGCCGGAGCGCGCGGTGGTTGGTGTTGTTATTGGATGGTTTCATGCGCGTGTTTTCAAAGCCCCTCCGTGCTACCTTGCGCCCACCCGCGGACAAAAGATTGAGAGTGTAATATACTCGCTGCATCCATGTTCGGAGCGGGTTCCAAACACGTCACTGGAAGAATGCGAACGTGACATCCCGTCGCCAATTGCGCGTGCCGCGTGGCGTTCATCCGAGTTCCCGTGTCATTCGCGACGAAGCGGAAACTCCAAAGCCACGTTCGAGTCACGAAAGCCCGCTCTCCAAAATCCCGACACGCTCCTCCTGCAGGAATTCTTTCGCTTTGCTCGTGCGCTTTCGGCCAACCGTAAAGCGTTGGTCTGCCACAGGGCGCGGGATTTTCCCGTCGGGAAAGCAAAGGCTGCGCAGCGCGGGAGGTAGTCACGTTCCGGACATGAAAAAACTCATCCTCACACTCCTCGGATTCCTCACCGTTTGCCACACGTCATTAACCGCGCAGGAGGTGGAGCGGATTGCCGATATTATTTACACGAAGCATGACGGCGTCGCGCTGACGATGGATGTCTTCAAGCCCGCAAAGCCGAATGGCGCGGGCGTCATCAAAATCATCAGCGGCGGCTGGAAGTCGAACCACAAGGGAATCAACGACGGCGGCTGGACGAAGGCGGGCTACACGACGTTTGTCGTCGTGCACGGCTCGCAGCCGCGGTTCCAGGTCGAGGAGATCGTGGCGGACTTGAATCGCGCAGTGCGCTTCATCCGGGCGAACGCAGCCAAGTATGGCGTGGACCCGATGAAACTCGGCGTGACTGGAGGCAGCGCGGGCGGGCATCTGAGTCTGATGCTCGCCACCCGCGGCGGTGCCGGCGACCCGAAGGCCGCGGACCCCGTCGATCGCGAAAGCAGCGCGGTGCAGGCGGTGGCGTGCTTTTATCCGCCGACGGATTATTTGAACTGGTTCGAGGACGGAGACAACGCCGTGGGAATCGGCAAACTCGCCGCATACGCCGGCGCATTCGGCCCGAAGTCGGCGACGCCCGAAGGCCGCGAGGCGCTGGGCCGCGAGCTGTCTCCGCTTTACTGGGTGCACAAGGAGCAGCCACCCGTTTACATCGTGCACGGCGACGCGGACCCGCAGGTCTCGCACACGCAGTCGATGCGGTTCATCAAGCGTTGCGGCGAAGTCGGCGCAAAATGCGAAGTGCTCATCCGCACCGGCGCAGGCCACGGAGGCTGGCAGGAGATGAGCGACGACAACGCGCGCATGGCGGAATGGTTCGACCTTCAACTCCTCGGCAAGCAACCGGCAAAACCTTTCACCTACGGCACCAGCTCGCTGCCGAGCACCCCGGTGAAGCGCTAGTCGCCGGCCTTCTTCGCGCTACGGTGTCGCGATTTCCACGCGGTAGAACTTCGCGGGCGTGGTGGCATCGAGGTCGGTGATGGTTCGTTCTTCGGCGGCGTCGCTCGTGGCGGTGGTGGTGAGGTTTTCCCAAGTGCCGAGGGTCAGCGAGACGCGCGATTTGACGACGTAGCTGCGTCCGGCGAGGCGCGGGCTGAAGACGATCCTCCGCTGCGCTGGCTGGCCGGGGACCGGCTCGATGCGGAGGCGGAATCGCGACGCCGGGTCGGTGGGGACGATGCCGGCGGTGAACTCGAAGAGGTTCGTCTGCCCGTCGCCGTCGGGGTCGAGCGTCGGCGCGGCGAGCGGGTTTTCCTCGCCGAAGAACTGCACCTGCCAGTCGTCGGCGATGCCGTCGGCAGCATAGAGGCCGAAGTCGTCGGTGTTCACGTTGAGCACCGGCAGGGTAAGTTCGGCGATGTAGGAAAGATGCGCGACGCGGAAGGTGGCGGTATCGTTTGTGAAAACGGTCGCTCCGCTTGCGAGGCCCGCGGGGCTGACGCTCGCGGGACCATCGAGCACGCTCCACACGCCGAGCGCGGGTGGGACGGCGACAAATGTGGCGTCGTCGAGCGCGAGCAACGGCTGGAGCTGACGCGTGCTGTTCTCGGCAAGCGAGAGGATGCCGGCGGTGAGTGTGAGCCCGGTGGGTTCGTAGAGTTGCCCGGTGAAACCCGCTTTTGCGACACGCGCAGCGGAGGACTTGGTGCCCGTGATTTCGCCGACGGACGCCGTGTTTGAATACAGCGCGCTGGCCGACGAAGCGCCTGCTGCGGCGAGTGTGTCGGTAGCGATGGTGTAGCTCGCGCTGGTGCGTTCCTGCGCAAATGCGGGAACGGCGAGGATGGCGAAGAGGATGCGCAGTTTCATGGGCGGAGGTACATGTGAAGGCGGCGGCTCGAGATGAAGCGATAGTGCAAGGAAACGGAGCCGGAGCCTTCAGGCCGACCTCCGAAGATCATCATCTCATTGCCCGTCCAAACAGCAGGGTGGTGACTGCGGGGTGGTGGCGAAGTGATGGCTGTGATCGGGTTCCATGAATCCAACTCAGGGTTATAGCGAGCTCCGTCTGCGAAAACGGTGAACCCGGTCGCATGTCCTCCGCCCCAGACGATCATTTCAGTTCCATTCCACACCGCTGAATGGGCGTGGCGGATATCGGGGGCACCTGCTGTGTTGGTTGGCTGCCATGTATTCGTCGCCGGATTGTAGCGCCCACCGGTATTGAGTGCGACGTTGCTGTTGATTCCACCCCACACAATCAACTCCGAATCTGTCCAGACAGCGCTGGCATTGTACCTTCCTTGTGGCGCTCCTGAGAGGGTCATTGGTGTCCAGGCATCCGTAGCTGGATTGTAACGGCCCCCATCGTTGAGATCGCTGCCACCGGCACCGCCACCGCCCCAGACGATCATTTCAGCCCCCGTCCAGATCATCGAAAACAGGTTGCGCCCGGCCGGTGCTCCCACCGTGGAAACAGGTGTCCATGTGTCGGTCGAAGGATTGTAACGCCCGCCTGCGATTGGGTAGGCGAGTGACTCAGCTCGCCCACCCCAAACGATCATTTCGGTTCCCGTCCAGATTGCCAAATGATCGCTGCGAGCCTCTGGAGCGTTCACCAAGCTGGTGGCGGTCCATGTATCGGTTTTCGGATCGTATCGGCCTCCGGTATTTGTGCGACTGTTGTTTCCGAGTTTGCCGCCCCAAACGATGAACTCACTTCCTGTCCAGATTCCGCAGAAATCCGTGCGCCCGCTCGGGGCTCCAGCGATACTCATCGTTTTCCAGGTATTCGAGCGCATGTTGTAGCGCGCCCCGGTATTACTCGCACCTGCTACAAAACCACCCCATACGATTACCTCTTCACCTGCGACTTGCATCACGTGGTCTTGTCGCGCCGCCGGTTCCGGGTCGGACGACACGGCGCCCCACGAGTTGGTTGCCGGATTGTATCGGCCACCGGAGTTCAAATAGGTCGTCCCTTGGCTCCCACACCATACCAGCATGTCGGTTCCGGTCCAGATTGCGCTATGGAATACCCGGGCAGACGGTGCCCCTGTCGTTGGAAGTGGAGTCCACGCGTCTGTAGCAGTGTTATAGCGGAAGCCATCGCCAAGTGCGTTTGTCCCGTCGAAGCCTGCGAAAACAATCATTTCGCTTCCCGTCCATACCGCTGTGTGCAGCTCGCGCGCGGCTGTCGCGCTCAGCGAAGTCCAAGAATCCGTGGCCGGATTGTAGCGCGCACCATCACCAAGCGATGCCGTATTTCTCCCTCCGAAGATGATCATCTCCGTGCCGGTCCAGACTGCCGTGTGGCGGTAGCGGGCCGATGGCGCTCCCACACTGGAAATCGGCGACCACGTATCCGTCGCAGGATTGTAACGCCCGCCATCACCCATCGCAGCACCGTTGAAGCCACCCCACACGAGCATTTCCGTTCCCGTCCATACAGCAGTCGTCAATTGCCGCGCCGGGGGCGCAGTGACGTTCGAAATTGGCGACCATCCATTCGTGGCGGGATTGAAGCGTGCTCCATCGCCCAGTGTTCCGCTCGCGCCGTAGCCACCCCAAACGATCATCTCATTGCCAGTCCAGACCGCTGCGTGCGCGTTACGGCCCGTCGGCGCGCCAGCGAGAGGTGTTGCGAACCACGTATTTGTGAGCGCGTTGTAGCGGGCGCCGCTCGCCACATTTCCACTGAGGGACTCGAATCCACCCCACACGATCATCTCGCCACCCGTCCAGACCGCGGAGTGATAAAATCGCGGCGTGGGCGCATTGGTCGTGGCCATGTAGCTCCATGTATTTGAGAGCGGATTGAAGCGCCTGCCATCGCCGAAAAACACCTCACCAAGCCCACCCCAAAGAAGCATCTCATTTCCCGTCCACACCACCGTCTGCAATGCTCGCGGCGCTGGCAGCGCGACCGCGGTGCGAACGGGAATCCACTCATCCTGCGTATTCGTCGTGCCGACGCGGACGTAGCCTGCGTTGACCAGCGCCGTGCTTTCCGAGGGCGAAAAAATCATCCCGCCGCCAGCCACCGCGCTCTGCCCTGCGGCGTTCAGATTTGCCATCACCGCGCCGCTTGCGAGTTGCGAGCCACCGACCGCTCCAAGGGCGATGTTCGCCGCGCCCACCGCACCGCTTCCGAGTTGCGCGGAGCCCACGGAGCCCGGTGCGATTTTTGCCGACGTGATCGTGCCGTCCGGGACGTTCCCTGCCACCATCGCGTAGCCCACGGTGCCGATCCGCTGATCCGGAGCGAGGTGCTGAAAGCCATTCGTCCCGTCGTTGAACCACACGCGCAGCCGGACGTCGGTGTTCGCAAAAACACTGTTCGGGATCGCCTGCATGTTCGCCAGCGTCGCGTCGCCGAGCATCACCGAGTAGAGCCCCTTCGCCACCGGGATGCTCACTGCTGCTGTCGGCTCCGCGCCGCCTGCGCCGGTGCCGTCGTTGCTCCAGAAAGTCGTCGTCCCCGCGCCATCCACGAGCGCGAACTTGAACAATCCGGCACCATCGAAGTTCACCGCCCCGACCGCGATACGGCCCTGATAATTGATGACATGCGGGACCTGCGCGCGGAGCAGCGCGGTCATGAAGAGAATGAGGATGGCGAGATAGCGCTTCATATTTGCAGAACATACCTCGGGATTTTCCACCGGCGATGACGGCACGTTTACGAAATATTTTTCGCCCATTGCGTCCCGAGCCTGATAATCCCATGTGGAATGCCCGAACCCGACCGCCAGTTTCACACGACCCGTTGGAGCGTGGTCCTTGCTGCCGGCGAAGAGCAACCGCAGGCACTGGAGACCCTTTGCCGCGCATACTGGGGGCCGCTTTATGCCTACGCTTGCTGGCGGGGAAACACCGCCGAGGAGGCGCGCGATCTCACGCAGGAGTTCTTCGCGAAGTTGCTGGAGAAAAAATGGCTGGACGGCGTGAAGCCCGAGGGCGGGAAGTTCCGGTCATTCTTGCTCACGGCCATGCAGCGATTTCTCATCACCGCCTACCAGCACAGCATCGCGCAAAAGCGGGGTGGCGGAGCGGTGCCCATCGCACTCGATGAAATCCCGGAACCACCCGCGCTCGGGCAGTGCGACTCGCCGGAGGCCGCCTTCGATCGGCAGTGGGCGCGCACGCTTCTTGAGCGCGCGCACGGTCGCCTGCGCGCCGAAGCCACTTTGGCGAGAGTGCAGCACTTTGACATGTTGGAGCGGTTTCTTTCGACCGAGCCGGCCCCAGGCGAATACGAGGCCCTTTCAGCAAAACTCGGACTCGGCAGAAACGGGATCGCAGCAGCAGTCCGCCGCCTGAGACTGCGATTTCGCGACTGTGTGCGCGCGGAAATCTCGGAGACCGTCGCGACTCCCGCCGACGTGGATGAGGAAATGCGGGCCCTTCTCGAGGTGCTCGCATGATGAACGCCTGCAGCAAATGCGGAAACGAACTGCTCGCGACCGGGCTGTGCCCCTCATGCAGCCTACGCCTTTCGCTGAGTCCCGACGACGCGTTGCCGGACGATGGCCGCGCGATGGGAAACTACGAGCTTTTCGAGGAAATCGGGCGCGGCGGGATGGGCGTTGTTTACCGTGCGAGGCAGGCCGGTCTGAATCGCGATGTCGCGCTCAAGATGCTAATCGCCGGCGAATTTGCGTCCGAGGAATTCCGCCGAAGATTCCGCCGCGAAGCTGAAGTCGCGGCACGCTTGCGACACCCGGGGATCGTGGCGATTTACGAAATCGGCGAGGAGGATGGGCAGTTGTTTTACACGATGGAGCTGGTCAGCGGGCGGAATCTCGGCGAGCTCACCCGGGGCATCCCGCTTGGGGCGCGGGATGCCGCATCTCTCGTGAGCCGCGTTGCCGATGCGGTGGCGCATGCACACTCGAAGGGTGTTCTGCATCGCGATTTAAAGCCCGCAAACATACTTCTCGATTCCTTCGGCCAGCCGCGGGTGGCTGATTTTGGTCTCGCGAGAGCCGAGCATTCACCGGCGGATACGCGCTCCGCGCATATTCTCGGCTCGCCTCCGTATCTTTCGCCCGAACTGGCATCGGGCGCGGCAGCGACGGTGGCGAGTGATGTCTACGCGATCGGTGCGGTGCTGTATCAACTACTGACCGGACGCGCTCCATTCCACGGCGAGAATGTTGCGCAGATTCTCGCCCAAGTCCGGGATGGACAGATCATCCGACCGCGGCAATTGAACCCCGCGATTCCGCGCGATTTGGAGACCATCTGCTTGAAGTGCCTCTCTCTCGAACCGGGACACCGTTATCCTGATGTCGCCTCCATCGAAGCGGATCTCACCCGTTTTCTCGCAGACGAGCCAATCCTCGCAAAACCTCCCGGAGCGGCCGGTCGCATGCTTCGCTGGTGCCGACGCAAGCCCGCTGTAGCCGCTCTCCTTTCCCTTGTAGCGGCGCTCATCATCGCGCTTGTGTACGGCTCGCTGGCATTCGGCCGTCATAAGGCAGCGCTGGAGCACCGTACTTCGCTTCTCGCCGAGTCACGCAACATCCGCGAAAGCGGCGTCTCGGGAGCACAATCGAGAGCTCTCAGCGCCCTCGGCGAAGCATGGCGCATCCGCGCCGGTGCCGACATCATCACCGAGGCCGTTGCCAGCCTTTCATTGCCCGAAGGCCGGTTGCTTCGGAACGCGCAGATGGAGCCTGTAGAGCGCAATGTGAGCGCCGACGGAAAAGTGCGAATCACTTACGCAGATGGCGCGCTGTCGCTTCACGATGGGGACAGGGAGACATGCAGATTCGAAGGATTTCCCAAGCGTCCTGCCGCCGCGCTTGGTGACACCGGAAAACGCATCGCCATCGTCCGCGGCAAGGAATTGACCATCCACGACGTGCCTTCAAAAAAGGTGCTTTATTCACTGGCCGTTGCATCTCGGCTCAAGTGCGTGGATTGGTCCGGACATCTCGTCGCTGCGGGCGGTAGCGACGACCGTCTGATTTACATTTGGAATGCCGACACAGGCGAAAGGCTGCACCGGCTCAGCGGCCACTACGGCGAAGTCGAAGGCATCGCCTTCCGCAAGGATGGACAGGAACTTGCGAGCATCGCGCAGGATGGAGCGGTTCGCATCTGGCACGCGGCGCTGGGCGTGGAATTGCTGCGAATCGAGACGGAGTTCAACCGCAAGGGACCGCTCACATGGAACGCGGACGGCACCGAGCTTTACGCACCACGATTGAACGGAGGAGCCACGGATGTCTTTGGGATTCGCTGGCCACGAGCGGTCCGATTCCTTGCGCCGGGGGCGGATGAGCCGCGCTCGGAGAACCTCCTTTGCAGCATTTCGTTCTCCAATGACGGCCACATGATCTCGTCGATGGACGAACGAACATGCCGCGTGTGGTCGCTCCGTCATGGCCGTGTGCTTTCAGCATTTCCAAAAACAGGCGACGAGTGGATGACTGCGCGCTTTTCCGGTGAGGCTTCACTTTGGATGAGCGGATGGAATCGAGCGCTTCGCCACGCAGCAGTCACGCCCGACGTGAACGGGTGGAATCGCTTTTCGCCGCAACCTCAGGGAACATTTAACTCCGGCCCGCTGCTGGTCGCCGGGAGTCGCGATGGCAAATGGCTGGCACTCACAGCAGACGCGCCGCAACTCGGAAATGATCGCGTGGAGATCGTGAGCGTGCCCTCCATGAAAACGATGCGCCTTGCACAGCCGTCGCCGTACTCGGCTGCGCTCAGCACCGATGGCCGCTGGCTTGCCACGGGGAGCTACTCGGAGAACGGAGTTAAAATCTGGGCACTTCCGTCCGGCGAACTCCACCGCACGATTCCATATCCGGGCCTCGCGTTAAGCCTCAGTTTCAGCGGCGACAGCACCGGTCTGTGGGTGGGTGGAGGGCAGGGACTCCAGCGCTTTTCCACCGCGGACTGGACACTTACCCCAGGAAGACCGGCCGGTGTGGGACTCGATTCAGTCGCGATTAGTCCGACCGAGGATTATGTTGCCTCGATCACGCGGAATGAGGTCCTGCTTCATCGTTGCGCCGACCTCACCGAAGTCGCACGCCTACCGGTTCCCGGCTGGGCTGGACGCATCGGCTCCGGCACGCTCGCCTTCTCAAATGACGGGCGCCAACTCGCTCTCCACGCAGCGCTGGGAGCTGTGATCGTTTGGGATATCCCGGCACTCCGAAAGGAACTCGCCGCGCTAGGGATGTCGTGGTAATCGGAACGCTCATGGCCCTTCCCTTCCCATTAAAACTCGAAAAGCAAATGTCTGGCGAAACCCGACAACGCGACGATCACCAATGAAACATCAGAACATTCGAGACACACTCGTCACCATTGCAAAAGTGCCATTTCACTTCGTCGAAGCGTCGCCTGCCTTTCGCTCGTGGCTGCGAGACCTTCAGTGCGACACTGAGGTTGAGGAGATGCTGTGTGCCTGTCTGGTGGATACTTGTGAGATCATCGGGGAGTTATTTGAAATGAACGAATCCGCGATCATGGAGCGAACCAGTAGGGTCTGCGGATTCGGTGTTTCGGGATTTATCGCGATAGGCACTATTCCAAATGGCGACATTATCCTGCTATCGAGTCGCGATGGCAGCATGCATGCCCTCGAACACGAATTGCTGCCCGACGAGGCGAACATGCATAAAATTTTCGACTGCTTTCTGGATGTCCTGAATGCGACGATTGTTTACCTAGCCAAGCACGATGAGAATCAAGAGGAGTGATGAAGCAACAATCCACAACGGTCCGTCGGTTGCTAATCACTGCGTTGGGAGTCGGCATCATCGCGGGTGTCAGCTTTGAGCGGTGGCAAACACAGTCTGATCCCACCGGGCCGTTCCCTTTTAATCCTTCGCAGCCATACACCCTCGTACTCGGACGCGGTAACGGGGTGGATGGATTTAATACCGTCGCAATTTACCCGGATGGTCGAGTTGTCATCAACCAGAAGGCGACGCAGACAAGTTGGGAGCGAGCCACGGTGCGTCTCTCGCCGGAGGAGGTGAGACTTGTCGCCGAATCCGTGGTGCGAAACCAACTTCCAAGTCTTAAAGCGGAGTATCATCGCGACGATGTTTTCGACGGGAAGCAATGGGAGATGATTATCCGGCAGTCAGGACGCGTGAAGGAAACATACTTTAACAACAACTTCCCCGCTGCCATCGTCAATTTCTCGCGCGAACTCGACACCATCATCCAAAACGCCAGCCGCAATAAACTGGACTGGCTGCCATCCAGCAGAATCCACGCGCCATTGTGGACGATATTCGATTGAAAAACTCAGTCGGTTCTTCAGAGCCCGTTACACCCGAAGGCTAAGCTTCGGCGCTCGGCTATCAGCAGCACTTCCCGCTGCTTTTGAAAAGCAACCGCAGGCTGTTCATCACGACGATGACGGTGCTGCCTTCGTGGGCGGTGACGCCAAGTGCGAGCGGGATGGGCAGGCCGGAGATGGTCGCGATCGACATGATGATGATGACGCCGAGCGAGAGGATCATGTTTTGTTTGATGATGCGGCGGGCACGGCAACTGAGCGTTCGAGCGATGAGGAAGCTTTCGAGCTTGTCGTTCATCAGCACGACCTCGGCTTGCTCGATGGCGGCGTCGGAGCCGCGCGCGCCCATGGCGATGCCGACGTCCGCGGCGGCGAGCACGGGGGCGTCGTTCACGCCGTCGCCAATCATCGCCACGACTGCGCCGCCCGCTTTGATGCGCTGGATGGCGGCGACTTTGTCGTCGGGTTTGAGCTGACTGAGGACTTCGCCGACGCCGGTCTGGCGTCCCATTTCCATGGCAGCACCGCTTTTGTCGCCGGTGAGCATGGTGGTCTTAATGCCCGCAGCGTGGAGTTGCGCGATGAGGTCGCGCGCTTCGGGGCGGAGACGGTCGCGCAGAAGGATGCGGCCGGCCATGCCAGTGGAGATGAGCCACACTTCGCTGGCGTCACGCGGCGGCGGGAGAAGCGGATGGCCGGGGCGCATGGTGAGCGCGAGTTCGCGGTTGCCGAGGACGACGGGCTGACCGCGCCAGGTCGCACGCACGCCCTGTCCGGCGACGGTCTCGGAATCACCGGGCGCTTCGACCGGGATGCCGCGCTTTGCCGCATCGCGGGCGAGCGAGCGGGACATGGGGTGATTGGAAAGGCGCGCGATGTTTCCCGCTGCGGCAAGGATTTCGGCCTCGGTGCCCTCGATGACTTCGACGCCGATGACGTGGAGGTTGCCCTCGGTGAGCGTGCCGGTTTTGTCCATCGCGACGGCGGTGACTCCGGCGAGCGTCTCGATGGCCGCGCCGCCGCGGAAGAGGATGCCGTTCTTCGCGCCAAACGCGATGGCGGAGAGAATCGCGGACGGCACGGACAGCACGATGGCGCACGGCGACATGACGACGAGGAGCGTCATCGCGCGGTAAAATGCGCTGTGATTTCCCTCGAAAGGGGAACGATTGAATCCGAGCCACCAAACGAGAAACATGAGCCCGCACAGCGAAACGACGAGCGCGGTGTAGCGCGTGCCGAATCGGTCGGTGAACCGCTGCGACGGAGCCTTGAGGTGCTGCGCGCCTTCGATGAGCCGGATGATGCGCTGGAGAGCGCTGTCCTCCGCCGCCCGCAGGACGCGGCCCTCGAAAACGCCGTGCAAATTCAGCGTACCGGCGAGCGCGGTTTCGCCGGTGGTTTTCGTGACCGGTTCGGCCTCGCCGGTGAGCATGCTTTCGTCGCACGCGCTTTCGCCGCGCTCGATGAGGATGTCCACGGGCACCTGTTCGTTGGCCGTGACGCGCACATGCTGGCCCGGCTGCAAATCTGCAACGGCGACTTCGCGCTCGACGCCGCCTTCGAGCAGGCGGGCGGTTTTCGGCGCGTGCTTGAGCAGGCTGTTGATCTCGCGGTTGGTGCGGCCATAGGCGAAGCGCTCCATCGCTCCCGACGCAGAGAAAAGGAACATGAGAATCGCGCCTTCATCCGGCTCGCCAATGACCGCCGCGCCGACGGCGACGAGGAACATCAGAAAGTCCGTGCCGAATTCGCCTTCGCGCATGCCCTCCCACACTTTCTTCGCGAGGTCCCATCCGCCGAAGAGATACGCGACAGCAAACGCCCACTGCGAATGCATGCCCCATCCGATGAGCGTGAAAACCAGACACAGCGCAGAACGCACGGCCATTGGCTTCCATCCGGTTTCGGCAGATTCGGCTTCGGTCATATTAGAAATCTACGCCGAAGGTATCGCGGCGGGTGCGGCTTACGCCAGCGGGGAAATGCGCGCGACAAGTTCCGCTGCAACTCTGCCAATCTCAGAGACATGCCCTTCCGCAGTCCCCTCGCCCGGCGGACGGCCTTCCGCACCGAATAAAATTCCCCGCATTGCGATGCGGTCGCCATTCAGCTCCGTGCTCACACCGACCGGCAGCGAGCAATCGCCAGAAAGAAGCCGCTGCACTTCGCGCTCGGCGCGGATGGCGATCATAGTGGGCTCATGATTGATTTGTGCGAGCACCTCACGGACTTCCGCACGATCCGCCCTCGCCTGCAAAGCAACCGCACCCTGACCAATAGCCGGGAGCAGTTTTCCAAGCAGCGAAGTGGCGCAAAACTCCCCGCTTTCGCAGACCAGCTTGCCGGTGGAAAAATCGAGAGCGTAATGCAAACGGCGGAGTCCCGCTTCGGCGAGGACGATCGCGGAAACATCGGCATTCTCGCCAAACTTGCGCAACCGAGTCGGGACGTTTCCGCGCCATTCCTCGATCTTCAAATCGGGACGCAACCACGCCAACTGCCGCGCCCTGCGGATGCTGCTCGTGCCCACGCGAGCACCCTGCGGCAGCGCGTCGAGTCCGCCGGGCAGCTTGGAAACAAGCACATCGCCTACGGGAGCGCGCTCGAGCACGGCGACGAGTTCGAGTCCCTCGGGATTGTTGCCCGGGAGATCCTTCAGACTGTGAATCGCGACATCGATGGAGCCGCTGAGCAGCGCCTCTTCGAGCTCCTTCGTGAATAATCCCTTTCCTCCCGCCTCACCGGCGCGCAGGAGATTGAGGTCGAGCTTCTGATCGCCGCGCGTCACGAAAATCTCGCGTCGTGTTTCCAAGCCCGGGCATTTCGCTGCGAGCGCAGCCTCGGTCAGCTCAATCTGGGCAACCGCAAGCGCGGAGCCGCGTGAGCCGAGCACGATTTGTTTCATCATCGGAATTGGAGACGCTGAACGCGCCCGGGAAATCACAGAAGGTCCGTCACCGCGCCCTGGCTGGCGCTCTTCACGGTGGCTGCGTACTTCGCGAGCACGCCGCGGGTGTACTTCGACGCAGGCTTTTTCCACTTCTTCAGCCGCGCGTCGATTTCGGTCTTCGAAACCCCGAGATCGATGGTGCGCTTCGATGCATCGATGGTGATCGCGTCGCCATTCTTAACGATGGCGAGCGGTCCGCCAAGCGCCGCTTCCGGCGTGATGTGACCGACAACAAACCCGTGCGAACCGCCACTGAAGCGTCCGTCTGTAATCAACGCGACATCCTTGCCGAGGCCCTTGCCCATTACCGCGCTGGTCGGCGAAAGCATCTCGCGCATTCCCGGACCACCAACCGGTCCTTCGTGGCGGATGACGATGACATGCCCCTTCTTCACGTCGCCCGCGAGGATTGCCTTGAGTGCATCCTGCTCGTTTTCAAAAACTATCGCCTTGCCGGAGAAGCTGAGTCCTTCCTTGCCGGAAATCTTCGCAACAGCGCCGCCGGGGGCGAGGTTGCCGTAGAGCACGACAAGGTGGCTGTCCTTTTTGATCGGGTTGCTCATCGGGCGGATGATTTCCTGCCCCTTCGGATATGGTTTCACGCGCTTGAGGTTTTCCTTCAGCGTCTTGCCGGTGACGGTCATGCAATCGCCGTGCAACAGACCTTCCTCGAGCATCATCTTCATGAGCGGAGTCTGGCCGCCGATGGCGACGAGTTCCGACATGAGGAAACGTCCGCTCGGTTTCAAATCCGCGAGCACCGGAACCTTCCTGCCGATCTTCGTGAAATCATCGAGCTCGAGCTTCACGTTTGCGGCGTGAGCCATGGCGATGAGATGAAGGACGGCATTTGTCGAACCACCGAGCGCGATTACGACGGCAATCGCGTTTTCAAACGCCTCGCGGGAGAGGATGTCGCTCGGACGCAGACCGCGTTTGATCATTTCGACGACGGCGACGCCGGCAGCGCGGGCGTCCATCGCCTTCTCACGCGATACGGCGTTTTGCGCGGAACTGTTCGGAAGCGACATGCCGAGCGCTTCGATCGCGCTGGCCATCGTGTTTGCGGTGTACATTCCGCCGCAGGATCCGGCGCCGGGAATCGCGTGCTCCTCGATAAGCGCGAGCTCGCGTTCGTCGATCTGACCGCCGGCATGTTTGCCGACCGCCTCGAAGCACGAGACGATATCGAGCGGCTTCTCCGCGAGTAACGAGGCGCGCTCTTTGTTCAGACGCTTCTCGGCGAGAATGCCGTTGATGCAGCCGGGCAAAATCGTTCCGCCATAAACGAACACCGCCGGACGATCCAGACGCGCCATCGCAATAAGGCAGCCGGGCATATTCTTGTCGCAACCGCCGATTGCCACAAGGCCGTCGAGCATTTCGCACCCCATCACCGTCTCAATGCTGTCCGCGATGACCTCACGGGAAACGAGCGAGTATTTCATTCCTTCGCTGCCCATCGAGATGCCGTCGGAAATCGTGATGGTGCCGAAGATGATTCCTTTTCCACCACCTGCGCCGACACCGGCCTCGGCTTCGCGGGCGAGTTTGTCGATGTGCATATTGCAAGGCGTTACCATGCTCCACGTGCTGGCGATGCCGACTTGGGACTTCTTGAAGTCCTCGCGTGCAAACCCAACGGCGTGCAGCATGGCGCGGCTCGCGGCGCGTTCGGGGCCGTCAGTAACCTGACGTGACCAATGGCGGTGAAGACTTCCCGGGTGTTTGCTCGGCTCTCTGCTCATAGTAAAAGGGCGCGGACCCTAGCGGCGTCGCTGCAGGATGGCAAGGACGGCTTGCTCTGCGGATGCAATCGCGAAAATTCCGCAACAATCGAATCTGGCAGCGACGAGGGATTTCACGCAATTCGGACTTGCGAGTTCCTGTAATTCGCACGAAAATCGTCCCGCATGAAGAAGATGCTTATTCTCCTCTCTCCGGTCGTTCTCTTTACGGGTTGCGACACCACCACGATGCAACAAATGCCGCGCGATCCTTATGTGGGACGTAAAATTGAGAAAATGGATGGCGGCCAGCCGACAGACGTGAATCACCCGAACCTGGACCCGAGTCGCGACGATCGCTACTACCGAGGCTACCGTGGTTACCGGTATGATGGATACGATTCCCCGTATTATCGCGGCCGCCGTTACTACTAAACCGAAACAGGCAGAAATTTTCTAAATACACTATGAACAAAAACCTGATCATCCTCAGTGCCATCGCAGCAGCCGGGTTCTCCGGATGCGCTTCATTCCAAACCGCAGCCGTCGCCGACTACAATCGCGATGGCGTCGTTTCGGACGCCGAATATCGCCAATACCAGAAGCAGAAGAGCGTCGAAGCCAGCAACGTGAGCGTCGAGCGCATGAAGCGCGAGAACGCTGTCGACACCGTGCGCGACGTGAACGACACGCTCTGGAACGTTCACGGCATCCGAAACGCAATCCGCGCGTTCTAGCCAACGACGATCCGCGAAAACCATTCGCATAAAAAAGCCCGTCAGCCTTCCGGCTGACGGGCTTTTTTGCGTTTCGTCGTGAGACAAAAAATCAAATCGCAAACTTCCTGCGAAAACCCGCCAAAGCACTGAGTGCCAGACCAAGCAACGCCACACCGGAGCCACCATCCGGAACGGTGCTAGTCGACGTCGGCCCTCCGATCTGACCCACGTGGCCAAACGGCCCGGCACCCTGCTGCACGGCAAACTCCAGCGAAGCCTCGCCACCACCTTCGAAGAAGATCAAATCGAGCGAGTACGTCCCCGGAGTAAGAAAGATACTGCCGAGCAATTGAGTCTCCGGATGGTAAGAGTTGTCAGAAATCACAGTCGTCCCACCAATGCGCAGCCGCACGCCATCGTCGGCAAAAGTCCGGAAGGTGTAAGTATCCGCCGTGGAAATGCTCACCGTCCCCGACACACGCGCACCGAAGTTCGTGTTGAGCGGATGCCCGGTCCCCAGATTCAACCCGCCTGCAGACGGCCAGAAGACACTCCCCGGAATAAGTCCGGCGAAGCCCGCCGGGTCATCGGTGAAATCGATAATGTTGTAAACGCCGGAGTAATCCGCCGGGCGGCTGGCGATCGCCGCATCCACGCCCGCGAGACCGGAATTTCCCGCTCCCATCCATTGCTCAACGAGCAGCGCGGCGTTTGAAGTCGAGGGCAGCAAGGCCCCGGCGAGTGCGATAGCGGATAAGAGTGCGGTCTTTTTCATTTTAACAGCGGATTCGGGTATGATTGGCAGATGGGTGAGTATTGACGTCGTAGAGTCTGCCTTACGGCAAAAGCAACTCACATGCCAACTTTCAATTTCTACATCAAAACCCTGATTCTACAGAGAAAACTATTTTCAGCCACCATGACAACGGATACCCCGAGCGCTCGGAATCGTAAGATTTTCCGACAGATTCAACGGAGATTCCGGG
Organism: Verrucomicrobiaceae bacterium; assembly: GCA_005791535.1. GTDB lineage: Bacteria > Verrucomicrobiota > Verrucomicrobiia > Chthoniobacterales > Chthoniobacteraceae > SXWH01. Next base: position 9,764 of record SXWH01000263.1, on the reverse strand, counting down.
CAATCAGGCGGGCTTTTTAGGGCTGGCCAGCCGTCCGGTTTCGCCCCCGGAACCGGACGGATTGAACCCGGATGCGAGGAAACGGGAAACTGATGGCACCGAATCGGTTGCGAGCGCCAGATTCAAATCAGAGAGCGCGACGGAATTGGGACTTGCAGAACGGGATGCGCAATACGATGAAGAGCCCCAGAAAAAAGCGCCAATTTGCCAAGTTCTTTTGCACACCGCCTGCTAGAGAGAACAGGCCGCGACAGGCGCGAAGCGCCGAACCCGAATCATGCCAGCCACACAAACAGAGAATTGCCCCGCGTGCGGCACCAGCCTCGACGTCACGGGTGCCCAAATCTTCGCAGAACGAACCTGCCCGGTGTGCGGCACACCGATCAACGTACGGCGCAAATTCGGCCACTACGAATTGATGGAAGTATTGGGACACGGCGGGCAGGGGCTTGTCTTTAAGGCGGTGGACAACAACCTGAACCGTCTGGTGGCCCTGAAACTACTGAGAACCGAATACGCGGAAGACCCGGAGTTCGTGCGACAGTTCGAAAGCGAGGCCCAGGTGACCGCGTCGATCAACCATCCAAACGTTGTCAGGGTATTTTCTTTCGGTGCCGACGAGGGGCACGTGTATCTCGCAATGGAGATGGTCGCCAACGGCACGCTCGACGACCTGATGGAAAAACGCGGCCGCCTGCCCGAGGCTCGCGTGCTCGAAATCGGCATCCAGATCGCAAACGGACTCAAAGCAGGATACGAACGCGGACTGGTCCACCGCGACGTGAAGCCGGGAAATATACTCTTCGGCGAAGACGGTTCGGCAAAAATCGTGGATTTCGGCCTGGCGCTTTTTCTGGAGCAGGAAGCCGCGAACTCCGGTGAAATATGGGGCACGCCATACTATCTGTCGCCGGAGCGCCTCAACCGGGTTCCCGAGGATTTTCGTAGCGATATCTATTCGCTCGGGGCCACGCTGTTTCACGCGATTGCCGGGCGCCCTCCATTCGAAGCCCCGGATGCAACCGGAGTGGCCCTCAAGCATCTGAAAGCAAATGCCGTAAGCATACAGGCGTGGGCTCCGGATGTTACCAACTCGACGGCTTTCGTCATCAACCGGACCCTCTCAAAGAATCCGGATGACCGCTACGCGAGCTACGACGAATTCATTGAGCAGCTTCAATTCGCCCGCGAAGAGGCACAGAAGCAAGCGAGCGGCGGTTCCAAGAAAGAGAAAAGCCGCGTAGTCCTCGAAGATTCCGGCTCCAGAAAAGTGAACAGTATCGTGACGATTGCGACCTTGGTCGTGCTCGTAGGCGGAGTCGGCATCGGAGGATGGCTGATCGCAAAGGCATTGAAAAAGGAGGTCCCTCCGGGAATCGAAACCGCGAGCTTGGAAAGTTTCGGACCCGAGTGGACGGCGGCAAGAGACCTTCTCGTGCAGGGAAATGTCGCGCCAGCGATCGAGGCGTACCGGGCCCTTGCCGAAAAATCCAAAGGCGACAAAAGGTCATGGGCTCTCGTTTTTCAGGCACTCGCACACCAGCTCGCAGGGAACTCGCAAGCGGCCGCATCGACTCTCGCTTCGCTTGAACGAGACACCGCAATCGGGCGATTTTTCGTGGAATTTGCACCGGTAGCCGGCTCCACCGCTTCGGTGACCGCGAATTCAGCAGACCGTTTCAGCCGCACCAATCACGAATCGCTTGCGACGCTGTTTCTTGCGATTAAGGCCTACCACGACGGCAACGTGGCAGCCGCGGCACCGCTCTTCCGGCAATTCACCACGACAAATCATGAGCGGGATTTCGCCTTCCTCTCCGAGTTCAAAAAAGTCGCGAAGCCGTTCGAGGACGATCTCACCGGCTTCGACATGGTGAACTCCGCCGCGAAAACCGCCCGCAATTCTGCGGAGCGCGCAGCGGGACTCGCAGCACTACGGGAGTTCCAGACAAAACTCAAACCGGGCAGCAGCCTCGCTCCGGCGGTCAAGGAGGCCATCGCAAAGGCCGAGAAACTCACGCAGGAGGACGAGGAGGCGCGACGAAAATCCAATTTCGCAGCATCTGCGAAAGTCACCGTCTCCGGAGCGAATACCGAGAAAGACGACAAGCCGGAGTATGCAAACGACGGCAAGCTCGACACCCGCTGGTACGCGAGCGGCCCGGGAGACAAGTGGATTCAATTCGACCTCGGTGCCGAAAAACAAATCGGACGCTGGGCAGTCCGCCTTGTGCCGAAACCCGCGATTCAAAACCCGAACCGGCTCCGCGATTTCCGCCTAGAGTACGGAAACGACGGCTCGACCTGGACTATCGCAGATACCGTTTTCGGAAACCGTTCCGATACGTGTGACCGGCTCGTGAAGCCATTCTCCGCGCGATACGCACGAATCGTAATCACCCGCGGCTCATGGAATCTGAAGGATAACAACGCCCGTCTTTACGAGGTGGAGTTAAGCGCCCCGATCTCGCCGGAGAAAGCCGGCTACGGCCTCGGCGAATCAGTCGCGATACGATTCTCGCCGGACTCGCCGCTTTCAATTCAACATGTCGGCCCGATGTCCGTGCTCCCGGTGGCGACCTTCGACCCGAAGGCGGGAAAATACACCATTAAGGGCGGCGGCGAAGACATCTGGGCGCTCGCAGATTCGTTCCATTTCGCCAATCAGGCGGTGCAGGGTGATTTTGAGATGGTCGTACGCGTCACCAATGTTCAAGGCCCTCACCCGTGGAGCAAAGCGGGCATCATGATCCGCACTGACTATACAAAGGAATCCACTCACGCCATGCTCGCGATCGGCCCCGGCGGCAAAGCGCAATTCGTGTCGCGGAAGGAACCGGCAAAACAGTCAATCTCGGTGGAAGTGCCGAACCGCAAACCACCGCTCTGGCTTAAACTCGTAAGAACCGGCGGAACCATCACCGGCTTCGAATCGCAAGACGGACAGAAGTGGACGAAAGTCGGCGAGGAAATCCCTGCAAATCTTGGGGCCATCGTCCACGCGGGAATCGTGGTCTGCGCGCATCAGGCGGGCGTCCTGGCCACGGGAGAATTCGACAACTTCTTGATCACCCCGGCCCGCTAGCCGTCCACCGCTTCATATCCGGGCTTGATCACGTCGTAGATCAAGCGGAGCCGCTCATCAAAATGGATGAAAGCGCTCTTCATCGCGTTGATCGTTACCTTCTCCAAATCGCCGAGCCCAAGCCCGAACTGACTCACTGCGATGGCGAACTCCTTCGTCATCGTCGTGTCACTCATCAGCCGGTCGTCCGTGTTGATGGTGACGCGAAACCCGCGATCGAAATAGAGCTTGAACGGATGATCAGCCATCGTTCGGACAGCGCCCGTATGAACGTTGGATGAAAGGCACATCTCCAGCGGAATACGCCGATCGAGAATGTACTGCGCCAGCGTTCCGAGGTGTACGATCCGGCCGTCCACGATATGCATATCGTCCGTGAGTCGCGTCGCATGCCCCAGCCGGTGCGCTCCGCAAACCTGCAGAGCCTGCCAGATGCTCGCGACCCCGAAGGCCTCGCCGGCATGCAGAGTAGAGTAAAAATTTGCACGCTGGATTTCCTGAAATGCTTCGGCGTGTTTCTTCGGCGGATAGCCGGCTTCCTCTCCGGCGAGATCAAACCCCACCACACCCCGATCCCGAAATGCAATCGCGAGTTCGGCCCATTCGAGTGAATCCGTGCGGTGCCGCATTCCGCAAATAATCAGGCCCCACCGCACGCCATATGCAGCCTCGCCGCGCCGAAATCCATCCAGCACCGCCTGGACGACAGCCTCGGGAGTTAGACCTTTTTCCAAATGAAAACACGGCGCAAAACGGCACTCCGCGTACACCACACCGTCCTCTTGCATATCCTCGATGAATTCGAACGCCACGCGCTCCAGCGCGGCGCGCGTCTGCATTACCGCGCACGTATGCACAAAGCCCTCCAGATACTCCGGCAGCGAGCCTTTATTCGCCCCGCGATGAAACCACGCGCCGAGTTCGGACGGATCGGTGACGGGGAGTCCCGCATACCCGCAATCCCGCGCAAGCTCGATCACCGTCGCCGGACGCAGGCCTCCATCGAGATGCTCGTGGAGCAGAACTTTCGGCAGTCGGCGAAGGATCTCGGTGTCCGGATTCATGGCACCACATTAGACCCATTCCCAAGGAAAGGCCACGGGAAGAAATCCGGAAAACGCGAAGCCCTGCGTCAGAAGCTTTTCCGCATGTTACTCGGAAGAATGTTCAGTTCATTCCGATACTTCGCCACAGTGCGGCGCGCGATCGGAATGCCCTTCTTTTCAAGCATCTCGACGATCTCCTTGTCGCTCAGCGGATTCAGCGGATCTTCCTTTGCAACCATTTCGGCGATCACACCTTTCACGCTCGTGTTGCTCATCGACTCACCACCCGCTGTTTGATACCCCGGCGTGAAGAAATACTTCATTTCGAAAACGCCGTGTGGCGTCGCCATATACTTGCCTGAAATCGCGCGACTGACGGTTGTCTCGTGCACTCCGACAACCTCCGCAATTTGAACCATTGTCATCGGCTTCAATCCGCTCGGTCCGTTCTCAAGAAACTCCTTCTGCCGAGCGACGATTTCGTGAGCAATGTTCGAAATCGTCTGCTGGCGCTGATGGATGCTCTTAATCAGAAACTTCCCGCTGCGAATTTTTTCGCGGATGTATTCGCGCACGTCCTCCTTGTTGCCGTCCTGCGCCATCAGGTCCTTGTAGGTGTTGCTGATTCGCAAATGCGGAATCTGATCACCGTTCAGCGATATCACCCACTCGCCGCCGATTTTTTCCACCGTGACGTCCGGCAATACATAATGATTCGGGTCTGGCGAAAAAATCTGACCCGGCTTGGGATCGAGTGTGGCAATGAAATTCGCCGCACGCTGAACGGCATCAACATTAGTCCCACAGCGGCGCGCGATTTCCGGGAAGCGCTTCTTCCCGAGGTCCTCGATGTGGTTCAATGCAATCTTCCACTCGAGCGAACCTTCCTTTCCAATGCGCTTGAGTTGAATCAGCAGGCACTCGCGAAGGTCGCGAGCGCCAACACCGACCGGGTGAAAGGTCTGAACGACTTCGAGCACCCGATTCAGGTCATCAACATCAAGCCCCGTGTTTCCCGCGATCGTTTCGGGAGTTGTCGTGAGGAAACCGCTGTCGTCGATGTTCCCGATTAGCAGTTCACCAAGCTGGATGTCCGACTTGGACAAATCCGTGCCGCGAAGCTGCTCAAAAAGGTGCTCCTGAAGCGTCTGCTCCTGCGTCAGAGAATCGAAAAAGAACTGCCGGCGCTCATCATCCTCCGAACTGCGCCGGACAAAAGTTGCACTTTGCGCCATGTAATCGCGCCATTCGTCATCGAGCTTCGAGAGCTTGTCGAACTCCTCTCGAAACTCCTCCGATTCGCGCTGCTTGTCCTCGATCTTCGGCTCATTGTCCTCAACCTCCAGCGTCGGGTTGCCTTCGATTTCCTGCTGAATCAGCGAGCGGAGCTCGAGCATCGGAACCTGAAGGATTTGCAGACTCTGCTGCAATTGCGGAGCCAGAACCTGTTGTTGTGAAAGGCTCTGAGTTTGGGATAGGCCTGCCATGTCGGTTGTCGGATTGTTGGTTGGTATTGGCGCGAAGTTGGGCGTCGCACCAATGAATTTAGCAATGGTTATGCCAACATGCAAAAAAAACTTTTCCGTATCTGTTGGGCGCGATTCCCGCTTTCGTGAGAACCATGAAACAGCCCATCACCACGTTCTGCGCGTGTGCCGCCGCGATAACCCTCGGCGCTCTGCTCGCGCAGCCCACCAGCGGTCAGCAACCGGCCGCCGCCACTCCCGAAGCCATCGAGATCGCGCGACTCATCGGCGAAATCGAGCAGCAACAAATTCAGTTTACGGCAAACCAGGACGCGATGGAAAAGCGGATGACGGCCATCGCCGAAGAGCTTCGTTTGGCACGGATTCACGCAACCCGCGGCGGAGGTGCGGGCAAATGAAAACCCTCACCGCAATTCTTGCCGCAGCAGCCCTGGTCTCGTTGCCCTACGCCAATTCGCAGACGCCCGCCCAGAAGCCGCGTAATGCCGTCGATGTTCTCAAATCAATTCGGGAGCAGAACGAGAAGCTCCTACTCAGACAGGCGGAATCATTGAAAAAGCTGGAGGAACTCGAAGCCACGACGAAGGTCGTGAAAAACCTCGCCGCTCGTTCGTAGGGAGGCCCGCCTACTCGTAAACCTCGTAGATCTCGCCGCCGAGCGCGAAGGTCACGTTGTTTCCCAGCGCAAGCCATTGCGAGACTTCCGGACTCTTGTCGAGCAGCGCGAAGTAGTCGCCGGATGCAAACTGCACGCGCTTCCGCACCGGGTTCTGAGCTGACTGGATAGCCGTATCATTCCACGTCGCACCATTCTGGGTGAACGTTTTCCCAGCAACCATCCGCGCATCCTGCTCCACGTCGGTAGCTCGCTTGGCGATATCTCCCGCCATTCCCTTGGCCGGCGTCGCCTTTGAGCGTTTGTCCAGATAAATGCCGCCGGTCGGTGCCGCAGCAACAGCTCCGGCGGACTGAACGGCATCCGCGCTCGCGTTACCGGCAATAAGGCCGCCCAGATTTTCCTGCTTCGCCTTTTCGAGCGCGACCGGGGCGGATTCCGCCTGCTTGAGCGCGAAATTTCCGCGGCCCGCGAGCGCGCCGCCATAGCCATCCTTCGTGGAAAGCATGTCGGTGTAGTTCTTTTTAAAGTAAGTCTGTGCAACGCGATCGCGATCGAGCATCGGGAGCGTCCGGTTCGCCACCGGCACTCCGCGACGCGCTTCGTCCTCCACGATCAGGTAGCTCGTGTACGGTGTCACGATCGCAAAGCGCCGCGCGAGATCCACGACTTCATCGCGGAGTTCCTTGTTCTCGCCGCGAAGCCGGATTTCATCCAACAGCCAGCCGACTCGACGGAGAGCCCACAATTGGGCGATGAATTCGTTGCCGGAGTCGCCGGAGAAACGGACTTTCTGCGCCATCCGCTTCGGTTGCCCGTTGAGCGTGCCATCCATCACGATCTCACCCTCCCCTTCGCCGGAATAACGCCCGGTCAGCACGAGTTGCTCACCGCGGAACAAATCCGGGAGCGGATTCGGATAAAGCTTCGTCACACGCACTTCGGCCGGGAAATCCAGTTTCACGTTGGCCAGCATTGGCTCACGGATTTTCATGAAAAAGTTCGACACCTTCACCTCGAGGTCCTCCTCGGGAAGCACGAATTGCGAGGCTGCACGGGTGCGCTCGGTGATTTTGTCCAGCAAGTGTGTATTGATGTCCGTGCCGATCCCAAAACAGAAGATCCTGGTATTCGTCCCCTGCTCCCCCGAAATTTTCGCGACGATTCGGTCCTCGTCGGTTTCGCCGATAGTCGGCTTTCCATCCGTGAGGAACACAACCACAAACGGCCGCGAAGCGTCGTTCGATTTCAGTTTCAGCGCCGACTGCAGCGCTTCGGATATGGCGGTCCCGCCGATTGGCTTCAGCCCCTTGATGAAATCCGCCGCCTTGTCGCGATTTGCTCGCGAGGCGTCTGCCAACCTATCAAACAACGGTTCCGCCTCGGTCGAGAACCGTACGATTTCAAAGCGATCCTGATCGTTCAGATTCTCCACGCAAAAATTCATCGCGCGCTTGGCCTGCTCCAATTTCTTTCCGGCCATGGATCCGCTTGTATCCATGACAAACACAACATCCTTCGGATTTACATCCTTCGATTTACCCATTTCCGCGCCGGGCGAAGCAAGGAGAAGGAACCACCCGTCCTCGCCTGCACGTTTGTGAGTCAGCAGGTGCAAACCCATCTCGGTCTCACCGGATGAAAAGATGAGTTGAAAATCCGTATCCGGCCTCACATTCGAAGCCTCCCATCCGACCGTTGCGCGGCGATCGCCGTCGCGTTTGATGTCGACCGGATGCGAGGGAGAATAGAGCGCCTTGAGCGGAGAATCCGCATTCACTCTCACGCGCACACCGACCGTCTTCAGCGGCTGCGCCGAGAACTTCTCGGTGTTCAACGGATACGTGTAGGACGCGAGTCCGCCGTCCACTTTCAGCAGCTCGGTGTACTCAAGATTCACCTTCTTACGCGAAAGAGGCTCGATTGGGAATATACGCACCCGAAACGCCGCACGACCGGTGTATTCGAGCAGCGCCGGATCCTTCTGGCGGCGCACGATGTCTTCGTAAATCGACCGCGCTTTGGCAGCATCAAGCAATTCAGCCTCCACGTCCTTGTCGCCGATTCGCATGGTAAACTTGTCGAGGTGCGCGCCCTTCGGGATTGGGAAGATATACTCGCCCTCGAGGTTTGCGTTGTTGGGATTAAAGAACTCCTGCTCGACGCGCGTCGTGGCCTTCTGCCCGGAAATATCGACATCCACTTTGTGAAAGACCACTTCGAGCGGCGCGAAGACGAAGTGAGGGCGGATGAAATCGGGCCGGGGTCTGGGCGGCGGCGGATTGTGGATTATGATCAGGCCATCGGCCACCGCGCCGGCAAGTGTCGCAATAAACAATACGAACAATGAGAGAAGTCGTGTTTTCATATTCCGGAGTATGGCGCGTGAAGTCTCGCGGGTTGTCAGGCGCGAGTGCGGCCTTTGTCAGAAAAACGTAAAGCGACCGTCCGTTCTTAGGACAGCCGGTCCGCGAAATTCATCGCCCCAATCAATCGCAAACCTTCCAACGTCAAACTGGGATGAATCGAATCGATTTCGCGGACTCCGGCAGCAATGAGCTGTGCATACCCGCCGGTTGCGACGACTCGCAGCTTCTTCACACCAAGCTCCCGCCGAATCTCGGCGAGAATCTCCCTAACGAGCCCGCGATAGCCGTATACTGCTCCGGCCAGCATCGCGTGCTTCGTCGACTTCCCTATCGGTCCGGGCGGCTCGATGAGCGATATCTTCGGCAGCAAGGCCGTGCGTTGGTGAAGATAGTCGGTCATGGCCTCAAGTCCCGGAGCGATCACCCCGCCAACATATTTCCGTTCCGCGCTGATGATGTCGAAAGTCACCGCCGTACCGAAATCCACGACAACGCAGGGCGCGCCGAAAGCTGCAGCTGCGTACGCCGCGTTTGCCAGGCGGTCCGCACCGATGCTCGCCGGTTTCGGGTAGTCGATTCCGACTCCCAGCCTGCTGCGAAATCCTGTCTCGTGAATGGGAAGCCCCTTAAAGCAGTCGGCAATAACATCCCGCTTCGCCGGCACGACCGAACACATCACCACGCGCGCAAACTTCCATCCCTTCAAAACACGTCGCAACGTTTCCAGCGCGACGTCCGCAGTTCTGAGCTTGCGTGGACGACCGACTGCGTCGCGCGAAGAGAGCGCGAATTTCGTGAACGAGTTGCTGTTGTCGATCAGCAGGAATTCCGCAGACGCCATGGGGCTGAGAGCCTACTTGGCTGCCTTCGAGGCCTTCACTTCCAGCTTTCGGTAGAGCGTGGCCATGCTGATGCCCAGCATCTTCGCCGCCTTCTCGCGATTACCGTTATTAAACTTAATCGTCTCTTCGATGAATCGCTTCTCGGTATCGTGAACGAATTCATCGAGCTTCTTTCCGACAGGAAGCGGCCCACCGGACGGCTCAACAGGACCGCCGACCTGCTGGACGACATGCGGCGGCAAATCCGAGACGCGGATCGTGTTGTCGTCGCACAGCGCACACGCGCGCTCGATAGCATTTTCGAGTTCGCGCACGTTGC
>SXWH01000262.1 GCA_005791535.1 Verrucomicrobiaceae bacterium | reverse complement strand
CGCAGGAACGTCCGCACAAAACAGCTTCAATACCGCCCGAAATTTCCCCTCCGAAATGTGCGCGTAATGAATGTATCGGTTTTTCAATGATTCCAAGCATGTTACACCGCTTCAAGCCTTCTAAAAGTGCTAAGACCCTACGCGAATTGAGCCGCAAGCGTAAGAAATCCGCTATTTTCCACGTGACGCCGCGAGGAAAACAGGTTTCCGTATCGACGTTACTGGGCGAGTATTTCCAATCAGACTCAATCGTATGAAAAAAGCTACCGGCATTCTTCTGGCATCCATCGCAACCTCATTTCTGGTGGCTCCTTTCGTCACCGGGGCTCCGGATCCGGATTTGCGCAAGGTCGCCTCGAATGTTGGAGAACTTCTCGAGAAAGCACACTTCAGCAAGCGTTCGCTCGACGACGCCGTTTCGAAGCAATTTCTCAAAAACTACCTGGAACGTCTCGACTACAATCATCTCTTCTTCACGCAGAAGGATGTGGATAATTTTACCGCCAAATATGCCACTTCGCTCGATGACGAAATCAGCGCTGGCAACACACAGGCGGCAGTGGAGATTTTCGACACATTCAAAAAACGCGCCGAGGTCCGCGTTGCGAAAGTGAAGGAATTGCTCAAGGAAAAATTCGATTTCTCCAGCAATCGCTTCGCGGAACTTCGTCGCGACAAGGCACCTTGGCCTAAGGACGAGGCGGATGCCGACAAAATCTGGCGCGACCGCATTGAGAGCGAATTACTCGATCGGACGTTGATGAACGACAAGGTGGATTCGCCGGTTAAGGTGATCACAAAGCGCTATGATCAATTGATTCGGAATCTCAAGGAGCAAACCTCCGAAGAAGTGGTGTCCACTTTCCTGACCGTGCTGGCCGAAACTTACGACCCGCATTCCGAGTACATGAGTCGCTCCCAACTCGATAGTTTCAACATCAATATGCGCCTATCCCTCGTTGGAATTGGAGCGGTATTGGCTAGTGATGAAGGATACGCAAAGATCCGCGAACTCGTGGTCGGTGGGCCCGCCGCAAAGGACGGGCGCCTGAAAGTTGGCGATCGCGTCTGCGCTGTCGCTCAGGGCGACGAGCCCTTCGTGGAGACTGTTGATATGCGTCTCGACAAGGTCGTGGAGATGATCCGCGGCAAAAAGGACACCGTGGTCCGTCTTCGTGTGATTCCGGTGAATGCGACGGATTCATCGGAGCGCAAGATCATTGAGATCAAGCGGAGCGAAGTCAAACTCACGGAGCAGGAGGCGAAGGCCGAGATCATCGAAAGAACCAAAGCCGACGGCACACCGGAACGAATCGGCTGGATCATCCTGCCTTCATTTTACGCAGACATGGAGCGCAGCCGCCGTCCCGACGCCAAGAGCACAACGAAGGATGTGCTCGCTCTCTTGGAGCGTCTGAAGGCAGAGAAAGTCGACGGAATTGTAATGGATCTCCGCCGCAATGGTGGTGGTTCACTCGAAGAGGCCGTCAACCTCACCGGACTCTTTATCAAGAGCGGATATGTCGTGGTTGCGAAGGATACGGATGGTCGGGCTTCGAAACTGAAGGATACCGATACTTCTGTTGCTTACGACGGACCGATGGTCGTGCTGACAAACAAACTCAGCGCTTCGGCGAGCGAGATTTTTGCGGCCGCCCTGCAGGATTACAATCGGGCTGTGGTCGTCGGCGACAGTTCGACTTTCGGCAAGGGCACCGTTCAGACGATGGTGGACATCAGCAATTTCATCCCAATGAGCAAGGGCGCAGGTGCGCTCAAACTTACCATCCAGAAATTCTACCGCATTTCGGGAGGAAGCACCCAGCTCCGCGGTGTTATCAGCGACGTGAAGCTGCCGTCCCTGTGGGACCAGTCTGATATCGGAGAGGCCTCGCTGAAAGGCCCGCTTGGTTACGACACAATCGAGCCGGTTTCCTACGATAAAATCGAGAAGCCGCTGCATATCGCGGAACTCAAACAACGCTCGAATTCCCGTATATCGGCGGACACTGAGTTCAAGTGGATCATGGAGGATGCGGAACGCATGAAAAAGCGCATCGCGGAAAATAAGATTTCGCTGAATGAAAAGGCACGAAAGGCCGAAACGGAGGAGGACAAGGCTCGAAAGGAAACTCGCAAGACTGAACGTGCGAAACACAAGCTGCCTGAGGAGAAGGTTTATTCGGTCACTCTCGCGAATGCCGGAAAGCCTGAACTTGAGCCCAAGGTTGAGCCGAAACCGAAATCAGAGACCACCGCGGAGAAGCCCGAGAAGAGTAAATCCGACGATGACGATGAGGATGTCGATGAGGACGCGGGGTTGCGCGTGGATCCGATTCGTAATGAAACCCTCAACATCATTGGCGATTTGCTCCAGTTCAACAAAGTCCCGCCAACTGCTCAGGACAAAACCGCCCGGAAGAATTGAGTCCGTCTTTCGCGCTCTTCGCTGTTCTGGATTTTCAGTAAATACCACCCCGCAGCGTGTCTCAATTTCACTGGTGCGCCAAATGTTCTGGTGAGGTTTTTGGTGGTAAGCACGTTTGCCTTCTCCCCAGCAGCGCAGACCGTGCCGCCAGCTAGCAGAAGAGCATGAGTAAGGGACGGAACAATCTCTTCCACGTGATGAGTCACGAATAGAATTGTCGGGGCGTTTTCCGATTCGAGCATTCGCTCAAGAAAGGCGAGAAATCGTTCGCGGGCGACAGGGTCGAGTCCGGCACATGGTTCGTCGAGGATCAGCACCGAAGGATTCGCCATCAATGCACGCGCAATCAAGATGCGCTGCCGTTCTCCCTGGCTTAGGACGCCCCATTCCCGCTTCGCAAGATGGGCACACTCCGCGCGTTCCATGACCTTGGCTGCGGCGATGCGGTCGGCGCGACGAATGGGGCCCCAGTAATCCAGCATCGCGTATTTCCCGCCAATCACGACGAGTTCCGCAGGATCCCAGTCAGGCACCTTCTGCCGGATGGAACTGCTCACGATCCCGACGCGCTCCCGGAGTTTGCGCCAATCCGAATCGCCAAAGGTTTCACCGAGCAGCGACAGCATTCCGGACGATGGCGTGAGGTAGCCTGTCAAAGCGGAAAGCAGCGATGTTTTTCCTGAACCGTTGGAGCCGAGAATAACCCATTGCTCGCCTGGATTCACGGTCCAGTTGAGGTTCGAGAGGATTCGCGTGCCATCGCGCGAGATGCAGAGATTGGTGACGCTGAGTATTGGTTTCATTCTGGCGAAAGAAGGTCCGGCCGGCGATCGCGGGTGCGCTCGATGGCTTGCGCCCTGCGCCATTTCTCGATGTTTCCGTGATGCCCGCTGACAAGGATATCCGGCACCGTCCAGCCTCGGAAATCGAACGGTCGGGTATACTGAGGGAACTCGAGCAGACCGGTTGAAAAGCTGTCGTCTGTTGCACTCGCATCATCACCAAGCACGCCGGGAAGCAAACGCACGATCGCGTCCGCCACGACACAAGCCGCGATCACGCCATTGGTGAGAACGTAATCGCCGATGCTGATTTCATCGTCGACCAAATGATCGAGCACCCGCTGATCCACGCCCTCGTAATGACCGCTCAGCAATACAACGTGCCCGCGGCGCTCGGCAAACTCCTGCGCGATCGCCTGGTTGAAGCGCCGTCCGCACGGGCTCATGTAAACCACGCGCGTATCCTGCGTGCGGATGGATTCGATGGCTTCGAAAATTGGACCGCACTTCAATACCATGCCCTGTCCGCCACCGTAGGGCGTATCGTCAGCGGTACGGTGCCGATCATGCGTCCAGTCCCGAATGTCGAGAGAACGGAATGCCACCGCACCTTTCTCCCGGGCGCGCTTCATCATGCTCTCGCCGAGCACTGCGTCTGCGATGCCGGGAAAGAGGCTCAGGATATCGATCTGCATCGGTTTTTCGGCCATTGTTCGCACGCTGGATGAAAGAAACATGCACGGACGGCAAGCATCGTATCGTCCGGAGATTGCTTCGCATGCGTATTTCCCGCAATTGATGGGCATCCGATTCTCAAGCATACAGATTTTTTGGTGGCATGTGGCGCGCCACGTCCGGCGGCATCCGGTGCTGGCGCTGCTGAACATTCTCGGGATCGCACTCGGAATCGCCGTTTACCTTGCCATTCAAATCGCGAATGACAGCGCCACGAAATCCTTTGCTGCAAGCGTGGATATGGTCGCAGGGAAGGCGCATCTTGAAGTGCGCGGCGATATCGATGAAAAGATTTGGCCCGAAATCGAACGACTCGCTCCGATCTCCGCCGTAACCGGACTGGTTGAGGCAATCGGAACTTTTCCCGATGCGTCGGGTGAGTATCTCCGAATCATCGGTATTGATCTTATCAGCGGTTCGGACTTCCGCACTTTTGAACTCCGAAGCAACAGCAGCCCGATTGTTGCCGAGCAGTGGCTTTCGACGCCGGGAGGCATCGCGCTTTCACGGGCCTACGCGGAATCTCGCGGCATCACGAATGGCGCACGCATGGCGATCGTTGTGGATGGAAGGCGTGTGGAGGTGACCGTGCTCGCGTTGATCGAGGATGGCGAACTCCCCGTCGCGGATTCGCGGATTGCGGTCATGGACATTGGCTGGGCGCAGGAATTGACGCGGCGTCCCGGACGCGTGAACGCACTAATGATTCGCCTCCACGATCCGCTCGCAATTGAGGCTGCTGTGGCGGAGATCCGCCCGCATGCAAAAGGTTTGCCAATCGCGCCACCGCGGCAGCGCAGCGCGCAACTTGGACGGATGCTTGCGGCGTTCCAATTGAATCTCACTGCGCTCAGTATGGTGTCGCTGCTCGTGGCGGTGTTCCTCGTTTTCAATACCGTCTCGACGTCCGTTGCGCGACGCCGGACGGAAATCGGAATTGTTCGCGCGCTCGGCATTAGCAAATCCGGAGTTCGCGCGATGTATCTGGGCGAAGCTTTGCTCTACGCGATTCCCGGCGTGCTGCTCGGCTCATTTGGCGGAGTCATGCTTGCACGATTGCTCACCGGAGCGGTGAGTCAGACTGTGACATCGCTCTATGCGTTGGTGAACGTGGAACGTATTTGGATTGAGCCATCGGTGCTCGCTACTGCGGTTTGCTACGGTGTAGGTGCCGCTGTCGTCGGTGCGTGGGTTCCCGCTGCGGAGGCATCCCGGGTGGAGCCGGTCGAGGCATTGCGAGGAGTTGCTGCCGCGGTGCGTGAGGAGTCGGGCATCCGTCGGCTGTGGGTTGGCGGGTTCGGTGCGCTCGCGGCCGCTGGTGCGGCTGCATTCTGGGCTCTCGGCACCGGCCCGGCGTGGATGGCGTTTGCCGCCGCGTTTCTTGTGCTGGCCGGCTTTTCTCTTTTGTCGCCCGTTTTGCTGCCGCTTACCCGGCTCGCTTTTCACCGCGCGCCGTGGCTTCCGCTGCGTCTCGC
Organism: Verrucomicrobiaceae bacterium; assembly: GCA_005791535.1. Taxonomy (GTDB): domain Bacteria; phylum Verrucomicrobiota; class Verrucomicrobiia; order Chthoniobacterales; family Chthoniobacteraceae; genus SXWH01. Next base: position 7,665 of record SXWH01000262.1, on the reverse strand, counting down.
CGCGGAGCGGTTGCGGAGATCGATGCGACGGAATTGTGTGACGGTTTCCGCGCTCGCGTCGGCAGTCGCTATGCTCGTGGCGCTGGTCGTGATGGTGTTCTCGTTCCGCACCAGTCTGGACGCATGGATCGGGCGGGGGATTGTTGCTGACTTGTTCATCGCACCCGCAGCGAACGAGTCGCTCGGCCTGAATTCCTACATGCCGGACGAGGCCGTGAAATGGCTGCGCGGGCGTCCCGAGGCAGAAGGCGTCGATACCTTTTTCGAGATTTCGCGCGATGAGGGATTCACTCTCGCAGTCGTGGACGGAAAATACCGCGACAACCTTGCGTTTCGCGGAGTGGATGGCGCGGCGGCAATGGCGCGCGTATTTGGCGGCGGAGCGGTTGTTGTCACGGAGCCCTACGCGAGACGGCACGGGAAGGGGCGGGGGAGTGTGACATTGCAAACCGCAACCGGCGTCGTCGATTTTCCGATCGCCGGAGTGTACGCCGACTACTCACGCGACCGCGGAATGGTTCTGATGAGCGCGGAGACATACAGAAAGCACTGGGGACCGCTGCGGGTGATGTCTGCTGCGGTGTATTTGAAGGCCGGCGCTGATGTCGCTGCGCTGGAACGGGACTTCCGCGCCGCGTTTGCCGATGCCGGGCAGTTTTCGGTGAATACCAGTCGAGCGCTGCGGGCCCGCGTGCTCGGGATTTTTGATCAGACATTCGCGATTACGGAGATTCTTCGCACGGTCGCGATAATCGTGGCCGTGGCAGGTGTGTTCCTCACGATGAGCGCGCTGGTTATCGAGCGACATCGCGAAATCGCACTGCTCCGTGCAATCGGAGGAACGCCCGCGTTCGTGCGCAATCTGGTTCTTTGCGAGGCATCGTTGCTCGGTGTAGCGGCTGCCGTTTCGGGAATTCTTGCCGGGATGACTCTCGCGATCGTCCTGACGTGGGTGGTGAATCCGGCGTTCTTCGGCTGGACCATCGCTTTCAGCACGCCGGTGGCGACCATCGCTGCAATTCCGCTTTGGCTCACGGCCGTCGCGATACTCGCGGCGTGGTGGCCGGCGCGCGTTGCAGGCAGGTCGGAAATTGCAGGTGCTTTGAGAGGGGAATGAATATGGGAATCAATTGGCTGATAGTTGTCATACTGCTAGTGGGTGGGCCCTTTCCGGCAAACGCATCGGAACCATGGAAGCGCGCGGAAGCCGGGTGGCGATATGAATGGCCGCGCGACCACTCGGTCCACCCTGATTTCAAAACCGAGTGGTGGTATTTCACCGGAAATCTGCAATCGAAGGATGGTCGCACGTTCGGGTATCAACTGACGTTTTTCCGTCAGGGAGTGCGGCAGCCGGGTAGTTCACCTGCGCAATCGCGCTTCGTGACTGATTCGATCAAGTTCGGCCATTTTGCGGTCACGGATGTGAGCGAAGGGAAGTTTCAGTTCGTGCAATCCGTCAAACGCGGCGCGTTTGGCGAGGCGGGATTTTCCGCCGGCATGCGACTCGCATGGCTTGGCGATTGGAATCTCGAACTGGCCGACGATGGGGCGTTCGTGGTGAAGGGGGCGCATGATGGAGTAGAACTGAATCTGGCGCTCGAAAACACGAAGCCCCTCGTCGTGCACGGCGAGCGTGGAATCAGCGTGAAGAGCGCGGAGGAAGGCCACGCGTCGCATTACTACTCGGCCACGCGGCTGCGCACGCGAGGCACACTGTCCACGTCGAAAGGCAGCTTCGATGTAACCGGAGAGAGTTGGTTTGATCATGAGTGGGCCACGAATCAGCTTGCCGCAAATCAGACGGGATGGGACTGGTTCAGTATCCAGTTTTCGGATGGTACGGAGCTGATGATCTACCGGTTGCGGCTGAAGGATGGAACCGCCGATCGGGCATCAAGCGGTTCTTGGATCGCAGCGGATGGCACCGTGCGTCATCTAAAGCATGACGAGATCGCGATGTTCCCGGAGGAATTCTGGACGAGCACGAAAACCGGCGCGCGGTATCCGATTGGATGGAAAGTCCGCGTCGAGTCACTCGCGCTCGAAGTTGCGGTGCGAACTCCGGTGAGGAATCAGGAGCTTGCGCTGCAACCGGTTTCGTATTGGGAGGGGCTGATTGATGTATCCGGAACACGGGAGGGGCGGGCGGTGAAAGGGCACGGGTATCTCGAGTTGACGGGCTATGCCGGTCCGATTGTCGGCATTTCCGGACCGTAGCGCGCCGCTACGGTTGCGGAGCAATCTGGGTTACACCGCTCTCCGTGCTTCCGAGGAAAAAGCCACGACCGGCACGTTGCTTCTGGTCCATAAGTCCCGAGAACTTCTTGAGGCCTTCGACCGGATGCAGAAATGAACCACTGAAGCGTCCGTTTGCCGGATTCAACGACACGGTCACCGCAGGCTGCGCGGGTAATTCGAGGGTGATGCTGTTGTTTGTCTGCACGCGAAGGCTCTGCGTGATCTCGCTGCCGAGATTGCCTTCTGCGAGCGTAAGCTTTGCGGTGTTGTTCGCTGTCTGGAAGTCAACAGCGGGAGTCGCTGCGCTCGGCGGAAGATAGCGCGAGCCGCTGATGACGTTCCGCGTGGCGAATACCTGCGGATAAATCGGAGCGAGCGGGCGTTCGGGCTTGAACCATGACACCGAGCCTTCGACATCCGTTGTTTCGGTGCTGGCGAGTTGCAAGTTACCCACAACTGCGCCGGAGCCGCTGAATATACGGGCGAATATCGGAATGACTCCGGGGTTGGTTACGATCGTCTTTGCGGTGAAAGGCGTTCCGTCGGCAAGTTTACCCGCGACTTTTACAGTGCCGAATTCTTCGACGACGATGCGCGCGTAGCCAAATCCTGTCGGTGTGCCCGGTGCGTTGATGTCGGGGCGAATCGCCAGATTGAATGCGCCCGGCGGCAATCCCGGGCCGGTCTGCATGCGACGTTCGGCAGCCACGGAGTAATCGGTGTTTGAGTCAACGATTCGCGCTGCAACCACGGGCGTCAGGGCTTCGAGGTCGGCTGTGAGGGTGAGCGTGATTGGCTCTCCGGTCACCGTGCGGAGGTTGACGGTGCCGATGCCATCCCTAGTCATCACGCCGGTGAAGGCGTAGACTGCGCTTTCGTGGATTAATCTGCCCGTGAAAGAACGACCGGACGTGAGTGTGAATTGCACCTGCGCGGAGTTTGCGGCGTCGCTTCCAGCCGTCACGACCTGATAGGAGCCTCGCAGCGCCCAGAATGGGTTCGGCTTAAAATTGGCGACGAGCGACACGCCCTCCTCCATGCGGAATGTGTAGCGCGCGGTCTGCACTGTTTTGTCGCCAGGCTGGACGCTCCAGTGGCTGAAGAGTGTGCGACTATCCAGAGGTTCGGCGGTGAGCGTGTAGCTGACGCCCACTTCGCGCTGCGTGGTTCCGGAAAAGCCGCTGGTGACCTTTCCATTGCCCGAAATGGAAACGGTGAGAGGCTTCAACACCGCCCATCGCACGGTGCGGGTCGTTTCCGTGAGAAGAGTGCCGTCGTCCGTGTAGCTCCTGGCCCGGACGACATTATTGCCCGCAACGAAGCCGGGGAGTGACGCCTGCCAGTTGCCGATTACGCGTCCGCCCGGAACGCTCGGACGCAGCCATGCACCGTTACCGGCGGCGTTTTCGACTCGAATCTCAAACCAGCCGGTCAGTTCGCTTCCACCCACGGTCCCCGAAACCGGAACGTTGCTTCCGGTAACCACTGCGCCCGCGATCGGTGATGTGATGGTGAGCGTGGACAGGGCGCGCGGCGGTGCGGTGATAATCACCCAATAGTGGCGATACTGCGACGCGGCGTCGTAATAGTAGCCGATGCCGTAATCGGTTTGATCGCGGTAGAATGTCTGTGTCGCGAGCAGGTGTGTCCGGTGAGGGGTGGAGTCGAGCAGGGAACTCCACGTTTGCGATGCGCTCGAAAGGCCGGCGCTGATGGATTCGATTGTGTTGTCGGTCGGGTCCGTTCCCCACCAGGCGGGCAGGGGGAAGCCAGCGGCGCGAACGAGATAGTTTGGTCCTTTGCCGCTCGGATTCACGTGGGCGAAGTAGCCGCGAACGGCCATGTCCTTCGCGCGTGCTCGGGCCACGGCGGCAAGTGCTGGATCCAGACGCATCACCGATTTATTGCGGAGCTGCCCGCCTGCGGTGGTGAGCAGATTGGCGACGGCTTGTTCCTGCGAATTGAGGACCTGGGCGCGGGCGGGAATGATTGCGAAAGCAAGGGCGGCCAGTATCGCCAGCAGGCGCGCTCCGCGATGACTTTGGGTCATCGTGATTCGGCTGATTTGGCTATCCGTTTCGCTCATGGAGCGATGAATAGCTACCTGCGTGCCCGGATATGGGAATTATAGTGATTTATCGCAATTCCCGACGACGCACCGACCCGACCCGAGTAAAGAAAAACGCTGTGTCGCGCACGGAGCGGCGCGGCACAGCGTTTTGAGTCTCTGTATGGAGAGCCCCCGACTAGCTGGGAATCTCCAACTCCATCAGCCCGTAGCCGCCGTTGCGGCGCCGCTGCAGGATGTTGAGTTTCTCGCTCTTCGCGTTGAGGAAGACGATGAAATGGCGATTCGCTGCGAGCTCCAGTTGGAGCACTGCCTCATCGACGAACAGGTGCTTCACGGCAACACGCTCGGTCTCGACGTGCTTCGGCTCCGATTCCTCGTGGAGCTCGAAGGTCTCGTCGATGTGGAGAACGTGCTGATCGAAGTGCTTGCCCTCCGATTTCCGCGGGCGGTGGGAGCGGAGCATCTTCGTCTTGTACTTCCGCATCTGGCGCGTGATTTTTGCGATCACGCCGTCGATTGCTGCGTACATGTCATCGCACTCGTGGTCGGCCTCGATGGTGATGTGGTTCGCGCAGTGGAGGACGATTTCGGCAAAATGTCGGTGCTTGGCGACGTCGAGAATCACGTGGACCTCGATAATGCGCGGATAGTCGAGGTGGATGTGCTCCACTTTGCTCTGGGCGTACTGCCGGATTGCATCGGTGATGCTCATGTGACGGCCGGTAATCCGGATTGGCATGTTTACGTTCGCGGTTTGCATGGTTTTGTTTCTTTTTTGTTTTTGTTTTTCCGGGGGAAATTCACATGGAGAAATTCTCGCCGAGGTAGAGCCGGCGGGCTTCGGGATTGCCGATAAGGAACTCCTTCGGTCCCTGCATCAGCACGCGGCCTTCGTAGATCAAATACGCCCGGTCCACGATGCTCAGGGTTTCGCGCACGTTGTGGTCGGTGATCAGAATCGCGAGCCCGAGTTTGCGAAGGTCGCTGACGATGGTTTGAACGTCCTGAACCGCGATCGGGTCCACGCCCGAGAACGGTTCGTCGAGCATCAGCAGACTCGGGTTAGTGACGAGCGAGCGGGCGATGGTGAGACGCCTTTTTTCGCCGCCGGAGAGTGTAAGGGCGAGCTGCTTGCGGACGTGCCCGATGCCGAACTGCTCCAGTAACTCCTCGCAGCGAGCCTTGCGCTGCGCCTTGTTTAGCTCGGTCGTCTCAAGGATTGCCATGATGTTCTGCTCGACGGTGAGCTTGCGGAAAATGCTCTCCTCCTGCGGCAGGTATCCCATGCCCATCCGTGCCCGCTTGAACATCGCCATGTCCGTGACGTCGTGGCCGTCGAAGAAAACGCGTCCGGCATTCGGTCGAACGAGACCGACCATCATGTAAAAACTCGTCGTCTTTCCCGCACCGTTCGGCCCGAGGAGGCCGACGATTTCGCCGCGGCGGCAGTTGATATCCACGCCGTTCACCACGTTCCGTCCACTGTAGGTTTTCACCAGACCCTCCGTTTCGAGGATGGCCTTGCCTGCCGGAGGTGGGGTACCGGTCGCGGATTCATTCGCGCCCAGAGGCGGGGCGCCGGTCGCGGATTCAGTCGGAGCAATCATTGTTGTTGCTTGCCGTGCAGGATGACCTCCGAGCGTCCTTCGATAATCATGTCGTTGGACTGGAATAGAGTCACCCGCGTGCTTTCTTCAAGGGCGTTCGTTTGTTTTGTCGGTTTTCCTTCCTGCGATTCGAGAATCTGCGGCCATCCGGTGATGACTACCGAGCCTTTGGAATTCGTGAAAACCGCGCGCTTTCCCTTGGCGAGATAACGCGAAGGCGGCTCGCCGGGTTTCGCGGGCTTGTCCTGCGTGATGATCACATTTCCCTCCGCGATGGCATCCTCGATATTCCCCATGCCGCCCTCGTCGTCTGGCTGCGCGGCGGCATCGGCGGGCGCAGTGCCGGGTGCGGGCTTCTTTTTGAGGATGATCTTCAGGCGGTCGCAAGAAATCTCAAAATCCGGCGCCTTCACGTTCACCTCGCCTTTAAACTCCGCGGTCTGCGTGCTGTTTTTGAAAGTCGCGTCGCTGCTCGTGATAATGGTCGGGCCGCCGGGCTTCTTCGCGCGCTTTGGCGCTGGGTTCTCGCCGGCCACGGCTGGTACGGCGAGCTTCGGTCCGGGCGCCGGCTTTGCTGGAACGGGCGTTACGGTCTCCTGCGCAATGGCGGCCGTGCAGAGTAAACTGAGAAAGAGAGTGTGCTTCATTTTTTCGGCGGTTCTTCTGTTTGTGGAATTGGTTCGATCTCGATCGCGGGGCCGTCGCTCTTCTTCTTCGGGATCATCGAATCGGTGTCAAAAATGGTCATCTTCACTCCGCCGCCGAGCGTGGCCACGCGGTCGGGTTCGTTTTTCTCGTCCTTCGCATCCATGTTGTACGAGAGCGAGTTTGCGGTGATTTCAAACCGCTCGTCCCGGATGGTAATCTTCGCTTTCGCCGTGATGGTGTTCGTAGGGACGTTCAGCACCGCGTCGGGAAGTTTCACGAGCGACTCCTCCTTGCCGTCTGCGGAGTAGGTCTGCAGCTCCATTTCCCGCATCTCGATGTTAGAGTCGTCCACCCACGTCGCCACGCCGATGCGGTAATACATCGTCTTCTTTCCATCCGGGCTGTAAACGGGGAAGCGGATTTCCTTTTGCGGCGCGCCTTTTGGAATCGGCAGCTCCGAAAGCCCTGCGGTGCCTTTTGCCGGCGGTGCGGCTGGTTCCTTTTTGCCGGGCTTTGCCGGAGCGGGAACGGGCTTTTTAGCGGGCTTCTTGTCCTGTCCGATGAGCGACACCGGCACAGCCACCGCGACTGCGAGCAGAGCAATGAGTGAGGGCCTACTGAACGAGTGCATGGATTTTGAGCAGAGTCTTTAGCAAAGGCGCGATTTCCGCCAGCGGAATCTGATTCGGCCCGTCACTCATCGCCAGCGCCGGATTCTCGTGCGTCTCGATAAACACCCCGTCGCAACCCGCTGCCACCGCGGCCCGTGCGAGGACCGGTGCCAGAATCCCGTCGCCGCTCGTCTTGTCGCCGCCGCCGCCGGGGCGCTGCACGCTGTGCGTCGCATCAAAGACCGCGAGGTAGCCCAGCTCGCGCATCCAGTAAAGCGAGCGCATGTCGGCCACGAGATTGTTGTATCCGAACGTCGTGCCGCGCTCCGTGAACATGAACTTCTCGCACCCAAACGCCACCAGCTTGTCCGCGATATTCTTCACATCGCCCGGCGCGAGAAACTGACCCTTCTTCACATTCACCGCGCGTCCCGTCTCCGCGGTCGCCTGGATCAAATCCGTCTGCCGGCACAGAAACGCGGGGATT
>SXWH01000261.1 GCA_005791535.1 Verrucomicrobiaceae bacterium | reverse complement strand
GCGACCCCTGCGGCACCTGCGACCCCTGCGGCACCTGCGACCCCTGCAGCGGCACCGGCACCGGCTCCTGCTGCGCCTGTTGCGGCTCCGGTTCCGCCGAAGACTCCGGTGACTCCGCCGCCTGTGCCGTCGGCGAAGATTCCGAAAAAGGACAAGAACCGGAAGGCGGCTGATGACTTTTTCAACGGTCCGGTGCGGAAGTTGGAGTTCGTTTGGGAGCCTGAGGAGTGGGAATACCTCAAGCGCGACAACCGCCGTTACGCGGAGTGCGATATCATCGAAACCCTGCCCGATGGAACGACCAAGAAGCACGGACACGCAGCGGTGAAACTCAAGGGTGCCGCGGGCAGCTTTCGCGGCCCCGATGACAAGCCCGGCCTGACCGTGAGCATGAACAAATACAAAGGCGCCGATCGATTCAACGGGATGGACAAATTCCATCTCAACAACGGCGCACAAGACGGGAGCTTCATGAACGAACTCGTCGGCGGTGAGTGGTGTCGCGCGGCGGAAGTCGGCGCATCGCGGTGCACTCACGTTCTTGTGAAATGGAACGGTCGTGACCTTGGGTTGTATCTTTTCAAGGAGAGTTTCACCGAGGACTTCCTCAGCTATTTCTACGACAAAACGGACGGCAGCTTTTATGATGGCCACTTCATCGCCGAAGTAGACGGGGAACTGGAGAAGCAGCAGGGCGGAGATCCGAAGGACAAGTCAGACCTGAAGGCCCTCGCCGCGGCGTGCAAGATCGCGGACCCGAAGGCGAAATGGGCCGCAATGGAGAAGGTGCTCGACGTAGAGCAATTCCTCCGCTCGCTCGCGATGGAGACGTTCACGTGTCACTGGGATGGATACAATTTCAACCGGAACAATTACCGCGTCTATTTTGACCCATCGACCGGCAAGGCGAATTTCTTCTGCCACGGAATGGATCAGCTTTTCAGCGATGCAAACTGGCCCGTGGTGCGCGATCCCGGCTCGCTCGTGGGACAGGCCGTTTTCAGCAATCCGGAGTGGAAAAAGCGCTACCGCGAGATTGCCGAAGGAATCTACACGAAGGTTCTCAAAGGACGTGATTGGGAGGCCCGCATCGCGGAGCAGGGGAAGAAGGTAGTGGACGCATTGCAAAAGACCAATCCGCAGGCGGCGAAGGATTATCAGGGGCAGATTTCCGGCGCCCAGCAGCGCGTGATGGCGCGCATTAACGCCATCGGCAAACAATTTGGCGACATGCCGAAGCCGTTCGAGTGGACAAACAACGTTGCTCGAATCGGTGGCAAGCAGTGGCGTGCAGAGGGTGGCGGCACGCTCGACGAAGTGCAGGTGGACGGACAGCGTTGTTTCCACATCAAGGCGGATGGCAGCGCCGCGGCGTCATGGCGTCGAAGCGTTGCACTTGAGCCCGGTAAGTATCGGTTCGAGGTGATGGCGAAGACGCTCAACGTGGAGGACGCGGGCGATGACAGTGGACGCGCCGTGGGTTTGCGCATTAGCGGTGCGCAGCGTTCTGCGGGAGTCAAAGGCACGACTCCGTGGCAAAAGCTCGCCTACGATTTTGAATCCACCGGCGCCGATGTGGTGCTCGTCGCCGAGCTCCGCGGTTCAAAAGGGGAGGCGTGGTTTCAGGCCGAGAGCTTCCAGATTGTGCGGATGAAGTGACGAGGGCGAATTGCGGCGTAACGGGACTTTTTTCGGATCGCGGTCTAAGCGCATCGTGTTGAAAACAGCTTTGTTTTTTCTCTGTGGCGGGTCATTACCGCTCGTATGAAATACCTCGCCAGCACCGCGCTCGCCATTCTCGCCACCATCACTCCTGTCTGGTCCCAGGAATCAAAGAACCAGTGGAGCCAGACCGACGGCACAGGTTTCCGCGATGTGTTGATTGGCGGAAAAACGGTGCTGCGGCACATGAATGCATGGGATCCAGCGAAACGTGCGGATACTTACAAGACGTACACGCACGTATTTGATTTCGCTGGAGAGAAGCCGATTACCAAAGGGCCGGGTGGACAGTTCACGCATCATCGCGGCGCTTTCATCGGTTGGAACAAAACGTCGTTTGAGGGAAAAACCTACGACTTCTGGCATTGTCCGAACGTCGAGCGGAAGCATGTGAAGTATCTCGAAAGCAGCAAGGGTTCGGTGCTTTCGAGCATCACGGAATGGCCGACGCCAGAAGGCCGCGTCGTAATTTCGGAAACGCAGACGGTCACCGCCACGAAACTCCCGGACGGTGCGCTTCAACTGGATTTCCTTTTCAAGCTTGAGGCTCCGAATGGTCCCGTGAAACTCGATGGAGATGTGCAGCATGCCGGATTTCATTTCCGCGCTGCTGAGGAAGTGCAAAAGACGGCGAAGGAAACGAAGTACACGCTGCCCGAGGGTGCCAAGCCTTTGATGGGTAACAATGGCAAGCCGGTTGCTGACGTTTACGAGAACACCAACTGGGTCGTTTGCTCGTTTCTCATTGGCGAAAAGCGATACGCGGTCGGGCATTTCAATGATCCCAAAAACCCGACGCCGCTACAGTACTCGACCCGCGCATACGGGCGTTTCGGTGCATTTAGCAAAGCGGAGGTGAAACCCGACGCGCCGTTGAATCTGCGCTATCGCCTTGTCGTTACCGATGGAGCCAAGGAGCGATCTGTTGCCGATTGGCAGAAGGATTGGGATGCTTTCGCTGCCGCGAAGTGACGAATCAGACAACGCTCTCATGCAAGCGTTGATTCCACCGTTTTGCGCTCACTTCCTCCGGCGGAGGAATGGCTCGCTGGTTACGATCGCGGTGACGAGCGACTGCAACTTGTAGTTGTCGTCCTTGGCGCGCTTGAGGATGTCGTCGATGGCTGGACGGTCGTAGCGCTCGATGCCGCGGCCGAGGGCGTAGGTCGCAAGATTCTGCGTGAGCGCACGGACGAATTTCTCGTTCTTCAGGTATTCCTTGAGTTCCGCCAATCCCGCGAGTTTTCGACCGTTGGGAAGCTCCGATGAGGTATCGATCGGGTTCTTTCCATCCATCGTTCGCCACGCGCCGATGGCATCGAAGTTTTCGAGCGCGAATCCGACGGGATCGATTTTCGCGTGGCATCCGGCGCACTCGGCATTCGCGCGATGCTGTTCGAGTCGGACTCGCAGCGGAGCATCCTTGTCCACTTTGGCGTCTTCGAGTGGCGGGACATTTGCGGCTGGCGGCGGCGGTGGTGTTCCGAGGATTTGCTCCAGCACCCATTTCCCGCGAATGACCGGCGATGTGCGCGTGGGCATGGAGGTCGCGAGCATTACAGAGGCCTGACCCAGCACTCCGCCGCGGGGCGAGCCTTCCGGCAACTCAATGCGACGGAAGTCGCCGCCCCTTACATCGCGGATCCCATAATGCTCGGCGAGGCGCTGATTCAGAAAGGTAAATCGTGATTCGAGCAGGTCGAATGCAGGCCGGTTTTCGCGCAGGACGGCGTCGAAATACATCCGCGATTCCTGCACCATGGCTTCACGCAAATCGTCGTTGAATGACGGGAATTTCCTGCGGTCGATATCGACTTCATCGACGGCGCGGATTTGGAGCCATTGTTCCGCGAAGTTGTGCGTGAATGCTTTCGCCCGCGGGTCGGCCAGCAATCGGGCGGTTTGTTTTTCAAGGTTGCCGTCCTTCAGTAATTCACCGCGCACGGCGAGGTCGGTGAGTTGCTGGTCGGGCATGGATGACCACAGGAAATATGAGAGACGTGACGCGACTTCGTAGTCGTTCAGCGGACGGATTTCGCCGGGCTTCAAATTCTGCGGGTCGAGTTCCTTCCGGAACAGAAACGCGGGCGAACAAAGAATCGCCTGCACACCAACGGACACCGCCTCTACAAACGGCGCCTTTTGCGCGAGCACGCCGTCCACGAGTTTGCCGAGCTTCTCGACTTCCACCGGCTCAGCGGGGCGCCGGAATGCGCGCGATGCAAATGCTCCGAGCAGTTCCCGCGCGACTGCGGATTCCTCGCCGGGTTTCGGCAACTTTGTGAACACCCGGCGGTAGCTCTCGGGCCCTTCCTCGGTGATGTGCAGTGGGCCGATGATTTCGATTCCCGCGACGAAAAGATTGCGGTCGCCGCGAAGCTTCGGGTCCGGGTTCGTGCTGTCGTTGTAATTGTTGAGATACGCGATGCCCAGTTGGTGGGCGCCCGCCTTCATGTTCACCTTCTTCTCGTAGGCGGCAGGCTTGCGGCTGGCCTTCACTTCGAACTCCGCGATTCGGGTGCCGTTCAGTGAAATCGCGAGCTCGGGCGCATCGGGTCCGGCCTGCTCGCCGTATGCGAGCGCCTTGACGATGTATTCGCCGTCCGCGGTGAGCTTCAAATCCGTGAGCGACTCCGCCTCGCGATAGAAACCGAGAATTGTGCGGTCGATGGGGCGCACGATGTCTGCCTGCGACTTGAACTGCGTGCCGCGCAGCTTCTGCACGGGGCTTCCGGCCTTCTCGCCAAAGAATGCCATCGTCACGATCTTCTCGGCGGCGTCGACGTAGCGCTCCATCAAAATCGGCGGAAGCGTCAGCGCGTCGGCATTCGTGTCGAATCCGTGTGCCGTCTCATCCTGCGGGAAATCCGCCGGGTCAAAATCCACCGCCAGCAGGTCGCGAATGGTGTTGCGGTACTCCGTGCGGTTCAGGCGGCGAATCGTCACGCGTCCGGGATTGCTCGTGCCCGCTGCAACCTCGTTGAGCGCTTTGTCCACCCACTGGATGAGTTCCTGCCGCTCCTTCTCGGACGGCTGTGGTTTGTCGTCCGGAGGCATCTCGTGGTTCTCGAGCACCTCGGCCACTTTCTGCCAGGCTTTGCGGTCCTTGATGACATCGGCCTTGGCGACGAAGGGTTCAAAATCGAAATCGCCCTTCTGCTTTTTTGCGTTGTGGCAGTCGAAGCAGTATTTCTTTGCAAAATCGTTCAGCCCTGCCGGCGGCGCGGCGTGCGATGCGAAAGCGGACAGAACGGTGATGATGGATAGCGCGCGGATCATTTCGTATCGTGATGATGCGCGAACGCCGGTCTGCTTAG
>SXWH01000035.1 GCA_005791535.1 Verrucomicrobiaceae bacterium | reverse complement strand
TGCCGAAGAAGCTCGACGAGGAAGTTGCACGTTTGCACCTCGAGAAAATCGGCGTGAAGCTCACGAAGCTCACGCGCGACCAGGCGGAATACCTCGGAGTAAATCCTGAGGGCCCCTACAAGTCCGAGCATTACCGCTACTAAACGCGGAAGCGCAGTATTTATGCGCCCCGGAGCCGGAAACGGTTCCGGGGCGTTTTGCTTTCCGAGCGCGATGTGCGTCTAACAGCGTTGTACTTTTTCGGGCCTAATGTCGCCGTCGCGTGGGACGTGTTGGCAATTGAAACCACACACTTCCCATGAACTACGAAAAGCTACGCACCAACTTCCAAGAGCGTGTCGCGCACACCAAATTCTTCACGCTGTCTCTCGTCATCCATATCGCCGTCGTCGTTGTATTCGGCGGAATGGTGATTATCCACTCGCACCAGTCGGAGCCTGAGTTCGCGTCGAATGGTGCGTATCAGTTTGAGGAACTGGATCTCACGACGCATTCGCGGGAACCGGAGCCGCAGCCCACGATGCCGGAAGTTAAGACCGCGGCAGTGGCAGTTCCTGAACTGAAGAGCGCCAAGGTTCCGGATGTAATCAAATCCAGCCGTGGGGAATCACACGCACTTCCTGGTTTGCGAATGAATTTGACCAATTTGGATATCGCGAAGGTGGACACGTTTGTGAGTGTAAGTAGTCCGAAGATTGGTGGTGAAATGGGTCTGCGATTCATGCGCGACGGGAGCGGACACATCATGATGGGCGGAGCGCGTGGAAGCGGTCCCACGCCGACAAAAGCCACCGAAGAGGCCGTCATGCGCGGTCTCGCGTGGCTTCAGAAAGTGCAAAATGCCGATGGTTCCTGGGGAGAGCGAAATCGCGGTGCGATGACCGGGTTGGCCTTGCTCTGTTTCCTCGGGCATGGCGAGTACGGGCAGTCGCCGCAGTTCGGGTTTACGGTAAACCACGCGCTCGAGTGGATCGTCGCAAACGGCACCGCTTCGCAAAGCCGCCTTTCGATGTCGCGAGACGGTTGGGGTAGCGGGAATGCGGGTGTTTACGAGCACGGCATCGCGACTTACGCGCTCGGAGAATACTACACGATGACGATGCTCGCCGGGAGTCCCGATGAACGGGTGGTCGAGTTGTTTCGAGGTGCTGTTCGGCACATCATAGACGGGCAGGGGCCGGACGGCGGATGGATGTACGATTTCAATAAAACCCAGAGTGATACTTCGGTGAGCGGATGGCAGGTGCAGGCACTGAAAACAGCCCATCTCTCGGGGCTGAAGATTCCGGGTGTGGACACCGCACTTGATCGGGCGATGTTGAATTTCCAGCGAGTGCAGACGGAGCGCGGCGGATATGGATATCGCAAGGCCGAGGACCGCTGGTCGTTGACCGGTGTCGGTGTGCTTTGTGAGTTATTTTGGCGCAGTTCCCGGGATGCCGGAAGCCGGAGGAGCGTCGAGTTTATCATGGCCGGTTTGGATGCGAATCCGCTCCGGTATGATCACGAACGCGCCGACCTTTACGCTTGGTATTATCACACGCAGGCCTTGCTGATGTTTGGAAATCAGGCGTGGAAAAAGTGGGAGGCGTTGATGTCCCGCGAACTGGTCAAATCGCAAGCGCCCGACGGGAGTTGGCCCGTCATGGCAAATCCTGCGCACGGTGGGTTGCAGAAAGAATCCAGCACGACCGGTGCGGTCTATCGCACCGCATTATCGGTGCTGATGCTCGAATCCTACTACCGCTACCTGCCCGCGAACAGGAGTTGAGACTACTTCAGCTCTTTGATGCGAATATTCCGCCAGCGGATTTCCTCGCCAGGGTTCTTGCCCTTGCCGATTCCGTGGACTTGAAGCGCAACGACGCCTTTGCGAGTAAGGCCGTCCTTCAACTCGGCAGCGGCAACTCCGTTAATCCACGTCTTGATGCTGTCGCCCTTGCACTCGATGCGCGCTGAGTTCCAGTCGTCCTGCTTGAAGGCCTTCTGCGCAGCCGCGTTGTCCTTCAGATCCTTCAGCCAGCCGCGTCGGGCTTCGTCGTAGATGCCGCCCGTGTAGGCGCGCGGTGAAGGATCGATTTCGTATTGGTAACCGTGGACTCGGTCGGCTGGGAACTTCTTCTTTTTACCATCGATTTCGATCTCGGTGTCGGTCTTGTAAAACTGGCTCCGAAACTGAACTCCGGAATTCATATCCTTCGCCACTTTGAACTCAAACTCGAGTACGAAGTCTCGATATTCCTTCGTGGTGCACATGAAGGAATTGCCTGTTCCTGCGACCGTTTTGCCGACAACCGCGCCGTCCTCGACGCGATATTCGGCTTTACCGCTGTGCTGCTCCCATCCGGTGAAGTCTTTTCCGTTGAAGAGCGGAGTGAATCCTTCTTCTGCGGAAGCGAAAATTGAGAGTGAGGAAAGAGCGACGATAAGAGTTTTCATGCGTCGTCAGCGTGACGGAGAGATGGGGACGAGTCGACATCGATTTGGCGGAAAGCGAACAGGGGCCGGAGTTATCCGGCCCCTGTCGTGCAATCTCATTTAGCTGTTACTACTCCTCATCATTCCGTCCGCCGAGGAGCGGCAGTAGATAGTAGAGCAGGTAGAGCAGCGATGAAATGAACGCCGCTACATACGTCCATGCCGCGGCATTCAGTGTGCGGTTCACTCCGTCTGCCTCGGGACCGGGCTGAATCATACCGGTTCCCGCGAGAATCGCCTTGGCCCTGCGGGATGCGTCGAACTCGACGGGCAGTGTCACGAGATTGAAGAGCATGATGATTCCCCAGCCGATGGCCATAATCATGAGCGCTGTCTTTCCCGAGAAGAATCCGCCGGCCAATCCGAGCCATGGCAGGAAGGTTACGACCGAACTCGCGAAGTTAGTAACGCCCACCGCGGCCATGCGCCAGTGGAGCGGCGCATAAGCGATTTTGTGCTGAATGGCGTGACCACATTCGTGCGCAGACACTCCCAACGCCGCCACGGATGTGCCGTGGAAGTTGTCCGTCGAGAGTACGAGCCGCTTGTTCGTGGGATCGTAATGGTCACCGAGCATCTCGTTGTGCTCGACGATTTCGACGTCACGGATTCCCGCCTGCCTGAGAATCTCGGCTGCCGCCTGGGCACCCGTGACTCCCGAACTCGCCGGGACCTGCACGTATTTCATGTAGGTTCGTTTCACCCGGGCGGTGGCCCAGAGTGAGATTACCAATGTGATGACGAATATGATGAGCATGACTGATATTTATGTGATTTTTTCGTGGATTATCCGGAGGTCGCTAGCTGGCAACGGGCTGGTGCCTTGCGTCCGAGGCGTGCGATTCTTTCGAGAACGCTGCGGCGCCTCTCCTGATGCTCGCGCGTCGATTTCTTGCCCGCCACCTCAAAGGCGCGGCGGATCTTCACGAGCGCGAGTTCGGATAAACGCCGCACCCATTCGTGACTTAAGCCGAAGCGGCGACCGATTTCGCGGAATGAAACCGAGTCATCCGAGCGAAGACCGTATTTGGCGCTGATAACCTCAAGTTCGCGGTCGTCGAGGTCGTGGAGAGCGCTGATGAGTTCTTCGCGAAGTTCGCGATCATTCACCTGCGAATACGCGTCCGGTGTAGACTCGTCCGGCATGCTCGCGATGGCGGAATCGGTCGATTCGTCATTCGGCGAGAGCGGGGCATCAAGCGAGGAAACCTGAAGGCGATCGCCTTGGAGCTCGGCGAATTCCTCGGATGTCAAACCGAGGCGCTCTGCCAGTTCGCCCTCCGTGGCGGGACGTCCGAGCTGGGCGCTGAGTTCTTCGTTCATTCGAGCAACCTTCCGAAGGCGCTGCGAGCGCCAGACCGGTATGCGTACCGCACGCGCCATCTTTGTTATCGCGCGATGAATGCGCTGCTTGATCCAGACGGATGCGTAGGTTGAGAACTTGGTCCCGAACTTCGGATCATAGAGCTCAGCCGCCCGAATCAGTCCGATGTTGCCTTCGGATATGATGTCTGCGAGCGGTAGCCCGTAGCCTCCGTACTGGTGCGCTATGGACGATACGAGGCGCAGGTGACTGCGTACCAATAGTTCCTGGGCGCTGACATCGCCCTTGGCCGCGCGAGCGGCTGTTTCAACGAGCGATTCCTCGGTCAGCGTGGGCTGGCTGTGGATGTCCCGGAGATAGGCGTCGAGTGCGCTCCAGTCTCCTTTGCGTGCTTGTGCGATGTGTTTCATACGAGGCGCGTTTTAGGGCTTCCATCGAAATTAGAAAATGACTATGATACAAACGAAACATTCGAAAAAAACTAACTATCACGAGCCATGGAAAATTTGAACTTTCACCACCTGCGTTACTTCTGGGCTGTTGCTCGCGAGGGGACCCTTCGGGCTGCAGCCGAGCGACTCCACGTCTCTCAGCCATCACTCAGTGCGCAGATAAAGCAGATCGAGGAGTCGCTGGGTGTTTCGTTGTTCCAGCGCAAGGGACGGCATCTTGTGCTTACTGACGCGGGCAGGCTGGCGCTGGATTATGCCGACGATATTTTTTCCACGGCGCGCGAGATGGTGCGGGCTCTGAATGATCCCGCTGGAACTAGGACGCCGGTCTTCCATGTGGGTGTCGTCGATTCCCTCCCGAAGCTGCTTGTGCTCGAACTGCTGCGCCCCGCATTGGCGCTGGATCCGGCGCCACGGCTTGTCTGCCGCGAGGGCCAATTGCACGAACTAACGCCGCTTCTCGCTGCTCACCGGCTCGATATGATTCTGTCCGATGAACCTGGGGGCAGCGGGCAGGAGTTCCCGCTGTTCAACACGACGCTCGGTACGTGCGGAATCACGTTCTGCGCAGTGCCGAGACTCGCGACGAAACTCCGCAAGAAATTCCCCGAATCTCTCGATGGCCAGCCGGCGCTGATGCCGAGCGAGGCAAGTTCATTTCGCAGGCACCTTGAGTCTTGGTTCGATCGTCGTGCAATCAAACCCCGGGTGGTTTCCGAATTCGATGATCTGGCACTGATGGCGATGTTCGCCGCGGACGGTCACGGGATCGTTCCCATCTACTCCGTGGCACTGGCGAATGCGAAGAAGACATTCGGACTTGCGGAAATTGGCGATGCTCCCGATTGCCGCTGTCAGATTCACGCAATCACTGCGGAGCGAAAGTTGAAGCATGCCGCGATCGTTGCTGTCACCCATGCCGCGCAGAACGTAGTGTTTGGCTAAGGTTGCCAACATTAGAGCCGCGGCTAACGAGGCCGGTGCATGAAAATCCACATCTCACCTCGTCATCTCAGAATAACCGAATCGATCGAACTCTACGTAGTTTCAAAGCTCGAACCGCTCTCCGAACTCGCGCACGGGATTGTGTCCGCACACGTGATCATTGCGGTCGATGATACTGTTGATCCAGCAAAGCGCTTCCATGTGAGTGCGCGTCTAGCGGTGGCCGGTCCAGATATCCACGCGGAGGACTTTGGCGCGGATGTATACGTTTCAGTTGACGCGATGGCGGCGAAACTGGCCCGGCAGCTTCGCAAGCGGAAGACCCGGTTGAACGACAAGCAGAGGAGCCTGGCGCAGCGTTCGGCGGAGAATGCGCGCCGCGATGTGGCTTAGTCTATTTGTTGCGCTGGGGATTGCATTTTGCGCTAAGGAAGCCGCCTGCAATTGATGAACGCAATCATCGATGATTCGCTACCTTTTCGCACTTCTCGCAGTACCTGCTCTCGGCGCCACAACGCCGGATTTTACGAAGGACGTCCGTCCGATTCTTTCGCGGCATTGCTTCAAGTGCCACGGTCCGGACGACAAGACTCTCAAAGGCGAACTCCGCCTTGATATCCGGGATCACGCGCTGCGACCGGCGGAATCAGGCGAGCGCGCCATAGTGCCCGGCAAGCCGGATGAGAGCGGGCTGATGAAGCGGATTCTTTCGTCGGATTCCGACGATGTCATGCCTCCGCCTTCGGCGAAGATTCCGCTCACCGATGAGCAGAAGGAGATCCTGCGTAAATGGATCGCGGCGGGCGCGGAGTATCGCGATCACTGGTCGTTCAAGGCACCGGTCCGTCCTGAAATTCCCGGCGGAGGGCACCCGATTGATGCGTTTATCCGCACGAAGGCCAATGAGCAAGGGCTCCAGCCTTCGCCCCCGGCCGATTCTGCGGCTCTCTGCCGAAGGCTCTATCTCGATCTCACAGGGCTCCCGCCGCAGCCTCAGGATGTCGAGGCGTTTGAAAAGGCGGCGAAGGAGAATCGTGGAAAGGCTGTCGAGGAACTCGCTGACCGCCTGATTGCGTCGCCTGCTTATGGGGAACGATGGGCCCGGAAGTGGCTGGATCTGGCGAGGTATGCCGACACCAACGGTTACGAGAAGGACCGCGATCGCAGCATCTGGCCGTATCGTGACTGGGTGATTCGAGCGTTGAACGAGGACAAGCCGTTCGATCAATTTACCATCGAACAAATCGCCGGCGATATGCTGCCAAATGCGACGCTTGATCAGAAGATCGCTACAGGCTTTCACCGCAATACGATGCTGAACGAGGAGGGCGGAATCGATCCGCTGGAGTTCCGTTTTCATGCGATGGTCGATCGTGTTGCAACAACCGGCACGGTCTGGCTGGGCCTCACGGTCGGCTGCGCGCAGTGCCACACGCACAAGTACGATCCGATTCCGCACACGGAGTACTACCAGATGATGGCGCTGCTCAATAATGCTGACGAACCGGAACTGGAGATTCCATTACCAGACGCCGAGGCGCAGGCGGCGAAAAACGTCGAACGGATGAAGAGTCTTGTCGCCGGCCTGGCTGACAAATGGCCGGTTCCTTCCGCGGGTGATGCCAAGTGGGAGACGCCTAAACCCTCGGTCGTTGTATCCGAGAAGGATGAGTTCACAGTGCTTCCGGATCAATCCGTTCGCCTTAAATCGCCGGGACCGGAGCGGCAGACGGTCAGTTTTGCAATTGAATCCAGCGGGCTTGTGGATCGGCTCAAACTCGAGGCGCTTCCCGGACCACTGGTCGGACGTACTTCACACGGGAATTTTGTGCTGAGTGAAATCACCGTTTCTGTTGTCGCCAAGGACGGCACGCGGAAGCCGGTTCGAATTGCCCGCGGGGAGGCGTCGGGCGAGCAGAAGGGCTTTCCGATTGGATCGGCTTTTGACGGCGATGCCAATACAGGTTGGGCTGTCGACGATGGGACCAGAAAATTCGACAAGGCGCGGACCGCGACCTTTCATTTTGCGGAGCCGATCAAGGAGCCCGCGAAATTCCACGTCGTCCTGTCCCAGACACACGGCTCGAACCACACAATTGCGCAACCGCGATTGAGTCTCGGCTCGCCGGCGAAGCCAGGGGCCGCGCCGAACCGTTCGGAGATCGTCGCTGCTGCGTTTGCGAAGTGGGTTGAGAAGGAGCGTGCGTCGAACACCGTGTGGAAGCCGCTTCGTCCGTCCTCCGCGAAATCGAATCTCCCGCTGCTGACAGTGCAGCCGGATTCATCTGTTTTCGCCTCGGGCGACATCTCGAAGCACGATACCTATGAACTCGTCTTCCGCGATGTTCCGGTCGGCACGACCGCATTGCGATTGGAGGCGATGGCCGATGAGCGGTTGCCAGCGCGCGGTCCGGGAATGACTTACTACGAGGGGCCGAAAGGGGATTTCTTCCTGACGGAAATGGTTCTCGAAGCGGATGGAAAGCCCGTGAAAGTTGCCGATGCCTCGCACAGTTACGCAAAGAACAACTTCGGTTCCAATCCTGCCGGTGCGAAGGTCGTGGTCGATGGTGACCTCCAGACAGGCTGGACCTGTGCGGATCGCCCCGGTGAAACACACGAGGCGGTGTTCGTATTGTCCGCTCCGCTTCCCGCAACCCGTGAACTTCGGGTGAAGATGGATTTCGGGCGCCACTACGCCTGCTCGCTCGGTCGCTTCCGGTTTTCCGCGACAGTCGGTGCCTCGCCAGTTGCGGGCAGTGTCCCATCGGAAATCCGCGAGCTTCTCTCCAAGCCTGATGCGGCCCTTTCATCGGCAGAGCGTGAAGCGCTGCGAACCCACTTTCTTCTGACTGCTCCCGAACTCGAGAAGGAAGCTCGGGAGATTCGCTCACTTGGCCGGAGCCGTCCCGCTGCCACGACTCTCGTCATGCGCGAGCGTCCGCCCGAGAATCCGCGTCCGACGTTCCTTCACAACCGGGGCGAATTTCTGCAGCCGAAGGAAAAGGTGGAGCCGGGTGTGCTCTCGATTTTGAACCCCATGCCTCCCGAGCGGCGCGATCGCCTCTCGTTTGCCCGATGGCTCGTGTCGCCAGCGAATCCGCTCACGGCGCGCGTCACCGTCAACCGCGCGTGGGCCGCATTCTTCGGACGCGGAATCGTGAAGACGGTGGATGACTTCGGGTTGCAGGGTGAATCACCGACGCACCCGGAGCTTCTCGACTGGCTGGCCACAGAGTTCATGCAGAACGGATGGTCGCAAAAGAAACTGCATCGCCTCATCGTAACCAGCGAAACCTACCAACAGTCTTCACGCGTCTTGCCGGAGCAACTCGCGAAAGACCCGGAAAACAAGTATCTCGCGAGATTTCCGAGAGCTCGATTGGAGGCGGAAATGGTTCGCGACAGCGCGTTGCGTGCATCGGGCCTGCTTGTCGAGAAAGTCGGCGGGCCGAGCGTGCGTCCACCGCAGCCTGATGGCGTTACCGAAGTCGCTTACGGCGGTGGAAAGTGGAATGCGTCGTCGGGTGGCGATCGTTATCGACGCAGCTTGTATACCTTTAGCAAGCGCACCGCACCTTTTGCGCTCTACAACACATTTGACGCACCTACCGGTGAGGCATGCATCGCGAGACGCGATGTTTCGAATACACCGCTGCAGGCATTGAGCGTGATGAATGACATCGTCTTCTCGGAGGCTGCGCAGGCACTCGGGAAAACGCTTGCGGAGGAAAAAGGGACGCCTGCCGAACGAATCACATCGGCCGTCCGACGTGTGTTGTCGCGCAATCCGCACGCAGATGAGGTCGCGATGCTCGCGAAGTTCTACGAGGCGCAGCGCGGGCGGTTCGAGCGCAAGGAACTGGATCCGGCCAAGTTCGGCGCAAGCTCGGCGGATGCGGCGGCGTGGGTGGTTCTCGCGAGATCGCTGTTCAATCTCGACGAAACGCTCACGAAGAATTGAGGGCTAGGCGAGGAGCGGCTTTACGACATTCCCTGCGACATCGGTGAGGCGGTAATCGCGGCCCGTGTGGCGGTAGGTGAGGCGCTCATGATTCAGTCCCATCAAGTGCAGGATCGTCGCATGGAAATCATGCACGTGGACGGGATTGCTGCCGACGTTGATTCCGTAGTCATCGCTTTCTCCGTACACGGTCCCGGCATTCACACCGGCTCCGGCAAGCCACGACGAGAATACCCAGTGATGATGCTCGCGTCCGGCGGCTCCGGCTGCGCTGTTGAACGGTGTGCGGCCAAACTCCGTTGTCCAAACGACGAGGGTGTCCTCCAGCATGCCGCGCTGTTTCAAGTCCCGCAGAAGACCCGCAATCGGCTGGTCCACGTTCTTCGCGAGCGGGAGGTGGGTATTCATATCTCCGTGCGCATCCCAATTGTTCGAGGAACCCACGTCGATCAACTCGACAAACCGCACTCCGCGTTCGGCGAGTCTGCGTGCGATGATGCACTGCCACGCGAAGCCCTTTGTGCTCCCGCGCTCCAGACCGTAAAGGTTAAGCGTGGCGTCGCTCTCGCGGCTTAGGTCGAAGACCTCCGGCATTTCTGCCTGCATGCCGAATGCAGTCTCGAATGACTTTACTCTCGCCGCCAGCAGCGGGTCGCCTTCGCGGGCTGCAAGGTGGCGCTGATTCGCACGCGCCATCATGGCGAGTTCGAGTTCCTGAAGCCGGCTTGTGGCGGCGCGCCTGCGGATATTTGCGACGGGCTCGGCTCCCGCAACGACGAGTGTGCCTTGATGCGCGCCCGGCAGGAAGTCGCTGGCCCAGACCTGCCCGCCTGCATACGGAGAGTGTGGGGCGATGACGACGAATGACGGCAGATTGCTGTTCATCGTGCCGAGTCCGTAGCTCAGCCATGCGCCGATGCTTGGGCGTGCAAACGTGAACGATCCGGTGTGAATCCCGAGCGTCGCCTCGTAGTGGTTCGTGTGATCGCTCTTCATCGATCGAATCACGCACAGGTCATCCACGCATTGCGCCATGTACGGAAAGAGCGAGCTGACCTCGGTGCCGGATTTCCCGTGTTTCGCAAATTCCCAATGCGGTCGTTTCAGGAACATTTTGAAATCGCCTTTGCGGCCCTGAAACTCGTTCACCGAGACGGTCTTTCCAGCATCCGCGAAGAGCTTCGGTTTTGGGTCGAATGACTCGATGTGCGACACCCCTCCGCTCATGTAGAGGAAGATGACGCGTTTCGCCTTCCCGGGAAAATGCCCGGCGCGTGGTGCCAGCGGATCGTCCGCCATTAGTTCGGAAACCAGACCGGGGAGAAGCATGGAGCCGCCGATCATGCTTCGCAGGAAATGGCGGCGTGTGGAGTCGAAGATGGGTCGGTGTTGCATGGCTCAGTCGATGTGAAGGAATTCGTTTCCGCCGATGAGCGTGCGCACATAGGACGCCAGGGCTTTCGTTTCGTCTCCGAGTTCCGTCCCGGCAGCGGCGAGAAAGGTGATGGCGTCCGCGGATTCATCGGCGGAAGGCTTGCGACCGAGGACGGCGAGGTGCGCCGCTTCAATCCGTGCACGTGCATCCTTTTGTGAAGCCGTGATCCGGCTGGCGAGCTTCGCAGCCTTGTCGTGCACGAATGGATCATTGAGGAAATAGAGGGCCTGTGTCGGCACGGTCGTGATGCGACGTTCGGCGGTCGTGGCATTCGGGTCAGCGCCGTCGAAGAGTGCGAGGAACGGATGGCGTTTGATCCGCTGGACCATGAGATAGACGCTTCGCTTATCGTGATCGTACACAGCGTTAAACGGCCCATGCTGCGTGTAGCCCCATCCGAGCGGAGAGGGGAATGGATGCGCACGGCCCGGTTCGCGATCGAGTGTTCCGCTCACTGCAAGGATGGAGTCGCGGAGTTCTTCGGCGGTAAGCCGCCGTCTTGCAAATCCCGCATAGTCGCCTGTTTCGCCGGCTGCCTGCTGGTAGGTGCCGCTTAGCATGATGAGCCGGTGCAATTCCTTGATCGACCATCCGCGATGGACGAACTCGCTTGCGAGAAACTCCAGCAGCGCCGGATGCGTTGGTGGCTGGCCGCGCGCGCCGAAGTCATTCGGCGTAGTGACCAATCCGCGTCCGAAATGAAACTGCCAGATGCGGTTCGCCATGACGCGGGCGGCGACGGGATGCATCGCCAGCCAGTTCGCGAGTTCGAGCCGTCCGCTTCCTTCCGCATCAGTCGGCAGGGCCGCGCCGCCGAGCGAAGCGATGAATCCGCGCGGGACCTCCTCGCCGAGTCGATCGGCTTCGCCGCGGAGTTGGATGCGTGCGTTATGCGGCGTGCCCTCCGCCATCCCGTACGTCACGGGCTCCGGTCCTTCGATGAGCAGAGTTTCGAGTTCCTTACGTGTGTTTTCGAGCCGCTCCTTCGCGGCAATCGTGCGCTTGCGGATTCGTTCGGCGGCGTCGCGAAATGCGTCAGTGGTGTCCGCCGCGATCACGTCGGCTGCAGGCAGCGGTGTGTTCCTTAAGATGAAGTTGTCCGCATCCAGCGACGGCCGGACGCCGCCACGGTGTCCGTAGCTGTCGATGAATGTGTAGTCGATTTTGCCATTCCAACCGCTGGCGAATTTTCCAGTGAAAGCCGCGCTGCCGGTCGCGCTCGCGAGGATTCCTGAATACGTTTTCGCCTTGGTGTCGAGCGTGAGCTGGACTTGATACCACGTTCCTACGGTTAGTGCGCACAGCGGTTCGCGAGTGTCGCCGTTTCGCGGGAAGAAGTGGGTCGCATTAAAGAACAATTCCACCGCCGCTGAATTGCCGGGACCGTTGCCAAGGTAGTAGCGCCAAGAGCCATCCCCGCCGGCACCAGCGCTTGCGCAGCGGAAATCGAACGCCACGAAAAGCCGTCCGTCCTTGTCGGGGCGCACGTCTGCGAGCGTCTGCCCGAAGCCGTCGTATTCGCCACGATTGGGCATGTGGATGCCAAATCCGCCGATTGGTAAAAGATTTCGGAAGGTGCTTTGGGAGCCCGCGGTAATCTTCACCACGCTATTCGGTCCGGCGTGCCAGGGCGTTGCGGGAGGTGCGGCATCTGTCTGGAAGTCAAATCCGCTGTCCATCTCCAAGATGCGCTTCATCTCAGCACTGAGCGCGGGTTCGTCACCGGAGCTGGTCGCAAGGGCGAGCGGCGGGACGGTTGTCACCGCGGCGCGGAGAGGGAAGTCCTGCGCTGCGAAATTGTCCACGTCGAGCGCCGGGACCTGTCCGTCTTTTCCGCGTGAAGAGTCGAGTGTGAAGCGATCGATCGTGCCCGCCCAATCTGCCGCGAGCGGGCCGCCGGGCAGCGGGATTGCTCCGCCGGTGGTGGCGAGCCGGCCGGAGAATGTGCGGCTTCGGAGGTTGAGCGTGAACTGCAGATTGTGCCATTCGCCGGGCTTAAGAGCGACGGGCTCCGCCGCGCCGGGCAGCGACAGAGTTGAGGATGATAGCGTTAGCGCAATAGCCGGTTTTCCCGATGATGGGCCCAGTCGGATGCGATGGACGCCTTGTGCATTCGGTGACGGCGGGGCGACTCGGAAATCGAGATTCACGTGAAGTTCGGCGCTATTGGCCGCCGTGCGGCGTGGATTCACCCCGCGCACAATCGAGTAATCTCCGCTGCCTCCGACGATGTGCGCGCCCACTTTCCCGGCAGGATACACATTGCGAAACGGACTCTGCGCGGCTGCCGCCACGTCAATTCTCCCCTCGGCAATCCACGGCGGGACGAGCACACCTTTGCTTCCGCCGCTTGCCGCGGCCTGCATTTCCAAATCCCCGTCGCCATCGTGCATGGAGCGCAGGATGCCCGACGGCACGCCCTGCTTTTGCTCGGCTAGATGATTGGTCAGCGTCGCGACGCGCTCGTCGAATTCGCGCCACTTCTTCACCGACTCCGCAATGGGCTGGAGCGGAGTCACGGAGCGGGCCTTTCGCTTTTGCTCCGACCCTGGAAATGCGTAGCGGCTGCTGTCGAAGATTCCGTAAAGCGCGTAGTAATCACGCATCGTCACGGGATCGAACTTGTGGTCGTGACAGCGTGAACAGCCCAGCGTGAGGCCGAGCACCGACTGGCCCATCGTGTCAATCGTGTCCTGAATTGTGAGGTTGTGATAGTTCTCCGAATCGAACCCGAAGCGGCGCGAAATCGCCAGATAGCCCGACGCCGTTGTCCGTTCCGCATACTTTTCGCGCGGGCCGCGTTCGGCGAGAATGTCGCCCGCGATTTGTTCGCGGAGGAATTCATTGTACGGCTTGTCCGCATTGAACGACTCGATGACGTAATTGCGATACCGCCACGCAAGTGGCGTCGGATAGTCTGCCGTTTCGCCTGCCGTGTCCGCGTAGCGCACCACATCCAGCCAGTGCCGACCCCACCGTTCACCGTAATGCGGTGAGGCAAGCAGTCGCTCCACGAGGGCGCGATACGCTCCTGCGAAATCACGCGCAGATTCCTGCTCAAACGCAGCGATTTCCTCGGCAGTCGGCGGAAGGCCCGTGAGGTCGTAAGTCGCGCGGCGGATCAAAGTGCGGGCGTCGGCGCGGGGAGTCGCGGTTTTGCCGGCAGCATTTCGTTTTTCGGAAATGAGCGCGTCGATCTTCGCCGAATCGCCGGCTTCCGTACGGACCTGCAGCGGCTGGAAGGCCCACCATTTCGCCACGTCCTCCGCTTTCATCCCGCCGATCTTCGCACCGCCGACCCGCGGGTCCGGTGCGCCCATTTTCACCCACTCGGTCAGCGCCGCGATTTGTGCGTCGGAGAGTTTTCCTCCCTTCTTCTTCGGCGGCATCGCCGTATCCGGGTCGGTGTAACGTATGGCCTTGATCAGCAGAGACTCATCCGGTTTGCCGGGAACGATGGCCGGACCGGAATCTCCGCCCTTCTGCCAGCCTTCCCGCGTATCGAGCGTCAGTCCGCCCTTGGAATTGCTCCCGCTGTGGCACTCGTAGCAACGATCGAAAAGCAGCGGACGAATCTGCGATTCAAAAAAGTCCTGCTCAGCGGCGCCGGCAGTCGGAAGCGAGGCGGCGGCAAGAAAGATCGCAAGTGTTTGGAGCGGCGGGTTCACGAAGTTGCAGATACAAGCTCCGCGCCCGCGTGGTCCTTTGGGAATGATTCGCAGTCGCAGCGGCTACTTCGCCGCAGTGACTTCGATTTCCACGCGTGCGCCGCGCGGAAGTCCGGCCACTGCGACTGTCGAGCGGGCGGGGAATGGCTCCGGGAAATAGCGCGCATATACCGCGTTCATCGCGGCGAAATCATCCATCGTCGTGAGGAAGACCGTCGTCTTCACCACGTTTTCAAATGTCATCCCGTTAGCCGCGAGCACGCCCTCGATGTTCTCGCACACGCGCTCCGTCTGCGCTGCGACGTCGGCACCCGTGAGTTCCCCGGTCACGGGATCGAGCGGAATCTGCCCCGCACAAAAGAGCAGGTTCCCAAATGCGACGGCTTGCGAGTAGGGCCCGACCGCTTTCGGCGCGGCGTCTGTGGCGATGGTGCGTTTCATAGTGCGACCGGACCTAGCAGATGCCCGCAGCGTGTCAAAAGCGATGTCCTGTGCCCGTATCAAGCGCCATCGGGAAGCGGATATGCATTTTGCCAAAGCCGAGTTCGGGAAAGTGTCCCCATGGTCCGCTGCCGATGCATTGCTCCTTCCGACATACATCGCGAATCCGATTGCGGATTGATGGAAAGAGCGCAGCGTTCTCGTAATATATGCGATCTCCTTTGTACCATGGGTGACGATTCGTTCGGAGTCGCCGGTGATTAAACAATGGCTTTTTATTCCCAATTGATGATTCGAGACTTACCGTGCCTCGCTCAAAGGCCGCCGTATGAGAATAGTCCCGATAGCAGTTTTGGCAGTTTTTTCGATTTTTGTCAGCGCTTGTCGGAAAAGTGCGCCAGTCGTTACCCTCCACTTCTCGGATGCGTTTCATGGTCCGGTTGTGTTTCAAGAGAATAAGGATGGTTTGCGGACGGATACCAAGCAGATCGACTTAGTCATCCCGGCGGATGGAATTGTTCGGGTTCAATCGGTTCGGTTCTTCTATCACTGGAGTTCGCAGCAAGCGATTCGGACGAATGGCGACGTAATCCCGCTATACAATGATGAGCCTTACAATGCCCGAAAGGTTGGAGTTCGGCTCGTGCACTCGGGCGAAAAAACCGTTGTCTTCGCAGTCGGCACGCAATCGGAATGCGATGAGTTGAGGCACCGCTCTTGGGAGTAGTGGCCCCGCTTGTGTGACCGAGGTCACACGGCTACTCAAAATTTGGTTAAGTATCGTGCGCGGTCTTTAAACACTTACCCGCGTTTTACGCCAACTGCACCCCACCCGAGAGCAGGCGCTTTTTGGCGCGTTTACCGTCGGCGTAGGTGTAGATGATTTCCTTGGCGACGTAGGCGCCGTGGGTGACGATTTCTTCGGTGTTGCCGGTGAGCTTTGCGCCTTCTTTTTCCAGCCACTTGGCGAGGGCTTCGGGCGTGGTGGCGCTTTCTTTCCAGAACTCGGCGGTGTCGAAGGCGAGCTCGCGGCAGCGGGCGATAACGAAGTCGCGGTCGAGGAATGCGAGGAGGTTGCCGGCTTTTGGTCCGGCTTCGCGGTCGAGGAAGATGCGGTAGAGCGCCTTGAACGCGAGGGGCTGGTCTATGGGCGTCATGCGCGAGACGTGGAAGGCGGTGCTTTGGATGGCGTCGTCTTCCCACGCGATGGTCGGCAGGGCGTCGGCGAGGGCGTGGAGGAATGCGCGCTGCGTGTGCGACAGCTCGGAGGCGCGCGCGGGCATGGTCTGCTGGAGGCGCGTTTTTTCCTCCTCGGCGGCGAAGTTTTCCACCCACTCGCGGGCGCTGCGGATGCGCTCGTCGAGGCGGGCGTTGTCGGTCTCGGTGAGGTCGGAGCCGATGCGCTTGGCGAGCTCGGCGCGGGCGTCGAGATGCGGCATTTGCACGAGCGCGGCGGCGAGCTGGATGTTCGCCGGGCGGTAGTTCTGCGGCTCGGCCATGCAGGCGAGGCGGTAGGTCATGGCTTCGTCGGGGTTCGCCTGTCCGTTGAAGAATCGCGTGTGCGAGCGGTCGAATTCGTTGAAGAGTTTCACGATGCCTTCTTCGTTGGCTTCGAAATTGACGGGCGAGTTTGGCTTGGTGCGCGTCATGAGGAAGCGCAGGACATCGGGCGGCAGAAGATTCGCCATGTCGCGCGCGCTGGCGCCGATGCCTTTGCTGGAGGACATTTTCGCGCCGCGGACGAGGAAAAATTCATACGGCACGCGGAGCGGTTCGTTGCCGCCGTAGATGGCTTTGTAGCAAGCAGCGGAGACATCGCGGGAGCCGCCTTTGGTGGAGTGATCCTTGCCCGCGCCTTCGATGGTGACGGGGAATTTTTTCCACTTCGCGGCCCATTCAAGCTTCCACGGGAGCTTGCCGTTTCCGCCAAACGGCGACACTTTTCCTTCATGGTCGCAGCCTTTGCCGAGCTGGAGTTTGGTGTTCACGCAGCGGGTCGGGAGGCAGCGGTAGGAGACTTCCTTGCCGTCGTAATCATAGACCTCGGTCGTCGCGATGCAGCCGCACTTTTCGCAGAGGACCTGGAACGGATACCAATGGTCCGGGCGGACTGCGCCGCTGACTTCCTTGTAGGCGACGCGGACTTTGTCGGCGTTGCGGAGGATGGTGTCGATCTCACTGTCGAACTGGCCGCTGCGGTAAATGTCGCGCATGCGGTAGCGCTCCACTTTCACGCCAAGCTCGTCGAACACCTGCCAGAATTCCTTCATGTAAAACTCCGCCATATCGCCTTCCGCGCCGCATGGAGCGGGCGTGTTGCAGAGCGGCCAGCCGATGTATTTGCCAAAATGAATGTCCTCGCCCTTCGGGATTTCGTCCACGGGATCAAAGTCGTCCACGCCGAAAAGGTAGCGCACTTCCACGCCCTTTTCTTTCAGCGTGCGGAAAATGGCGTCGTGAATCAGCACGCCACGAAGCGCGCCGACGTGGACGCGGCCACTCGGAGTTTTCGAATCATTGATCGTATGCGGTCCCGCGCCTGCGCGCGCCGCGACATCTTCGGTCCAGAACATAGGGCGCGAAGGGATAGCGGGATGTGCGTGGAGTGCAAGAAACTCATCGCGTGGGAAGGCGGTCGGCATTTTAACCGATTACGACAGGACGCAGCCGTTGGTAGCTTGCGAAAACCGTCCACGCCCCGCGTTTATGAAATTTATCCAAACCACTTCCATCGCTGCATTCATCGCGGGAACAATTCTGCCGGCACCGGCGGCAAACGTCGTCCCGCCTGACCACGCAGAGCGCATGACGAAAGGCCTGGAGCTCTTCCGCACCGACGTGGCGGGGATTTTAAAAGAGCACTGTTTGAAATGTCACGGCGGCGAGAAGACTAAGGGCGACTTCGACCTCGCGACGCGCGAAGGCCTGCTGCTCGGTGGCGCTGAAGGCCCGGCGCTGAAGCCGTTTGCTGCGGCCGAGAGCATGATGCTGAAAATGATGCGGCACGAGGAGGAGCCGCACATGCCGGAGAAGAAGCCGAAGCTGCCCGATGCGGTCATCGCGAAGGTTGCGGCGTGGATCGATCTCGGTGCTCCGTATGATGCGCCGCTCGTTGTGGGCAAGGTCGTGCGCGACAAGTCGGTGGTCACCGAGGAGGATCGGAAATGGTGGGCTTTCGTTCCGCTCACCAAGCCGGTGCCGCCGAGCGGCGGGCATCCGGTGGATGCTTTTCTGAAGGCGAAGGCTGCGGAGAAAAAGCTGTCGCTTTCACCGGAGGCCGATCGTCGCACGCTGATTCGCCGCGCTGCGCTCGACCTCACGGGCCTGCCGCCCGAACCGGAGGCGGTTGAGGCGTTTCTCGCCGATAAATCGCCGGATGCCTGGGAGAAGGTCGTGGACGCGCTGCTTGCTTCGCCGCGGTACGGCGAGCGGTGGGCGCGGCACTGGCTGGACGTCGCGCGGTTCGCAGAGAGCAGCGGTTTTGAGCACGACTACGATCGTCCGCACGCATTTCATTACCGTGATTTCGTCATCCGTGCGGCGAATGCGGACATGCCGTTCGATCAGTTCGCGAAGTGGCAGATTGCCGGCGATGAATTCGCGCCGGGGAACGCCGAGGCGATGATGGCGACGGGCTTTTTGGGCGCGGGTGTTTTCCCAACTCAGATCACTGCGAACGAAGTGGAGCGCACGCGCTACGACGCGCTCGACGATATGCTGGCTACCACGGGCAGCGCATTTCTCGGACTGACCGTGGGCTGCGCGCGGTGCCACGATCATAAGTTCGATCCGATTCCGGCGAAGGATTATTACCAGATGCTGACGACCTTCACGAAGACGGTCCGCAGCAATGTGGACCTCGTTGTCGATGCCGACAGCGGTGCGAAGCAAAAAGCCGCGCATGACGCGAAGGTGGCGGAATTGAAAGCATCGCTGGCCGCTTACGAAAAAACGCTGCGTCCGAAAATGGATGCGTGGATTGCGTCCGGCGGAGATTTGCCGACGACTGCGGTGCAGACAGCGGTGCTCGAGAGCATCACATCGCAGGGCGGTGCGAAGTTCACGGACTTGAAGGATGGTTCCTGGCTCGCAGGCGGCGCTAATCCGAAGGACGATGTTTATACGCTCGTGACGACAACGTCCGCGCGGCAGATTACGGGCATCAAGCTCGAAGCGCTCACGCACGAATCGATGAGAGGGAAGGGGCCCGGTCGCGCGTCGAACGGGAACTTTGCGCTCAGCAGGATTTCGGTGACGGCGACTCCGCTCAAAGGCGGCGTCGCCCGCGAAGTGAAGCTTTCCGGCGCAGAGGCGACCCACCAGCAGAATAAGGACAGCCTGTCCGTCGCATCGTCGCTTGATGCGGAACGCAAAAGCGGGTGGGCGGTGGACTTCGGGGGAATCGGAAAGGATCAGGCTGCGGTGTTTTCATTTGCCGAGCCGCTGGACGTGGAGGGCGGCGTGAGGATTGCGGTGAAGCTGGAGTTTTACGTGAACGACGCGCACTGCATCGGGCGTCCGCGGCTGGGTATATTTGCAGGTGGTCCGCCCGCGTTGAAGACACCCGCTTTGCCCGCTGCGATAGTCGCGCTGCAACCGAAGCTCCGCGCCAAGGCTGCGCTCTCTCCGGCGGAAAGCGACGCCCTCTTTGCATGGTGGCGCGAGCGTGATGCGGAGTGGCGGCAATTCGGTGCGAAGCTCGACGCGCTCGCAAAAGCCGAGCCGAAGAACACCACGCCGGTGATGGTTTGCGTCGAGGGATACAAGCCGATTGTGATGCACTCGCAGGGCGCGCCGTTTCTCGAGAAGACGCACATTTTGAAACGCGGCGACCCCAATCAGAAACAGGGTGAAGCAAGCCAGGCGTTCCTGCAGGTCCTCAGCCGCGAGTCGGGCATCGAGCGCTGGAAATGGACGCCGCCTTCGGATGCGAAATCCACAGGCCAGCGCCGGACGTTTGCGAACTGGCTCACCGACGTAGAGAAGGGCGGGGGAACGCTGATGGCACGCGTGACCGCGAATCGAATCTGGCAGCAGCATTTCGGACGGGGAATCGTGGCGACGCCGAATGATTTCGGGAAAACGGGAGCGTTGCCGACGCATCCTGAATTGCTCGACTGGATGGCAGGCGAGTTGATCCGCAGCGGGTGGAAGATGAAGTCGCTTCATCGCATCGTACTCACGAGTGCCGCCTACCGGCAGAGCAGTGCTGCGGATGCAGCGAAGGCGGCCGCCGATCCGGAGAATACGCTTTTCATGCGCCGCGTGCCGCGACGGATGGAGGGCGAGGCGGTGCGCGACTCGGCGCTCGCGGTTGCGGGGATTCTGGACCCGACCATGTTTGGTGCCGGGACGCTGGATGAGAACAGCAAGCGCCGCAGCGTTTACTTCCGCGTGAAGCGCAGCCAGCTCCTAAATTCGATGGTGGTGTTCGATGCACCGGAGCCGCTTTCCAGCCAGGGTAGCCGTCCGACCACGACCGTGGCGCCGCAGGCGTTGCTGTTGATGAACAGCCCGCAGGTACGGGATTGGTCGCTCGCGTTTGCGCGGCGATTGCTGAAGGAACGAACCTTTTCCGGGGAGGATTTCTCGCCGCTGATTTCCCGCGCTTACGCCATTGCTCTGAGCCGTGAGCCACGTCCTGCGGAACTGGCTGCTGCCAATGCGTTCATTCGCAACGGACTTCCTGCGGGGCAGGACAAAGCCGTGGCGGATTTCTGCCAGGCGCTGATTTCCACGAACGAGTTTGCCTACCTCAACTGACCTATGATCACACGACGCCAGATGTTTCAACGCGCCGGAGCCGGCTTCGGCTGGGTGGCTGTTCAATCCATGCTCGCCCGCGCGGGATTCGCCGCGCCGGGCCTCAACCCGCTCGCTCCGAGAGCGGGGCATTTTCCCGCGAAGGCAAAATCGGTCATCTGGCTGTTTATGAACGGCGGACCTAGTCAGGTGGACACGTGGGACTACAAGCCGGAGCTGGAAAAGCGCGACGGTCAGCCGATGCCCGGCTTTGATCCGAAGACGGGATTTTTTCCCGACGCCGTCGGCGGGTTGATGAAATCGCCGTTCAAGTTTGAGCAGCACGGGCAGACGGGTTCGTGGGGAAGCAGCCTGTTTCCGAAGCTCGCGAAGCAGGTGGACAAGATGGCGTTTATCCACTCGTGCTTCACGGATTCGAACAATCACTCGCCCGCGCTTTTCATGATGAATACGGGCACGACGCGCATGGGGCATCCGAGTGTCGGAGCGTGGGTGACTTACGGACTGGGCTCGGAAAGTGAAGATTTGCCGAGCTTCATCGTGATGTCCGATCCGAAGAACCGCGGCCTTCCCAAAGGCAATGCGAGCAACTGGACCGCTGGCTTTTTGCCAGGCGTGTACCAGGGCACGTGGCTGAAGCCGCAGGGTGAGCCGATCGCGAATCTCAAACGTCCTGCCGATCTCACGGAGAAACGCCAGCGCGAGCAGCTCGATTTTCTCGCCACGCTCAATCGCGAGCAAATGGCCGGCTCCGCGGCGGAAAACGAACTCGCGGCCAGAATCAACAGCTTCGAGCTCGCGTATCGAATGCAGACAGCGGCGCCGGAGGCTTTCGATGTGAACCGCGAGCCCGAGCACATCCGCAAGCAATACGGCATCGATCTGCCGCACTGCGCGCACATGGCACTGCAGTGCCTCACGGCGCGACGCCTTGTGGAGCGCGGAGTCCGCTTCGTGCAAATCTACAGTGGCGGAATGGAGAACCAGCAATCGTGGGATGGCCACGCCGACATCGTCGGCAATCACACCGGCTTTGCCGCAGAGGTGGACCAGCCGTTTGCTGCGTTGCTGGCCGATCTCGAGCAGCGTGGGTTGCTGAAGGATACGCTCGTCGTGTGCGCGGGCGAATTCGGCCGTCTGCCTATTTCACAAAAAGGCGCGAAGCCTGGCCGCGACCATAATCCGCACGCATTCACCGCGTGGCTCGCAGGCGCGGGAATCAAGCCGGGCGTCCACCACGGTGCGACGGACGACGTGGGTTTCAAAGCCGTTGTCGATCGTGTGAGCGTGCATGACTTCCATGCCACGCTTTTGCATCTTCTCGGAATCGACCACGAGAAACTGACCTTCCGCTACTCCGGCCTCGATCAGCGCCTCACGGGCGTGGAGCCCACGCACATTGTGAAGTCGATTCTTGCGTGAGTTGCCGTAGGGACGCGTCGCACCGAACCGGACCGGGTGCTACGACGACGGAGTCATAGCGTAGAGACCCATCGTCGCCGCGGAGGCGTCGGCGGCGAGCATGCGCTTCTTTTCGTGCCCGGCTCCCCATGAGTCGCTGAAGATGATCTCACCTTTGGTCATATTGTAGCCGATGATGAGCCGCATGTGGCCTCCGCCGAACTGCTTCGCCTTCTCGCCATTCTCCGGGTATTTTCCGAGCTGCAAGCCCCACAAAACCGGAACGCCTTTATCGATATTCTCGCGGACGATTTTCATGAACTTCTCGAAAACGGGACCCTTTCCGTTCACTTCGCGCATCACCTCCGCATCGAGACCTCCGAGGAAGTAAAAGTAGTTTTCCGTATCCAGCACGCGTTTGTTCATACGCTTGGCGGCGCGGTTGTAGTTTGTAAGGAAGCGCTTGTATTTTGAACTCGAGTAGTCGCGATCTTCCAGCACTTGGAAGCGCATGTGATACTTGCCCTGGAGTTTCTTCATGGCGTCCTCCATTTCATCCGGATTCGTCCCGCCCCCGCCCGCGTCATTCCCTGAGACCTTCGCGATCTCATGCTGATCGGTGGGAATTCCGTAATAGTTCAACACGCGTGATGCTGTGGCGACTGCGCAGTATCCTTTGTCGCCCTGGTCGATCATCGGAATATTCGGTATGAAAACGTCGCCGCTGGTCTCCCTGACGACCTTTTTCACGAGGTCGGCGCGATTCACATTCACGGTCGCCCCGGTGCTCGCCGCGGCAATTCCTCCCACCTTGTTCTCCGATGAGGAAAAGAGCCGCAAACGGATGAATTCACCTTGGAAGTTTGGACCGGTCTTTTCGCGTCCGGTAAAAGGGTCGCGGACTTTCTCCTTTCCGCCGCTGTATTCGAGTTGGGCGATGGTTTCCTTGCCGATCCATTGCAGTCGCTCACCCTTGGCGGCGCTCGCCTGGTCCTTTCCGAGATTGTTGTAGCGTGGCGCGATGGTTCCATTCAGCGATGTCACAAAGTTTGTGACGATCTTCGTGAAATCGGCCTGAGAGAGATCCGGACGATCGGAATCGCCCTTGTTCCAGATTTGGATTGTGACGGTCGAGAGCTTGCCGTCGGCGAATTGAAACACCGCTTCTTCGACCGTTTGGGAGCTATTGAACAGGGTGAGTTCCAGAGTCTCAAATCCCCACTTCTCGCGACGGAACATTCCGCGGTCCTTTGTGATTTCCGAGTTCCATTTGAATCCCTTGTCCTTCCAGTCTTTCTCGATTTGTTCGGGGGTGAGCGCCCAAAGGCGGCCTGGTTCGAAGAATGGATCGAGCGCGATCTGCTTCTTTTTCGTTTCGCCGCCACGTCGGATGACGATGTTTTGTCCGGATGCCTCCGGGGTGGAAGTCGCGATGAATACCGCGAGCGAGAGAACGAGGAGGTTTTTCATGGAAGTTTTAGAGGTTTGCTTTGTTTGCGAGTTACTTGCGCCCGAAATGGTTGGCAATCTTGAAAAGGGACTCCTCCAATTGAAGCTTCCTCTGCGTAGAGAAAGCCTCCGCAAAAAAAGAACCGGGAGCCGCTTTCGCGACTCCCGGTGTCTTGGAGAATGATGGTGGTCCTTATTTTTTACCGAAGAACTTGTGCATGTTCTTCAGGCCTTTGGTCGCGATTTCGTTGCGGGTCGGCTCCATCTTGCGCCAGATGGCGGCGGCGCGGGCGATGACTTTCACGTCGGTCGTGAACGACTCGATCACAACGTCGCCTTTGTAGCCAATCTTCTTTAGCGCGGCCACGATTGGCTTCCAGTCGATGTGATCATTGCCCGGAGTTCCACGGTCGCTTCCGCACGCGTGGAAGTGCGCAAGGTGCTTGCCGGCTTTCAGGATCGCCGCGGCTTGATTCTTTTCCTCGATGTTCATGTGGAAGGTATCGAGGTGCAGTTTCACGGCCTTGCTGCCGATTGCTTTGATGAGCTTGAGACCCTTGTCGCACGTGTT
The DNA here is from genome assembly GCA_005791535.1 of Verrucomicrobiaceae bacterium. Lineage (GTDB taxonomy): Bacteria > Verrucomicrobiota > Verrucomicrobiia > Chthoniobacterales > Chthoniobacteraceae > SXWH01. Next base: position 51,014 of record SXWH01000035.1, on the reverse strand, counting down.
GAGGAAGTCGGTCTCGAAGCGATTGAGGGGCTCGATGCAAAGCTGCACGCCTTTCTTCTCTGCGTATTTCGCGAGCGGCTTGAGATTCTTAACGACGAGGTCGAAGTGCTTTTTCTGCGTGGCGTCATCGTGTGCGCCGATGAGACCCACGACCGAGTAAATCGGACCGATGATGCTCGGACAGCCCATCACTACCGCCTGATCGATGAGCGTGCGAACGTAGTCGGACGCGGTCTTTTGCTCCGCTGGCGTGCCGCGGAAATCGCGACCCGGTCCCATGCAGGCGCAGATGCTGCCGATCTTGATTCCCGCTTTGTCGGCGGCGACCTTTACGGCGGCCGGGTCGATGTGCGAAGGATCTTCAACCGGGATTTCAACGGTGTCGAAGCCCCATTTGACGAACTGTTTGAACAGCGAACTGCTCTCGGTGACGAATGGGCTGACGAAGAGGAAGGAGTTAATGCCGAAGCGCATGATGATGTGTGTTTTTGGTTAAGAAGAGGCGTGGTTGTGCGACGACGCCGCCGTGCGAGTCAAGCATCCGTGCGCTCACAACCGCGCTGCGGCTGCACGGACTTTCTGCACTGCGGGAAGCAGGAGGCTGACGCTGCCATCGCCCGGAGTCAGTTCGGCCGAGAGCGTGTCGTTTGGCGGGAGCGGTGCGAAACTGAAGGTGTTGGTGCGCGTGTTGTGATTGAATCCGATCAGGATCGCGATGATCCCGAGGCGACCTTGAGAATCGATCGCGGATGGCGCAGCGGTACGTGGGGTGAATGAGGGGAAATTTGTGACTGGTGAGCCCTCGTTGCTGAAGAAATGGAAATCCTGTGCGTAGATGGAATGGTTCCCGTTTAGATCTGCTTCGCTTGAATAGACGACGAGCATGACACCTCGCCGGTTTCCCGGTTTCACGCTGCCATCGCCCATGCGGATGTGTGCGAGATTCAGCCTTGCGTCCGCCGCCATCCTTGTTGGCCGAAAGACTACAGCGTGGGTTTGGGGAAGTTTGAGAGCGTTCGCGAGCGATGGCGCGTCGGGTGCAGGCACCGGGACTGCGTTGGCTGCGATTGATCCGACTAGCGTGATGAGGGAGAGGATGGTGAGATTGATTTTGTTCATGGTGGCGATCGTTTTAAGGACAATAGAATAGGCTGCGCATTTTCTGATTCCAGTCATTTGAGTTCCTCTTATTGCGACAAAGATCATATTATTCCCGCGCGTTCGCGGTTTCCTAAGCCTTATCATGAAACGAATCCTCGCACTCTCAGCACTGCTTTCATTCTCAGCATTCGCGCAGGATTCCTCGCGGCTGGACATGCTCGTCACCACTCTCGGCAAGATGGAGAATCCCACGGTGCAGGCGAGTCTGCTGAAGGGGATGAAAGATTCGCTCTCCGGTCTCCGGGGCGTGGCCGCGCCTAAAGGATGGGACGAGCTTGCTGCGAAGCTTGCGAAAAGTCCCGATGAGACCGTCCGCGCGCGTGTACAGGAACTCTCGGTGATCTTCGGCGGCGGCGCGGCCATGGACGAAATGCGCGCGAAGCTTGCCGATTCCTCGGCGCCCGTCGAGGCACGCAGGCAGGCGCTCGATTCGCTCGTTGCACAAAAGGACGCCGGCGCACTGGATTCACTGCTCAAGATTTCCGCCGAAGCCGGACCACTTCGCGAGCCGGCGCTTCGCGGGCTGGCGGGATTTTCCGATCCACGCATCGCGCCGCTCGTGACGGGTCAGTTTGCAAAGCTCGACACCGCCGAACGTCGGGCCGCGCTCCAGACGCTTCTTGCACGGATTGACGGCGCGAAGGCGTTTCTCGCTGCAGTTGATGCGGGCACGATTGCGAAGGGCGAACTCACCGCGCCGATTGCCCGCCAGCTGGATGGATTGAAGGATTCCGACATTTCCGCGTGGCTTGCGAAGAAGTGGGGCGCCGTCTCCGCGCCGAACGAGGACAAGCAGAAGCTGATCGCGAAGTTCAAGGAATTCACCAGCCCCGCCGCGATTGCCCGGGCCGACGCCAATCGCGGTCGTGCGATTTTTGCGCAGAGCTGCGCGGTCTGTCATACGATGTTCGGCACGGGCGGTCACATCGGCCCGGAACTTACCGGCGGCTACGGTGACGTGGACTATCTGCTGAACAACATTCTCGATCCAAACGCGCTGATCGGAAAAGACTACCAGCAGACATTCGTGAAGACGAAGGACGGCCAGACCGTCGCGGGGATCGTCACGCAGGACACCGATTCCGCCATTACCATCAAGAGCCTCGCTGGCGAATTGATCACCCTGCAAAAGACCGATGTCGCCAGCACGGAAATCAGCCCGCTCAGCATGATGCCGGAGGGACTCATCACGACGATGGACGAGGAGAGCGTGCGCGATCTTTTCCACTACCTTGCGCAAAAGCAGCAGGTGCCGATGCTGCTCATGGCGGGAAATGCGAACGATTTTTTCTCGGGTTCCGACTTTCGCAACTGGCGCGTGTCCGGTGCATGGAAAACGGCCGCGGGCGAGGCGTCCGTCTCTGGAGGAGCAAAGCCCGTTTCGATCAAAAGCGAGCTGTTGCTTGGCGACGGGACGCTGTCGTTCAGCCTGAAAGTGAGCGGTCCCGGCGGTGCGGAGCTCGTCATCGATGGGGAACGCAAATCGGGGAGGTTCATCGGAACCAGCCTCAGCGCCGGCGGCCCGAGTGCGATGAACATCTGGACTTATCGCGACGATGGCACCCCGGAATCCCGCGTGCTTCCGACTTCGCTGGGTGAGGGCTGGAAGACTGTTTCCATTGAGCGCGCCGGCGAGGCGCTGAAAGTCCGCATCGACGGCGTCATCGTCCACGAATCTACAACGCGCACGCGCCTGATGCCCGCGATTCATTTCATCGGCGAGTCGGCGGAACTGCGAATCAAGGACCTCCGTGTTTCGGTGAAGTAGTGCGCCTTTTTCTGATCGAGCGGGCGGATGTTTGATAAAGAAGAACGGCACAATCGGGCCGGCTCGCGCTGTTACCCGGGGAACACCGCATTTCTCGTCCGCAACCTGTCTTCCTGTATGAACATCATCCGCCGCTTTCTCTCCGTATTCCTCGCAGCACTCGCCTTTGGCTTCGCCGCGAGGGCTGCTGACAGTGCGAAACCGAACGTCGTCTTTGTCCTGTTCGATGATCTCGGCTGGGGCCAGCCGCAGAGCTACAACGCGGAGTCCGCACTTCGCACACCGAACCTCGACAAGCTGGCGTCGCAGGGCATGCGCTTCACGGATGCCCATTCGGCGGCGGCGGTTTGCACGCCGACCCGCTACGGCGTGCTCACGGGACGATACCCTTCGCGCATCGGTCAGTTTGGGGTGCTGGAGACATGGTCGCCGCCCATCATTTCGCCTTCGCGGGCGACGGTGGCGTCGATTTTAAAACAGCAGGGCTACGACACCGCGTGTGTCGGCAAGTGGCACCTCGGCTTGAAATGGGAGACCGAAGGGAAAGGTGCGCCGCCGCTTGGTGCGCGAATCGTCGACGGGCCGCTTCAACTCGGTTTCGATTACTTCTGCGGCTTTACGCATGCCCGCAACATAGGGACGGTGATTGAGCAGGATCGCGTCATCGCCGAGGTGAAGAAGGAGGAAAACCAGCCGCTGATGCTGCGCAAGGCCGTCGAATGGATCGAAAAGCGCGATTCGACGAAGCCGTTCTTTTTATACCTCCCGCTGGGCACACCGCATTACCCGGTCGCGCCGTCGGCGGAGTTCATCGGGAAGAGCGGCGGAGTCGATGTTGCGGGTCGGGAGTTGAAAGGCGAGGCGAACCCCGGGCTGTATCCCGACTGGCTCTTTCAGGGCGATGCGATGCTCGGTGAAATCATGCGCGTTCTCGAAAGTCGCGGTCTCGCGGAGAACACGCTCATCATCGCCACTTCCGACAACGGTGCCGAGCACCGCTCGTATGCGCCGTTGCGCGAATCAAAGCGCAGCATCTACGAAGGCGGTCACCGCGTGCCGTTCGTCGTGCGCTGGCCCGCGAAGGTGAAGGCCGGTTCGACATGGAATCACCCGGTCTGCCTGAACGACCTTATGGCGACTGCTGCGGAACTTTCCGGCGCCCAAATCCCCCCGAATGCCGGCGAGGACAGCGTCTCGCTTCTTCCCGCGCTGCTGGGAAAGAGCACTGCGCCCACACGGGAAGGGACGATTCACCAGTCCGCCGGCGGTGACCTCGCGCTGCGGCAGGGCGCGTGGAAGTTGATCTTCAGGAAGGACGGCAGTCGCGAACTCTACAATCTCGAAGCCGACCTCGGTGAAAAATCCGAGGTCCTTGCGGCAAATGCGGAGGTTGCGACGAAGCTCGCGACGCTGATGCAGCGCTACATCGACGAGGGACGCAGCACGCCGGGCGCTGCGCAAAAGAACGATTCCGCACTTTCCATCAGCGGTGGTTTAAAGGGCCGGAAGGACCGGAAGAAATCCCCGGGAGCCAAAGCCGCGCCGGACGACGACAATTGAAGCCTGCTGCAGCCCGAAGCCCCGCCTTCGAATCGTGATAGAGAACGTCCCGTTGCAGGCTGAATGGGCGGCGCCTCGCCAGCGCCGAACTGTAGCACGCGGCTCGCCGAATTCCATGCGGCCAGCTGTTCCGTGTTGTCCTCGTACGGATTCGGATTGCACAGCCGGGCTTTCAAGGTGCACGGGCGGTGGATTGCGGGGGGCGAGGGGGATGCGGGGCTTCCGGTGGCGGTTTTCGCGGGGGACGCGGTTTTTTTCGCAAGGATTGGCTCGCCAAAAGGGTGGTTGCGGCTAAACCGCTCGGTCTCCTTTTTACCTACGAATATGAGCAAGAAATATAATGTCGCTATTATCGGTTACGGATGGGCTGCGACGGCCCACATCGCTGCAATCAATGCCTCTTCGCAGGCGCAGGTGACGGCGATTTGGTCGTCGCGCAAGCTGGATGATGCGGAGCTTTCGGCGAAGCATGGCTCGCCGATCAAGAGCTACACGGACCTCGGGGCGATGTTGTCTTCGCCGGATGTGCATGTCGTGGATATCACGAGCTACCCGAACCAGCACGCGGCGCAGTTCATCGAGGCGGCGAAGAACGGGACGCACATCATCGTGGAGAAGCCGCTGGCGATCGAGTGGACGGAGATTCTGGCGATGAAGAAGGCGGCGGAGGAGTCGGGCGCGAAGGTGTGTGTGTGCTTTGAGTGCCGCTACAGTTCGCAGTTTCTCAGCACGAAGGCGGTCATCGACAAGGGGCTCGTGGGCAAGCTGCACTACGGCGAAATCGATTATTACCACGGCATCGGGCCCTGGTACGGGCAGTATCGCTGGAACACGAAGAAGGAGCTCGGCGGCAGCGCGCTGCTGACGGCGGGTTGCCACGCGCTGGATGCGCTTCTTTTGTGCATGGACGCGGAGGTGGAGGAGGTGACGAGCTATGCCACGCAGAGCGCGCATCCGATTTTCCAGGCTTACGAATACCAGACGAGCGCGACGACGATCCTGAAGTTTAAAGGCGGCGCGGTGGGGAAATGCGCGGCGATCGTGGATTGCTTCCAGCCGTATTATTTCCACACGCATCTCGTGGGCAGCGAGGGGAGCATCCTCGACAACAAGTTCCACTCGATGCAGCTCGGCGGGCTGAACAAGCACGCTTGGTCGCAGCTATCGATGAAGATGCTCGATAGCGGCGACGTGAGCGATCATCCGTATCAGACGCAGTTTCAGGCGTTCTTCGATGCGCTGGACGCCGGCAAGCACATGCCGCTGACGAGTTTTGCAGACGCATTTGCATCGCACCGCGTGATCGCCGCCGCCGACAAGTCCGCGCGCGAAGGCCGCCCGGTGAAGGTGAGTGAGATCCCGGTGGCTTAAGCGGGGCCGGTAGGCAGTGGGCAGTGGGCAGTGGTCAGTCGGCGCATTGCGCCGTCAACCGACTACCGACTACTGACCACCGCCCACTGACTACTTCCTACGCTCGTCAACCTTGCACATTTCCCCGTGTCTCTCTAAACCGCGCGCCGTGCAGCCGACCATTCTGATCGTTGACGACGAAAAGCATACGCGCGAAGGACTTCGTGCGTCGCTGGAGGATTCGTTCGACGTGTACGTGGCGGATAACATCGCTTCGGCGCTGAACGTCCTCGATAACGAGCACGTGGAGCTGATGCTCACGGACCTGCGGCTCGGCGGCGAGGACGGGATGGTGCTCATTGAAAAAGCGCTCGCGCGTCCGAACCCGCCGGTGGTGATCATGATGACGGCTTACGGCGGCGTGGACACGGCGGTGGAGGCGATGAAGCGCGGTGCGTACGACTTTGTGACGAAGCCGCTGAACGTGGACCGTCTGGAGATTTTGATCCGGCGCGCGCTGCGTTCGCGGCACGTGGAGAAGGAGGTCGTGGAGCTGAAGCAGAAAGTGGAGAAGCGGTTCGGGCTCGAGCGGCTCATCGGGCATTCGCCGGTGATGGAGGAGATCTTCGACACCGTGAAGCAGGTGGCTCCCAGCCGCGCGACCGTTTTGATCACGGGCGAAAGCGGGACGGGCAAGGAGCTGATTGCGCAGGCGATTCACGCGCTGTCGGGGCGTCCGAAGGAGAAGTTCGTGGCGGTGCACATGGCGGCGTTTTCGGCGCAGCTTTTGGAGAGCGAATTGTTCGGTCACGAGAAGGGCGCTTTTACCGGAGCGACGGAGCGGCGCATTGGGCGCTTCGAGCAGGCGAATGGCGGGACGCTGTTCCTCGATGAAATCGGTGAGATCGACAAGAACACGCAGGTCAAGCTGCTGCGCGTGCTTGGCGAGGAGCGGAGCTTTGAGCGCGTGGGCGGGAATTCGCCAATCAAGGTCGATGTCCGTCTCGTCGCCGCGACAAACCGCGACCTCGAACGCATGGTGGAGGCGGGGGATTTTCGCGATGACTTGTTCTTCCGGCTGAGCGTGGTGCGTATTCACATGCCGCCGCTGCGCACGCGGGTGGAGGACATCGCACTAATCGTGCACCATTTTCTCAAAGTCGCCGCCGAGGAAAACGGGAAACCCGTCCGCGAACTCACCGCCGATGCGCTCGCCGCGTTGGAGCGATATGCGTGGCCGGGAAATGTGCGCGAGTTGCGCGCCGCCGTGGAACGCGCGGTGGTCATGGCGACGGGAGCCAAGATCACGCTGCGCGATTTGCCGCCGGCTGTCCGCGATGGCGCGGCGGTGGTTCAGACGACCTCGGGAATCAAACTGCCGCGCGCTGCGGAAGGCGGGCATTTGAACTTGCAGGACACGGAACATCGGATGATTGTCCGCGCCCTTGAAGAAACCGGCGGCAATGTAACGAAGGCCGCGCAAAAGCTCGGCATCAGCCGCCGCACGCTGCATCGACGACTGAAGGAGATGAAGGCGGATGGCGAGTTGGCGGCGGTTTCCGAAGGGGAAACCAAACCCTGATTCTTTTTAAACACTCCAAATGGCGTCCGAACTAGAAGCCCAACAACTCGTACATTCCCTCGAACACGGCAGAGGTCGCTGGTGGGTCTGGCTGCTCGTGGCCCTGTTCGGCACCGCGGCGCTTTTGATTGTTCACATCTGGATCAATCCGCTCAATCAGCAGGGCGGCCAGGCCCCATTCTTCCGCGGATTGACCGATGCGCGCGGCATGGAACAGGCCGTCATTGCGAGGGAACTCTCGAAGGGGAACGGATTTCATACGAAGGTCATCTCGCCCGCTGCGATCGACTTGATGGAGAAGAAAAAGGGCGAAAAGTCCTTCAATGAACTCATCAAATTCGATCCGGATGCAGGCTTCGCCACCATCCCGGATTACCACCACGCGCCGCTCTGGCCGTGGGTGAATTCGCTCGCGTTTCGGGCTGCTGAGGGGCTGAACAATGTAATCAAATGGCGCACGGAAGATGACGGACGCCCTAATTATTGGAAGCTGCGCCCGACGGAGGAAATTCATCCGGCGGACCGCCTCATTGCCACCAATGCGGCGCTGCTGATGATTTTCGGAATCATTGTGAACTACTTCACGGGTGCGCTGATTTTTGACAAGCGGCTCTCGCTTTTCGCTGCCGGGCTTTGCCTGCTCTGCGAGCATTTCTGGGAAATCTGTTTCACGGGTCAGCCGCAGATGCTGCTGTTCTTCCTCTTCAGTCTCGTCATGCACTGCTTCGTCCGTGCCCTGATGGCGCGGGATGCCGGTCGCAAGGCGATCCTTTGGAACAGTCTGGCGGGGCTTTTCCTCGGGTTGATGACGCTCACGCACATGATTTCGTGGTGGGTGGTAATCGGTGCGATTGTCTGGGTCGGGTTTGCGTTCCGTCCCCGCTATGCCGAGCCGGCAATCATCCTCGCCCTTGCGCTGATTTGCTGCGCTCCGTGGTGGGTGAGAACGCACAATATCTGCGGCGACTTCCGCGGAACTGCCGGATTGGTGGACAAGTTTCAGATCCGCGGCACCGAAAGCCAGATCATGCGGCAGCTTGGCAAGCCGGACGAATCTATCGAGCCGCTGCACCGTCGCGCGAAGATGCAGGGGCAAATCGAGCTCCAGGCCGGCAGTTTCATCCGCCACGCCGGCGGAATCATTGCCGCACCGATATTCTTCCTCGCGCTGCTTCACATCTTCAAACGGAAGGAGGTTGCCTCGTTCCGCTGGGGTGTTTTCTGGATGTGGATGTTTGCGCTTGTCGGCATGGCCTACGTGGGGCTCGACGCCGCGCCGCGGCACGCGAGCGATATCCACCTCATTTTTATCCCATTCATGACCTTTTACGGGCTCGGGATGATCTTGATGATGTGGTCGAGGCTTGAACTGAACATCCGCATCCTCAACATCCTCCTCGCGCTCATTCCTTTTACGATCAGCGTCATGCCGATGGCGCGTGCATTCACCGACCCGCCGAAGCAACCGGTGGTTTTCCCGCCATATTATCCGCGCGTCATCTCCGGTCTCGGTCAGTGGTTCGACCAGCGTGACATTATCTGCACGGACATGCCGTGGGCTACTGCGTGGTATGCGGATCGGAACAGCCTCTGGCTACCGCAGACGATTACCGACTTTAACGAGCTCAATGACTACCGCTTTGACAACCACATCACCGGCCTCTTCCTGAGCCCCGAGAGTGGTTACCGCGGTCTCCTGAACGAGGTGGCAGGCGAGGGCAGCGAGTATCGTGAATGGGCTCAGTTCATCATGCGCATGCCGCGTGCGAATGCGAATTTCCCGCTGAAAGCCGCGCTCCCGCTGCCGCCGAAGAGTCACTACATTCTCTTCGCGGACCGCGATCGCTGGACGCAGCGGAACGATTAGGCGGGCGGCCTGACACGTTCGCCGGTGCCGGAGAGAATCAGCACGATTTCTCCCTTCGGCGGCTTCGCCGTGAAGTGCGCCAGCAAGTCGGCTGCGGTGCCGCGCCGGTAGTCCTCGAACGTCTTTGTGAGCTCCCGTGCGACGCAGATGGGTCGCTCGCCGAAAAGCGGCACCGCTGCAGCGAGGCTCTTCTCGAGGCGGTGTGGTGATTCGAAGAAGACGCTCGTACACCCCCGCTCCGAAGCAAGGCGCAACTCCCGTTCCCGCCCGCCACTCTTCACCGGCAGGAATCCTCCATAGAAAAACTCACCTGCCTCGAAGCCGGAGCCAATCAGTCCCGTCAGCACAGCGCTTGCGCCGGGCAGGACGGTATAAGGCAGGCCGCGATCCTGGCACGCGCGGAGCAGGCGGTGGCCTGGGTCGCTTATTCCCGGCATGCCCGCATCGGTGATGATGGCTACGTTTTTGCCTGCCGCGATTTGTTCGATGAGTTCCGATGTCCGGCGTGCTTCGTTGTGCTCGTGGTAGCTCACTAGCGGCTTCTCGATTTGAAAATGCCGCAGCAGGTTCAACGAGTGCCGTGTATCTTCGCACGCGATGACGTCGGCGGCCTTTAATGTCTCCAGCGCCCGAAGCGTGATGTCACCCAGATTGCCAATGGGCGTCGGGACGAGCGTGAGCATTTCCGCAGACTACCAGCCTTCGCTGATCGTGCTTGTCAGGCGCGTCGCCATTTCCTCGATCGCGTAGGGGAGAGCCTGTCTCTCGTCCTGATTGCTATCGGCAGCGAGCAGATTCTGCCCGGTTACAAAGAAGCTTGTGACGCCGATTAGATTGCGTTGGTCGAGGATTTTTCCGGTGGCCTTTTCGGTGACACTGTATCGCCCTCGCAGGGTGAGCTGATATTCGCGCGTCTGGAGAATGTTGCCTCGAAGCGAGCGCACCGGGCGGCGGTCAATCGACAGGAGTGTTCCGTCAAGCACCGCATCGGCGCGGGCTTCGTCTGTAACTTCGAAGGTACCGTCCTGCTGGATTTGTTTGATGATCATCGTAGCGATCATCGACTCGACGCGGGGTTCGAGTGTGTCGTTTTTCCAATTCCGCACGGCTATGCGGCGCACGCTTTTCATCGGCGTGGGCTTGATGGGGCCGACCGTGTAGCCTGCGCAACCGCACAGAAGCATGGCCATGAACGCGGCGAGCAGTCTCATTCCGACTTGGGCTTCTCTTCCTTCGCGGGGGCGGGTTTCTCGACTTCCGGCTTTGCCGGGTCTCCTGCGGGCTTTTCGCCCGGCTTGACCTCGGGAATCGGCGGCAGGTCGGCGGCTGGAATCAAGCCCGCTCCGCCGCCTTGCAGCGGGTCGCCGGTTGGCAACGCAGGCTCCACCGCGGGGCCGACGGGAATCCGCATATTCGGGACATTTCCGCTGGGCAGCGGCGGGAGTTCGACCGCGGGACCTGCGAAATCCGGACGCGAAGCTACGTCAACGCGCGATTGCGCCTGCCGACGGGCGAGAGCGTCCGCGCCGCTGAGCGCCTTGCTCGGCGCACGCAAGGCGTCGGCACCGACGATGCCCTTCAGTTCGTCGATGCGCTTCTTTGCGATGTCGCTCTCTTTCGAACCGGGAGCCTGGCGGATCACGTCGTTGTAGTAGATCGCCGCGGCGCGGTACTTTTTCGCTCGGTCGTAAAAGCGGGCTGCGTCGAGGGAGCCTGCGACATCATTCGACGAGAGGGCTTTGATGTTCTCTCTGGCCTGTGCGATTTTTTCGCTGTTCGGATAGCGTGCAGAAAAATCCTCAAACGCCTCTTTGGCGCGTTGGCGTGAGTTTTGATCGTAGGAACCGCGCTGCGCCTCCTCGAGTTGCACGTAGCCGATTTGATACTGCGCATCGTCAGCGACGGCATCGTTGGGATACCGAATCACAAGTTCCTGATACGCCGCGAGGGCCTCGGATGGCTTGCCCTGCCGCTCCAATGCCTGCCCGACGTTGAATTGAGCCATTGGCGCTAGTCGGTGGAAGGGGGCACGCTTCACGATTTCGGCAAACATCTTCTCCGCCTTGCCATGATTCGAAGCGATGGCGATGCCGAGAATCCGTTTCTTCCGTCCATCCATGAAGGTCTTCGCGATGTCGAATTGGGCTTTCACCGCCGCATCGAAGTCACCGCCGCGGGGGTAGTTTGTGAGGTAGCTGCTGTAGGCCTCGAATGCGTCTTCGTAATCCTGCTGCTGCTCCAGAATGCGTCCAATTTGAAACTGCGCACGCGCTGCTGCTGAAGTCTGTCCGCGTTGTGCGACGATGGAGCGCGCCAGTTTCAGTGCGTCCTTCAGGTCGCCTTTTGCGACAAGCGCATCAACGCGTCCGACGTCCCCCTTTGCGGCCGTTTCGTCCGCTGCCGTGGGCGCGGGAAGGACGGAAGGCTTCTTCTTCTCGAAGATTTTGAGCCTGAAAATATCGACCGCTGATGCCGGCTGCGGCATGTGCAGCATCACAATCGGAATGGCTAAATAGAGCGCGCTCTTTCGCATAAGGGCGGCAGGCTAGGGCGCTCGGCGGATAGCGTCAAGGATTCCGCCCGCTGCAAATCGCGCGCTTTTCAAGCCCCCTGTCCGCCCGCTAAGCGTATCGGCAGTAATGAAAATCATCCGTTTTAATCAGCCCGGTTTTGCCAACGCACTAAATGCCCTGAAGCGCCACGCCGAGCCGTCCGACGAGGTTCGCACGACTGTGAGCGGGATCATTGCGGCCATTCGAAAGGATGGCGACAAGGCGCTCGTCGCGCTGACCGAAAAGTTTGGCGGCCCGCGCTTAAAGCCCGCACAACTCGCCGTCACAGGCGTGGCAACGGTGGATGCCGCCACACGACGTGCCATCGCTGCGGCAGACCGGAATGTTTTCGCGTTCGCGAAAAAGAGCCTGCGCAAGTCGTGGAGCGGTCGCAACGCCCAGGGTGCATCCGTAGGCGAGCGCTTCGACCCGTTTCAGCGGGTCGGTGTGTATGTTCCAGGAGGAACCGCGCCGTTGGTGTCCACTGCGATCATGACGGTGACGATTGCCCGCGCTGCCGGCTGCCCGGAAATCGTGGCCACCACACCGTGCGGACGCGATGGCAGCGTGAATCCCGCGCTGCTTTACGCGCTGCAAAAGGCCGGTGCCACGGAGATCTACCGCGTTGGCGGAGCGCAGGCCGTTGCCGCGATGGCCTACGGTACGAAAACGATCCGTCCCGTGCAGAAAATCTTTGGCCCTGGGAGTCCGTGGGTTGTCGAAGCAAAGCGGCAGGTTTTCGGTCAGGTCGCCATCGATTTGCTTCCCGGCCCTTCGGAAATTCTCGTCCTGGCCGACGCCACTGCAAACGCCGAGTGGGTCGCCGCCGATCTGCTCGCGCAGGCGGAGCACGGTCACGGCAGCAGCATCCTTTTTGTCACCGACAGCGCGAAGCTGCTCGGCGCGGTGGAAAAAGCTATCGAACGGCAGGCTGCCACGCTCAGTCGGCGCGAGTATCTCACCGAGGTGCTGGAGCAAAATGCCGCGCTCATCCTCGTAAAGAAAATCGCTGACGGCGTCGCAATCGCCAACGACTTTGCGCCCGAGCACATCTCGATCGTCGCAAAAAATGAGGATGCGCTCGCGAAGCAAATCCGGACAAGCGGAGCGATTTTCCTCGGCGGTTGGTCACCGGTGGCAGCAGGCGATTTCGTCGCGGGGCCAAGTCACACGCTGCCCACAGGTGGCGCCGGGAAATCGTTCCCGGGTCTTATGGCGGATATGTTCCAGCGCCGCACGAGCATCGTCCGTCTGGACCGCGCATCGCTTGGCAAGTCCGTCGAAACCATCGAACAGTTCAGCAGGATTGAGGGGCTCGACGCCCACGGGCGGAGCGCAAGGATTCGCTTTGAGTAGAGCCTAATTGCTCCGGTGCGAGCGGTAGGCTTTGACGATTCGCTGCACGAGTTCGTGGCGGATCACATCGCGCTCGCCGAAGTTCGTGAAGTGGATTCCCTCCACGCCTTTCAGCGCGGTGAGTGCTTCGATGAGTCCGCTCCGCTTGTTGCCGGGTAGGTCGATTTGCGTCGGATCGCCGGTGATGACGGCTTTGCTGTCCGCACCGAGGCGGGTGAGAAACATGAACATCTGCTCGGTCGTCGTGTTCTGCGCTTCGTCGAGGACGACAAAGGCGTGATTCAGCGTGCGACCGCGCATGTAGGCGAGGGGAGCCACTTCGATCACGCCGCGCTCAAACAGCCGCTGCATGTCCTCCGCATCGATCATGTCGTGCAGCGCATCATAGAGCGGGCGCAAATACGGCATGATCTTCTCCTTCAAATCGCCCGGCAAAAACCCGAGCGCTTCGCCCGCCTCGACCGCGGGGCGCGTGAGGATGATGCGATGCACCTGCTCTTTTTTTAAAGCGGACACCGCCATTGCCATGGCGAGATACGTTTTTCCCGTTCCCGCGGGGCCGATTCCAAACGTCATGTCGTGCTGCTGAATCGCCTGAATGTAAGCGCGCTGCACCGCCGTCTTCGGCACGATGGGCGGTCGCCGGCTGGAGCACTGGATCTTCGTCACAACCAGCGCATCGAGCGAAGGCGCGTCCGGTTCCTGAACGGCCCGGAGAGCGTAGTTAAACTCGAACTTGCGAATCGTCAGGCCGCCCTTTTGCGCGTCTGCGAGCTGGCGGAAAATGCGGCCGGTCTGCTCCACGGCAGCCGTTTCGCCCTCCACGCGCAGCCAGCCTTCGCGGGTGGTGATCTTTACGCCGAGCGTGCGTTCGATGAGTTGTAAATTGCCGAGGTCGTTTAAAAACAGCGACCCAAGTGTGCGGGCGCTGTCGAATTCAAATGTCTGTTCCACAAAAATGAAAAATGAAGGTTTGATGCGCAGCCGCAATGTCGCGGTTGCCGCATACGGATGGTTTTGGCAGCAGGCGGTAAAGGGTGGGATTCGTCCGCCGGCTATCGAAAGAATGCCGGAAGTGTTGCGTTGCTCGCATCACCGCACGGCGCTGCAGTGACTCAGCGAAAGCCGTAAGCCAGTGCCCAGTGGGTGCGTTCCCGGTCGGATTTCTCCACTTCCACGATGATGTAATAGGTACCCGTCTTCTTCGGAATCACGCGCGCCGCGGCGAAGCGTCCCTTTGCCCACGCCTCGACTTCGCAGAGGTTGCCGTCGGCGTCGTAGATATGCACCGAAATCTTCGCGCCGTTCACTTCGGTGCCCATCCAGAACCAGTACTGGTTTCCTTTGAAGAGCTGATGCACGATGGCCTTCGGCTTCTTCACCGGAAGATCTCCGCCCCACCAATCTTCGCGCACGGTAAAGCCTTCCTTCACGTAGGGCGTCGCGGCCTCCAGCGCGTAGGAAAGCGAATCGTCCACCGTCGCCCTCACGGGCAGCAGTGCGAAGGCGAGTATCGCGAGAAGTTTGAAAAAGGAACTCTTCACAGGTTGCTGAGATGACTACTTGGTTTGAATCGATTTTACCAGCCCGGCGGTGATTTCGCCGATTTCCTTCACGGACTTGGCGGAAATGTCGGCATCGGCCGCGAGACCGATGAGCGGCTGGATGCTCTTCAGTCCGCCTTTAATCTTCGGGATTAGCGCGTTCACCGGCTTCTTCTTACTGAAAGCGTCGAGTTTGTTGTCGAAGAAACTGAGCAGCATCTGCTGGCGCAGCAAATCCGCTCCGTCCTTGCTGTAGTTCTTGTCCACCACCGCGCAAAGTGCCTCCGTTCCGCGGAGCCAGCCACCGAGGCTGACGAGGTGTGAGAGTTGTTCGTCGCCGAGGGCCTTCATCGCGCCGCGGACCTCGCCGAGTGCGCCGTCCAGTTCCTTGCGGACCTGGCCCCAATCCTTTTTATCGGCGGCGGCGATGATTGCATTCGCACGGCTCGTCACTTCCTTCCGAATGCTGAGCGCTGTCGCGAGGCTCAGGACGCTCTTGCCGATATTCTTCACGGCCTCCGCGTCCTCCGCCTCGACGGCGATGAACCCCTCGGCGATGATCGTTCCCATATAGAGAGCGACCTGCGGCTGCTGGCCGAATGGCTTCGCCACGCCGTTTGGGGCGCGCAAAACGGACGTCCAGTTCGGCTTCCCGAGTTTGTCGAGAACATTGAAGATTTCGCTCGGAACAGGCACCACCACGTCATCCACGACCTGCGTCTGTTGCGGCAGCTTGGAGATGTCGATCTTCTGCGGCGGTTCGGCGAGGGCGACGGAAGCGGTGAGCGCGATGGCGATGATGGATTTCCTCATGGAACGATGATGTAAGTTGGCGGCTCAACTGAACGCTTCTCCGCGCGCCCGGGCAAGCGTTCTTTTGGCACGGTTCGCCCGTCGCTTGCCTCGCGGAGAAAAAAACGAAGCCGCCAGGCCCACAGCCCGGCGGCTTCGTCGAAACAACAAACCACGAAAATTTCTTGCGGACTAGGCGTCCGGCTTTGTCTTGCGCAGGCCGATTACGCGATCGCCTTCCTTCCACTGATTGCGGCGCTTGAGGACTTCCACGCGCTCGAAGCGCTTGAGGACGTTGCGCTTTGCGGCGATGGTGCTGGAACCTTTGAGACTGCGGTGCTGCGACATATATTTTTGGAAAAGAGGCGCGGAAACTAGCGGTCTGGTCGTTTTGTGCAAGTACGATTTTCGGAGATTTACGTGCGGGCTGTTTCCAGCCACGGTCCCGCCATGTCCAACGTCCGTCCCGACCGCACCGTAGAGCACGACTGGTCCCCGCGCCGCATTCCCGAGAACATCGTCTGGGGCGACGGCTTTTATTGCGAGAGCGCTCAGTGCTTTCTGCATTTCAAAGGCAAACGCCAGCCCGCCATCGAGATCGGCGACCATGTCAGTGTTTATGCCGCCTGCCAGTTTGCGGTCAGCGGCGACGCCCACGTCACCATCGGGGACTTCACGCTCCTCGTGGGCGCGCTCATTACTTGCGAAACGCGCGTGGACATCGGCTCGCACTGTCTCATTTCCTGGGGCGTGGGCATTGCCGATAGCGACTTTCACCCCGTCGGCGCCGCCCAGCGCCGTATCGACGCCGAGGCGCTCGCGCCTTACTACGAAAACAAGCCGCAACGTCCGCTCGAAGCCGTCCGTTCCCGCCCGGTGAAAATCGGCAACAATGTCTGGATCGGCATGAATGCCATCGTCCTCAAAGGGGTCACCATCGGCGACAATTCCGTCATCGCCGCCGGCGCCGTCGTAACAAAGGACGTCCCGCCCGGAACCATCGTCGCCGGCAATCCAGCCCGCTACGCCAAACGCGTGCCGGAGTAATCACGGAGCGGGCGTCACGACCTTATAAAAACGTGCGCCGGTTCCGGGAGTCGGGTCGGTGAATGTCTGTGCGCCGTTCACCACGGGCGTGATGATTGCGCCAAGCGGCGACCATGTCGCGAGGTCGGGAGACGAAAAAATGCGGTAGGTCTTGCCCGCTGCGCCGGGGAATGTGCCGGTGATGCTGCCGTCGCCGTTTTTGACGGTGCTGGAAATCACGAAGCGGCTGGCGGCGTCGCCTGAATTCGTGCCGGCGAGCCATTCGGTGAGATTGCTCTGGCCGTCGCCATCGGTGTCGTCGGGGATGCTGCCGGGATTTGGCGCAAACGCGAACCAGCGGACGGCTTCGCTCACGGCGGGTGCGTCGGTGCTGCCGACGATGAAATGCAGCGAGGCTCCCGCGCCGTCGGCGGCGACGGGCCACGGGGCGATGTCGTTGTAGGTGACCTCTTGAATCGTGCTGTTCGTCGCATCGTCGAGAGCGACGTGCTCGCCGCCGTCGCTGAGGTTCGTGTCGTTGGCAAACTCACCGGCGATGCGGAATCCCGCGCCGAACGCTGCGGTAAATGCGGCGGTATTCCGGACGACGAAAATCCGTTCGCCGGGCGCTAGCGTGGATGCTCTGAACGCAAACTCGACGCCGTCGCTGAAGTGAATGCCCGTGAGGTCGAGCGTCGCGGTCGTGCTGGTGTTCTGGAGTTCGATGAACTCCGCGAGCCCGTCGCCGGGCGGATGGTAGTGCAGTTCGGTGATGCGGAGATGCTGCTGCGCGGGGCTCGGCGCTGCAGGAAGTGTGACGCTCGCGATCGTCGTGCCAGCGACGTTCTTTAGAGTGAGCGTTTCGCCGAGATTGCTGAGGTGCCCTAATGCGTCGCCGGTGACAAGCCGCCGCTCCGCACCGCGCGGACCGGTCGTGCGCTGGCGGAATGCGTAACGGTTCGGCGTCACGTAAATGCTCTCGCCGGGAAGAACGACGGTCCCGCCTTTGAAGGTAAATGTGACGCCGCCGCTGAGCGTCCATCCGCTCATATCCACGGAAGTCGTGCCGGTGTTTCGCAGCTCGATAAATTCCTGATCTTGAATGCCGCTCGCGGGATTTGCCTCGATGTCGCCGAATGTGATGACGGGCGCTGCGGGCTGGCTGGACGGGATTCCCGCACTGCCGAGTCCGGTGCTGAAATTCAGCGTCTCGGGCGCGGCGTGCGTCGTCGTGAGATACCCGATGCGCGGCGCGAGGTATTCGTTTTTGATGCGGTCCATCGCCTGCGTGAGCGTGACGATTCCGCCGCCGGCCCAATTGAAATGCGAGTTCGCGCCCCACTTCGCGCGGTCGGCGTCCACGTCGGCCTGGAGCGTGGGTTTCAAAACATCCATGCGGTTTTGAAACCAGTTTGTTGCGAGGAATTGATCGTTCATTCCGCGGATGCGGCGCACGAGCATGGCGCGGGTCCGCGGGTTGGCGACGATGGCTTCCTGCAATCGGTTGAACTTGTTTGCGTGGAGCTGCCATGGCCGCACGCCGAGGAACGGGTGGCTCGCGCATGCGGGAGTCGCGGGCGCATTTTGCGCATAGACGATCGTGTCGGTGTTGAGCGCATCGGGACCGAGGCTCAGGTCGAGGTCCCACGGGATGAACATCCATTCGCGCGAGCCGTCGCTGTCGCGATACATGAAGTAGTTTTTGTTCGACGCGTCGATGTTCTGCGTGATGGCGACGCCTGCCATGAAGTTCACGACTTGCGGCACGTCGAGATTGTCAAAGAGCCACGTCTCCAGCGCCGTGCCGGTGAGTCCCATGGCGGTGACGACCGCATCGAGGTCGGCGTAGCCTTCGTCGAGACGCGTCTTTTTGTCGAAAGCGGACGCCGCCGTGAAATCGCACGCGCCGTGGTCGCCGACGGCTTTGTAGTAGGAGCCGTCGGGGTCGAGTCCGTTGCGACCGAGGAAATCGCCGTCCGGCTGCTCGACATAGAGAGCGACGGAATAAAATGCGCCGTTCTGCCGGACGTGGACCGGGAAAATCTCCGGCGTCGCGAGACCGGTGGCGCGGTACATCTCGCTCACCATCTGCGCGCGGACGTAGCTCTTGTCGGTGAAGGTCGTATTGAGGTCGAACTCATCCACGCGGCCCTGCGTGGTGCGGAGGCGGAACTTGTGGCCTTTGTTGAACTCGACCTTGTAGCTCTTTTTCGGCCAGCCGATGGACGTGTTGCCTCGGATGCGCGTGAAGCAATTGTCGTAAAACTCGCCGTCGTAAAATATCTCGCAACGCGTGCCGGTGATGAGTTCCGCAGCCGCCGCGTTTTCGACAAAGCGATGGATGACCGGCAGCGGCGAAGTGATTGCGGGGTCCGCGATCACCGTGCCTTCGTATTCGGGTGACTCGGCGATGAGCCGCCGCGGTGCGCGCGTGGTGCGGCCTTCGGCGGTCACGGCGGTGACATTCCAGCGGACCATTTGTCCCGCCGTGGCACCGAGCGATGCGGGGATCGTGCCGGTGAAAAATCCATCGCCCGCCACCGCGTCGCCATTCAGCCCGTCGTCGTGCATCGCGGTCGTCGTGCATCGCGGTCGTCTGCTCCGCGCCATACATGAGCCGGTAGCGCAGCGTCGCGCTGGTGATTGTATTTGCCGTCGCAGTCGTCTGGTCCGGACGAATCCGCGCCGTGACGTTGATGGCCTGTCCCGCCGTCGGCGCGAGCGGCAGAAACGAGAGCTGGCTGATGAGCGCGCCGCGCGGCTCGACTGGCGCGACGTTCGGCTGGCCCGGAGTCGGCACGGGAAAGAACGCCGTCTGCGTGCCCGCGTTTTGCAGACCAAAGCTCACGTTTGTCGCCGCGGGGTAGTGCGGAAATCCCGCGCCCGGCGTGAAGGCGAGCGGCGTGTTAAAGCGGTGCACGATCGTCGTTCCATCCGGCGCGACGAGCGCGATGTCCTCGCCATCCACATCGAGCTGGAAATTCGTGTGCAGCGGCTGCCCGGCGATGCGGCGGTTCTTCCCGCTCGCCCAGACGAGCAGATACTGCCCGCTGTTGATCGTCACCGCGGGGAAGCGCCATTTCACGAGGTTCGTCGAGACATCCGTGAGGTAGTAGCCGTCGAGATTCACCGCCGCGGCCGTTCCATTATAGAGCTCGATCCAGTCCGAGGAATCGCGGTCCTCGTCTTCGATTCCGCCGACGTTGTCCGCCATGTATTCGTTGATCACGAGCGCAGTCGGAGGCGCGGGCGGTGTGGCGTTCGTGATGTCGAGGCCCGCGGAACCGGCCGCGAAAAGATTGTAGATTTCACCCGCCGAAAGCGCGCGATTCCACAGCGCCACATCGTCGATGAGCCCCTGCCAATGGCTGTCCGTCGTGCTCGCGCCGGTGATCTTCGCGCCGATGCTCAGTGCCTGCGGCGGAGTAAAGAGCGCGCCGCTGTATGGTGTGGAAGCGACCTGGAGACCATTGCGGAAGATGCGCAGATTCGCGCCATCCGCCGTGCAGGCCACGTGCTGCCACGAGCCCGTCGGGAAAACGCCCGCTTCCTTCGCGCTCAATTGCCCGCTCGTCAGCCCGATGTAATTGCTCAGCTCGCCCGTGCCGCCATCGAGACCGAAATGAAACTCCCCGTACCAGTTCTTCACGATGCTCGCCCAGACCGGACGCGAATCCGCCCACACCCACGCCGAGATGGAATAGTTCGCCGTCGTCTTCGGAAAGTTCGGCACGATCACATGCTCATTCGTCGTCCCCGCCGCGAACCGCAGCGCGCCGCCCACTTTTCCCGGCGTCCAGTAGGCATTCGTCGCCGCGGAAAAATTCGTGAGCACCCCGCTATTGTGCTGGCCCGACGTATCGGCCGCCGTCCCGCCCATCGTTTCATCAAAGCGCCAGTAGCCCGCGAGATTCTGCAAAACGCCGCTCGCCGCCGGCGCGAGCGGAACCACCGTCGCCAGCGTCGCCGCGCTGCTCGTCACCGAGCCCTGCGCATTCGTCACCACCACATCGTAGCTCGCCGCATCCCCCACGGTCACCGGCGAAATCGTATAACTCGCACCCGTCGCCCCGCCAATCGGCACCGTCCCTTTCCGCCATTGATACGTCAGCGGCGCACCACCCGCCACCACGGAAAAAGTCGCCGTCCCGCCAATCGGCTGCGTCTGCGAGCGCGGCGCAGTCCCGATCACCGGCGGCGACGCCACCTCCTCCGTAATCGCCACCGCCGAAATCGCCGGATTTTGATCCGACCCCACCACGCCGCCGCGATTAAAACGAAGATCCACACCGTCTGCATCCGCCACTGTGCGGATGCGCAGCACCCGGTTGTACGGACTCCCCGACGGCACATGCCAGTCGTCCTTCGTCAGCACCCCGTCCACCAGCACATCCATGCTCCGCCCGCCCGCCGGTGCCGACGCATCCAGCGCCACGATATCCACGATGTAAGTCTTCCCCGCAGTCGTCGCGAACTTCATCGCAAAGAACCCCGCACCGCCGTGCAGACCGCCCTTGCTGATTCCATCCCGCGCCGCCTGCTCCGGCGCACCCGTCCACGTAAAACCGCCGATCGGATACGTCAGCGGCGCCGTCGTAAAAATCAGCCCGTTCAGCGTATCATTCACCCCGGTATTCCCCGTCATCGTCACCCCCAGCAAAGAAACCGTCGGCGCATTCGCCGCGCTGTTCCCGAAATTCCACCCCTTGCTCGTCGCATTGCGATAGCTCAAAAAATCCGTCGCAAACCCCCAAACCGCCGTATCCGAAAGCACCTCCGCCGCACTCGAAATCGATGAGCCGGAAAGAAAAAGTGCTGTGAGGAATAGAAGACGTTTCATAGGCGAATGCCTCGCACCCATATCCCACTCGCAGCCCGGAGCAAGGCCGCAAAGGGCTCGCGGGCAGCGAGTATTTCATGCGGGACGGAAAGGCGACGTCGCCCGCGAGGTTTTACCGGCTCGAAATCGCGGAGTGAGGCGGGCGCCTAGTCGCTGAAGATTGTGGCCGTCGGATTTGCGGTTTTGATGAGGTCGCGAAGGCGTTTTGGGAAGTATTCCGGGTGCGGGAGGTTGATGGTTTTCAGGCCGGGTATCATGGGAAAAGTCGTGATGGCATCGGCATTGCCGACGTTGCTGAGCGAAAGTGTGCTGAGATTTGGGATCGTGGTGAGCGGCGTAAGGTCGGGCAGGCGTTCGACATCGTATATCGCGAGGTCGGTCAGTGTAGGGTGGCCGCTGAGCACGGAAATGTCCCTCAACTTTCGCCCGTGAATGACTGTAAAGAATTTCAGCTTCCCGAGTCCGGCCACGATCGAGAGGTCGGTCGTCTCATTCGGCAATGAAAGCGTGAGTGTGCGGAGCCTTTTGAGTTCCCGAATTGCAGAAATGTCGCGAAGCTTCTCGCGTCCGGGAGCGAAGAAAGACTCGAGATTTGGGAGGGACTCCAGTCCTTCAAGCGAGGTAATGTTCCGCCCGGAGCCGAGACCGAGGTTGCGAATGCTTTTGAATCCGCGCAGGTGCGCGAGGTCGGTCCAATCCGAAATGTCATGAATCCTCAGTTTACGCGGCGCGATCCGGCGGACGAGGTCGGCATGTTTGTCGAATTGCGAGGACTCATCGATTGTCAGAATGGGTTCGTCGTTGATCCACGTGGAGGACCTGAATGCCGCCCGCCAGTCGCCCTTGATGATGCTGAAAGCGGTTTTGTAGCTGACGGTCCATCCGAGGTTCCGTGCCTCGTTGATCGCGAGTTCGCGCTGGCGTGTGCTCCAGAACACCCAACCAAAGACCAATATCAGACCGACGATTGAAGCGCGGAATGCGCTGCGGAGAATTGTTCCGCGACGGCGGGATTCCGGCAGTTGCGTGGTGCCCGTTTTCATCGCTGTGCCGGACCGGTATCCGGCCACAGCTTCGTGCTCAGGGCATCGCAGTGCCTGACCAACTCGCGGAAGGATTTTGAGTCGTCGGGACTGTCGTCCTGATAGAATGCGATGCCCGGTGCTTTCGGGTAGCGTTCCTTGATTTCGTGAGCGCGTTCGGTGATCCAGCCCGGGTCCAGGGCGCGTCCTTTGATGTCCTTATCCGGCGATATGTGGCCGAAGCAGAAGATGGTCTTCTCACCCATGCCGAGTTGTTGTGCGGCATCCATCCGGCGAAGCGTGGTGTCCCAATGAAGCGTGGCGTCGCGACCCCATTTTGCTGCGGCGTGCGTGTAGGTTTCGGCGATGACGAGATCGACGGTTCCGTCTGTTACCAGCGAAGCGAGCACCGGTGTCGGATCGGTGACCCACACGGCGATGAAAATATCCGGTGCCGATTTGCGTCCTGCGCGGAGGCCTTCTGCGGCCCAGCCTTCCATGGATGGATTTTTCGACGGTACCCACTCGTCGATCGCGATGCCGGGTTTGCTTTCTGAATGTCTGCACATGTCGAGCCAGTAGGCCGGTCCGTTCGCGTCGGGCAGATTCGTGCCGTACGCCCAGCGGAGCCCGGTCTTTCCAGCGAGCGCGGCGAGCTTCGGATCGAGCCATCCGCTTGCGTCCAGAGTCATGCCTGCGTAGAGGCTCATGTCGCGGTGGAAAAGGCGGGGCTGATACCAGACTCGAAACGGAGGCTTCGGACGATGATCAGTGGCAGTCTCCGCGGTTCCGATGGCGTTGGCGGTCGAACAAAGAACGGTGGAACTTAAAAAACTCCTGCGCGTGAGAAGCGGATTCATTTGCATGAAACTGAGCATCAAGCGCCGGCAGATTGCGAGAATAACCGCAGCGCGGGCGGACGGATGAAATTTCCGCAAATTTTTTTGAAAGAATTCGCGAGAACCGTCGTTTCGATGAATGCAAGCGTCGGAACAGTTCTGACGCGCAACAACACAAAACACGCCTAAACCAGCTCATATGAACATCAAAATGAACACAACCACCACACAGCATCCCTGCGGAATTCTCCTGTCGCGCTTCACTCCCCGTTGCGCTACCCGCAAGCTCACCGCTTCCATCTTAGGAGCACTCGCTTTGCTTGCGATGGATGGAAACGCAGCCGAAGGCTCGCAGAAGCCGCCAATGCAGTCGTTTATTCCGAAGTCAAAAGTAGCGGAGTTCGTCGTGGCCAATCTCGACCTCGCCTCGTTCCGCAATTCGTTCGGACCACGTCGTGAACCCGGTCAACATCACTTTGAGGATTTCGGAATCAAGCCGACTTCGACCGCGGAGTTGAAGGCGGAGTTAGATACGAAGAATTGGTGGTACTCCATCGAGGTATTAGGCCGCCGTGACTTTAATGGCGACGGAGTGGAAGACCTCGAAATCCGTTTCATCGACAACGGAAAGGGTTCTGCGTCCTACAGGTCTTCGACGCGCTATGTCGTCACGAAGTATTCGGAGAATTCCCGTCTGGTCGCAATCGCCTACGAGCCGAACCCCGAATAGCGCCGGTAGGCGGAGGGGAGTTGGATTTTCCCCGGCGGGCTTTTTTTTTGCGCCATCCGGAAACGGTGCTAACTTCGCCGCCCCGGACTTTCCTATCCAATGCGCACCTTTAACCGAATTTTCCGCCTTCTCGTCGGTTGCATCCTGTTTTGTTGCTCTCTCCTCGGAGCGCGGGGCGAGGGGATGTTGCAGTATTTCAACACGGAGTACCGTGAAATCATGCGGCGGATTCCGGAACTTGCCGAGGTCGGCTACACGTCGCTGTGGCTGCCGCCTCCGTGTAAGGGGTCGGGCGGATTCAGCGTAGGGTATGATTTGTGGGATCGCTTCGATCTTGGATCGAAGAACCAGCGGGGGACCGTGCGCACGCTGTACGGCACGGAAGCGGAGTTGCTTGAGTTGGTTGCCCTAGCGCACCGCTTCGGCATCCGCGTGTATTTCGACAATATCATGAACCATAATGCGTTCGATATTCCGGGTTACAACGAGACGACGCCCATCGATGTGTATCCCGGATTTGTGCCGGAGGATTTTCACCTCCGGAAAACAAAGGATGGATTCTACCGGAAATGGGACAACACGCGGGACTGGAACAGCGCCTGGCAGGTGCAGAATCTCGGGCTTTCCGACCTCATCGACATCGCGCACGAGACACCGAACACCAACCACGGTTTCAATGAAGGTGATGATATGCCGAAGCTCACGTTCACCCGGCATCCAAACAATCCCGAGTATTACGTGGATACGGACCTGCCGCAGGCGCTGAGCGGCGGTGGCGTGAACGTGACCGTGTATCCTTTCGCGAACAAGGAGCCGTTTCAGGATGTCGGTGTCGCTGGAAACGGCGCAGGCAACGGGCGCTTTGATTGGACGGACTTGAATGGCAACGGTCAGCACGACGTCGGGGAGCCGAGCGAGCCGTTCACGGACACGGGTGTCGATCCGCTGACGCCCGGCCGGAATACGGCGGCTTGGGGATTTGGTGACGGGAAGTACAATATGGGAAATCCGGTTCCCGAGGATGTGAACGCGATGCTGATCCGCACGCTTCGCTGGCAGACGGACCGGACGAAAGCGGATGGCTACCGGCTGGACGCGGTAAAACACGTTCCGGATTACTTTTTCGGCCAGCAGGGCGGAGCCAACAAGGATAGCTCGAATGCCGGCTACCTCGGCGGCGCGCAGGAGCAGTTCAATCTCGTGCGCGGCTATTCCGATTGGAACAACCACCGCGACACAGTATTCGATACCGAGCAGCCGCGGGATGACCTGATGCTGTTCGGCGAGCATCTCGGATCACCGCCGGGATTTGATGGATACATCAACGCTGGAATGCGGCTCATCGACAATCCGCTGCGGAACGAATTGAACAACCGGCTTGGAAATCCGGGAGTCGGGCTTAATGGCTACGACCAGCCGGGAGCAGGAGGATTCTCGCCGGGCGTCGGTGTGACTCACGCACAGTCCCACGATTCGGATTTTGCCGCCCGCCGTGAGTTGCAGCACGCGTACTATTTCACGCGGGCCGGTTTGCCGCTGATTTACACGGACGGCTACAACAAGGCGGGCCTTTTGGAGGGGAGCGGTGGCGCGTTTCCGCGGCATTCAAACACAAATTTCCTGGGGCAGTTCGGTGACCCAAAGATTCCAAATGTCGTGTATGTCCATGAGCACTTCTCCCGCGGAGATCAGGTCGGACGCTGGTCTGATGCGGACTACGTTGCCTACGAACGAATCGACAAGCGCGAGAATGGAAGCATGAGCGACGCGGATGGCGTGACGCTGCTGTTCATGATGAACGATAATTTTTCGTCCGGGCAGGCGAGGGGGATCGCATCGGCATTTCCCGGCAGCGCGTATCTTTACAACTACTCGACCTACAACGGAGGCTTTTACGTCAATGCATCCAGCCTCGGCAGTGTGATTGTGCCGCCTGGTGGATACTTCATGTTTTCATACCGGTCGCCGGAGACGTCCACGATTTCAAACACCGGGCCGCTGACGATTCTCCAGAATGGAGTGCCTGCGGGCACGGTGACCGTCGAGCGCAAGGACGGGCGGAACGGGGACAAGGGCTTCAATCCGTACGGTCTGCCGGACGCAAACACGACCGACTACAAATACAGCATCTCGCTGCCGCGCGTGACGAGCGGCACGAACCTTTCGTTCATCGCCCGCACAGACGGTTCTGCGGAGAACATCCTCATGAAACTGGACGGCGGCGTGGACATCAATTCCCAGATGGGAATCGGCCCTACGACCGGCGACAAACGTGACAACAAGCCCGCGCTATCCACGGATGTATTCAATGGCTACGAGCAGATGCAGTTTGTCCGGCGGAGCACCGAGAAATTTGCGGCGAAGGACACGGCGCGAAATGTGATTGGTTCACCCGGCGCCGAGACCTGGCGGTTCACGGTCGGAACGGTCGGTTTCACGCGCGCGAATGGAAGTGGCACGAACACGAGTTCCGGCACGGCGACTTACGTTTATCATGATCCCGAGGCGAATCGTGACATCGGTGGAGCGCAGTTTTCGCCGCAGCCTGCTTTGGCGGCGGGGCAGCCGATTACGATCAAGGTGAAGACTGGATACCAGTTCCAGGTCGATAATCTACGCCTTTACTACACGACGGACGGGTCTGCGCCCGAAGGCTCCGGCGGCGAGCCCGCCGGCACGACGCAGGTCGTGGTCATGAGTTATCAGGAGGCGGGAAATCCGGATGGCTCCAATGTGACGGATTGGTGGACCGGCAATATTCCTGCGCAAACAGCCGGGACGGTAATCCGCTACAAAGTGGGCGCTTTCAAATCAAACGGCGCCTCGGTGTTTCCATCGAGTGCCACAACGGTGGATGTGAAGCGGAAAATGGAGACTGTTTTCCAAATCACCAACTTCAACGCAACGACCGCGACCGTTCGTCCTCACAACGACTACTCGGAGCAGCGAACCGGACTTGAAGAGGGCTGGCACGTTCTGCGGGCGCGCGCGTTTTTGAGCCGCAGTGGAAAGGCGAGCATCTACAATACTTTTACGCAGACTTTTTACTACGACACCCAGACGCCGCAGGGGGCAGTTGTGTTCCCGTCGCAGAACGAAACGCTCGGCGGCGGCACCTACGGAGCTGTGGTTCGCGCAGCGAGCGATGTCACGGAAGTCTGGTACAATATCACCGACGGTGATCCATCAAACGATGATGGCGTGACTGGTTCGCAAGGCGGGAATGGTGCGGGGCCGGAGCCTTTCACCGACTCGAATGGAAACGGGGTGCGGGACTCGGGCGAGTCGTTTACGGACATCAACGGCAACGGCACCTTCGATGGGAACCTTGCCGCCACTTGGCAGCGTGCGAGCGAGGTGACGCCGTCGCTTACCACGAGCAGTCCGTATCCGCGGGAGTTCCGGTTTAATTACCGCAACATCCCCGCGACGGGCCCGGCGACGATCAAGGTGAGGCTTCTGGAGTTGTCGTCGTCGCGCAATATGACCCTTTCTCCGGCTGCGTCGTGGACTACGGAACTCGTCCGCACGGTGAACACAGCGGGGCCGAATCTCCGGATGTTCGTGGCGTTTCCCCAGCAGGACGGGCAGGTCACAGGCGACGGGTACGTGATGAAAGTGCGCTTTACCAATACGCTCGGCGACGGACTGAGCGAGTCGGAGTTGCGTTCGCGGATATCCGTCAAAATCGCGAGTGAGGTGAGCGGTGAATCGCAGGGTGCGGTCACTCAGGTTCCGCAGACTTTGCCGATCATCTACAACGCATCGCCGGGGTATCACGACTTCCAGTTTGCCCTTCCGAATTTATATAATGGCAATCCGGACTTCCTGCACTTAATTGAGGTCACGATGACGCGGCCCGGAAACTCGTCGCTTGTGGCGACGCGGCTCGTGAAGGCTTTTCCGGTGCTCCCGCCGCCGTTGATCAGCATCATTAATCCACCGGAGTTCGACAGCGATGGGAAGCGGTATGAAATAATCCTTCCCGACGTGCCGGTGCCCACACCGGAGCAGCGACAGTTTGTGGTGGAGGTGGACACGGACGATGCATACATCGGCGTGCAGATGGTGTTCACGAAGGGCGCGGGAACGATGGCGCTGATCAATGATGGCACGCCCAATCCGCGCATCGAAGGCGATCACAAGTTCTGGAGATTCCTGTGGTCGGGCATCACGGAAGGGCAGTTCACATTCGAGGCCCGCGGCGATCTTGATGGAAACGCAGCAACGGTCGAGGGCCGCGATATCCGGAATGCGACGGTGCTTTTCCGGCAGATTGTCCCGCCGAATCCGACTGACACGGATGACGATGACGACGGTCTCAGCGATTCGGGCGAGCAGACCTTGACGGCGCTTCCGGCAACGGACCCTAACACGTGGACGAACGGTCAGGTGCACGTGCATTTTGCGTTCGGTCAGACCGACCCGACGATTGTGGATACCGACGGCGATGGGCTTTCCGACGGACTGGAAGTAGGGTGGGCGAGTGCAAGCGATGCCGGCACAAATACGGCGACAGATACAAACGGGGACGGTTTTCTTAACTTCCAGGCCGACCTCGATTCACCGCTTTTCAACGTCACGGGCAATTCGACGCGGCCCGGTGGTTTCGAACTGTTTTCACCGTGGAGCTACAACGCGAACAATAACCGGACTGATCTCATCGCGGGAACCAGCACAAATCCGAACAAGGCGGACACCGATGACGATGGGTTGAATGACGGCGTCGAGGACGCAAACCGCAACGGTCGTGTTGATATCGGGACCGTCGATGGAACGGGCAGCATCACTGCGCTCATTGCCCATCCGCCGACGTTCTACAATACGTCGCGTCTCGACCGGTCGAAGTTGCCGGCAGGCGCTGTCGTTCTGGAGACCGACCCGGCTTCGGGCGACACGGATGGCGACGGATTGAAAGACGGAAGCGAGGATGTCGATGACAGCGGTGGTGTGTCACTGGTTCTGGTGGATCTCGATGCGGCGGATGTGGCCGGCGACTTCGTTGTTCTTGGGCCGTTCGATGAATCGAATGCGCTCGGCTATGGCCGATTCAGCGACATCACGTGGTCCTTTGGTTCGTATAAATCGAAGCGGGTGAGCCTCGCGAAGGTTGCTGCTCAGTTCCCGAAAACGAACGCGGCCAACGGACATCGAATCGGCCTTCTATTCAGTGAGACCGATGCATGTTCGGGTGACACGGATGGGGATGGCCTTTCTGACGGATGGGAATCCGCCAACGGACTCGACCCGCTCGATGCTGGCACCGGGACCAGCTTGCGCACGGGCCGTCCTGGTCTCGCGAGCAATGGTCCTGCGGGCGATCCGGACAACGACGGATTCACCAACCTTCAGGAGTTCGTGAACGGCACGGACCCTCGGCAGCCGGACACAGGAGTGCCTCCGCCGCCGAATAGCATTGTTATCGGACCTCAGACACCCGTTGTGATCGGCGGGGTCTCCAATTCGAAGGAGTTCACGGACTGGACTGCGGATGACTTAATTGTGCTCGACGAGGTTGATGGCGAGGGAACCAACACCGGCGGTGGCGATATTTACCACAACGCCGATGGTGGTGATTCGTCGCGCGATATTGTGGCCTTTTACGCGCACGACGGCGGCGCGACCGGTGCGGGTGGCGATGGGAATTTCTACTTCCGTGTGGATGTGGCCGACTTGGTACCGTTTGCCGAGGACGGAAAACTGGACATCTACGTCGTCCTGAATGTGGGCAATCCGGGTATCGGCGAGCGCAATCTCCCGGACGATGTCGACACATACACAACCATGGGATGGCAGGCCGTAGTCGCCTGCTACAGCGGAAACAACGGACGAGTTTACATCGATACGAATCCCACGACCAACACCACGGGGCTCGGTCAAAGTCTCGCCGGAGCGGGTGTCATTCAGCGCGACCAGTCGTCTGCGAATGGCTTCAAGAAGAGTTATTACAACAGCGAATTGGACAGCGTTGA
Organism: Verrucomicrobiaceae bacterium; assembly: GCA_005791535.1. Lineage (GTDB taxonomy): Bacteria > Verrucomicrobiota > Verrucomicrobiia > Chthoniobacterales > Chthoniobacteraceae > SXWH01. The sequence continues at coordinate 21,053 of SXWH01000035.1, read as the reverse complement.
ATTTTCGATCAGCCGTCAGGCTTTACTCGATGCTGGATGGAACGGCTTGAACGCAGCGGACCTGCTTTTCCAGGTTTTCACCACCAAGGACGGAACAACGAATAGTCCTGTCGGTCCTGGCGACCTCGGTGGACGCACGGACATCCGCGATACGATTTACGACGATTATCTCGCGAATGACTATTACGGTGCGCAGGCGGCAATCAGCGGCAACGGAAGCAAACTGCAGGCGTATTTCGGGCGAACCGCCGGCAATGACCGCGGCCGGAGCGCGAAGATTCTTTCGGTGATTCATGGAAATCAGGCGATTCAGCCGGGAAGCAGCATTCAGGCTTTAATCAACACTGCGAATGGCGCGGGATACTATCGTCCTCTTGATGTGCATCAGGCTTACGGGGTTCCGGTGGCGATGCACATTACGCCGACGCTCGCTTCCGCCATCCAGTGGGCGAAGGTGGATCCGGCTTCACCGCGGCAGTATCGCGACGGTCCCGCGTTCAACTCGCGGATCCGGAATCTCGCCGGCAGCGGTGTCGTGCAATTGCTTGGCTCGACTTTCAGTGACCACATCATCGACTACTTTCCGGCGGACTTTAACGCATCGAATGTTTCCCTCGCGAACGAGTACCTCACTTCGATTTACGGACCCGGTGTTTCGACTCAGGTCTTCTGGAATCCGGAGCGCGTCGCCGACACGGATGTGTTCCAGAAGATCGCGGCGCTTGGCTTTGGCTGGACGTTCATCGATCAACAGCGGCACGTGTTCAAATGGTTCGGGCGTGAGAGTTCGCTCAGCAACGACGGATACCGGATCAACGAAATGAACGGCGTAAAGTCGTTCGTGATTAACGACAACCTCGGAGTAATTCTTTTCACCAACGACGACAATGGACTCCCAATCTCGTTGCGCAATTTGCTCCTGCGCAAGGCCCGCAGTTCTTCGCAGGATCAGGTCATTGTAATCGTCAACAACTGGGAGGATTTCGCCATCAATGACAACGCCGACGATTACGATAGGAACATGCGGTGGCTTGCCTGCCATCCGTGGACCAAAATCACGACTCCACAGGAGATTGCCGCCGGCCAGATCGACTTGAATGTCCCGCCGGATGGCAACGGGAATACATGGGGCACGGTCAATCGCGGTGCGAACATTGGATTGCCGAAGGTGCAACATGATTTTCTGGATCACGCGACTCAGGAGTCCTACGACAACTGGTATAATGGCCAGGCCGGGCGCGAGGAGGGCTTGCGCGACAAACGGTTTAACGTTCGCCCATCCGTGCAACTTCCTGCTGCGAAGAAATGGGGCACCGTGGGAATCGACGGCGTGAGTCACGAGACGTGGGCGACCTTGAATACGATCAGTTCGCTCTCGAGTCCGATGGGGCGGCTTGCTCGCGGAACCGCGTTCAGTTCGGTGTTCCAAACCGCGTTCCATAATCAGACGAACGACGACCGCTCCAAGTTCAGCACGGGCGCCTACATTTACCCCGATACGACATCGCAAACCCTCGCGTCATTCGCTGCGGTTTCGCAGGCGCAGTTCCGAAACGCTGCGATATACAAGCGAATCGACACGTGGGTGCAGGGTGCGGCGGCTGGTTCGTTCAACGGAACGGTGGCGACCGATACATTCGACGCCGACCTTGATGGCGAGAGCGAATACCTGATTTACAACGATAGGCTCTGTGCGCTGTTCGAGCGCATTGGCGGGCGGCTCACAGGACTTTGGGCTCGCGATCCTGCGACTGGCTCAGTGGTCCAGACGATTGGAAATTTCGCCAGCTATGCCGGGCTTGCTGACGAGCGCGAGGGCCTCAGCAACATCGTCGGTGGCGCAGTGGACGCGTACCGGGTGACCGCGATGCGCGATCAGTTCTTCACTCCGACGACCGGGCCCGGGACCAATCAGTATGTGAACGATTTATACTCAATCGTCGCCGCGCCTTCGGGGGCGGGATGGCAGATTACCAGCAGTGACGGAAAGATTCGCAAGACGGTGACGCTTGCTGTTGGGGCAACCGCGTTGTCCGTAAATCACAGCATCGTGGGCGGTGGTGGTCCGCTTTTCGTCCGCTTCGGGCTCTCACCGAACCTTGGAGACCTCCTTCTAAACGGACAGGCGAATCTGCTTGGGACGCCGAATTCGAATCCGGTTTCCTACCAACTCTACAATCGAAACAGCGCGCGTCCGTCGCGTGTGTCGATCGTTCCGATTGGCACGAATTTCCCGCGCAATGTTTCTGCGGTCGATCGCGATAGTGGAGTGGCGTTCGACACCATCAACATGCGAAACCTCGCGCAAACCGTGCAGGTGGAATTCCAACTCACCGGCGGCGGGATTCAGTATGAAATCGGTTCGCAGGTGGGTTCGACAATCAGTGGCGATTCCGACGGCGACGGGTTGCCGGACTTGTGGGAAGTGCAGAACGGCATTGATCCGTTCCTGACCAGCGGCGCGAACGGAGCGGGCGGTGACCCGGACAACGACGGGCTCACCAACTCGCAGGAGTATGCCTTTTCCTCAAACCCGCTTGCTGCAGACAATGCTATCGCTCGGATCACCGTGACGCGACCGACCGCGAGCACCACAGCGGTAACCTTCGCAAGTCGCGCCGGTCGTGCCTACCGTGTGGAATACACAAACGATTTGCTCCAGCCGTGGACGCAGGCCGGACCGAATATCGCTGGAACGGGTGGCAACATTACCTGGACCGATGACGGTACGCAGACCGTCACCGCGCCGGGCTTGGAGGTTCAACGATTCTACCGCGTCGTTGCGATTGCGCCGTAGTGAATCACTGCACCGTGATATTTGCCGTATTGCTCGGCATGCTTCCGCTGGCACTCTCCGCATGTGATTCACGTACGGAGCAAATCGCGGCGCTGGAGAAGCGAATCGAGGAAGCTGTGGAAAATGGCCTGCATGAATGGGAGGCCGCTCTCCACGCGCCCGTGAAATGGGAGCCCGTGGAAGTGGAGCGCGTAAATGCTGTAAATGGCAGTATTGAACTCGCAGCCGATGGAACAATTCGGACATCGAATGCGAACGGGAGCGGCGCTGAGTTTGCCATCGAACTACGCCCTCCGCGCTTCGGTATCACCGCGTTCCGAATTGAGTGGGCCGCGGGTGTAGGCGTCGAAAAGATCGAGATTGGAGAGGTCGAGATTCGGCCGGGTGCAAATGCGCCGTTGATTTCCATCGCGACAGCGACGGCGAATTTCGAGGCGCATACGGGCGCGGTTACGAATGCAGTCGACGGAAACGTCGAGACCCGATGGGAGGTGCCGTTTCATAAGGGGACGTCCACGGCTGCCGTATTCGAATTGAAAAGTCCTCCCAAGCACGAGCCGCAATCTTCATTGCTTCTCACACTTCGAAATCAGCGGACGGCGGCCAGGTCCGTCAATTTCCGGGTTTTTGTATCGACTGCGAATCCGCCGATTCTGGAGGTTCCGGATTCGATTCGGACGACGATGGCGCTTGAACCCAGTGAGCGAAGCGAAGAGCAGCGACTGGAGTTCGAGAAGTATTACCGCGCACATTCCAAGGAGTGTGCCGAACTGCAGCGCGAACTCGACCGGTTGAAAGCGGACGCGAAACCCAAGTTCAAGGCTTCGCCGGAATGATGGAAGAGCCTGTTTTGATCTCCACGTGCACTTTTGGTGCAACGCGGATCGCGGATTCCCCGGGCTTCGCTTCTTTCATCATTTCGCGCAAAAACCTGAACGAGGAATCCTGTTCATTGTTTTCTTCGCGGAATGCTGACTGAAGGCCGCTTACTTGATCCGGCGAAAGGAATGCCGCTGCCTTCTGAGTGATTCGAGCCTGACGCTCCTCGGTGGCTTTGCGCAGCTTGGCGAGCTGCTCGTCGGTCATACTTCCGGTTGCGAGAGCCGAAATTTGCTCCTGCTCATGCGGGGCGTCGGAACCTTCTTTCTTGATCAAATCGGCAAGTTGCACGCGTTGCTCGGGATGGAGCGGCGAGCCGCCAATGTCGAGATGCTCGGCGTAGCGCCCCACTGTTTGCTCGCGCTCCTGATCGGTATCGAAGGCTTCGAGCTCCTTCATCCGTTCGTCACCGAGCACCGCCTTTAGGCGTTCGTCAGCTTTGGTTTTTCCTTCTTCGAGGGACTTGCCAATCGATTCAACAGTGTCTTTGTCCGCCTTTCCGCTGGCGAGGGATAGCACATCCGAAATGTCTCCCATCTCGCGCTCTGCAAGGATGGTCAGAACCGTATCGGATTCCGCGGGAGAGAGATTCCAGCGTTTTAGCAATTTCCCGTAAGTCTTCCGCGTTTCGGCCGTCTGCTGGCTGAGGATCATGTTTTTCATTTCCGGCGAATCCATTTGTTTGAGGATGCCGCCAATCAGTCTGCTCGCAGAGTCCTCGGCCGCCGGTGCTATGGGTGAAGCCGCGTCGGCTACAGCGGCGCCCTTCGGGTTTCCGAGTGCCTCGTCCCGTTCTTTCCGCAGGCGCTCTGCATTTTCCTGGAGCGGCGCAAGCTCGGCGCGCGCAACTTTCTCCGCTGCCTGTGCGGCATCCCGCTCCTTCCGTAGCGTAAGAATCTCCTTCTCTTTCAAGACGAGCTTCCCTTGCAACTCCAACGCCCACCACGCGAGGGCTGTGCAGACTACGACGAAGAAAATGCTGAGAATCCGGTGCATGCTCCGACAGCGTCACCGCTGGGCAAGGTTGTCTATTTGGGCATCAAAAACGCGCGCCCAAACGTCCGCCCCATGGTCTTCATGTCATTCATCCGTTTCTGACTCTCGATCAGGGTGTTCACCTGATCGGGAGTCAGTCCGGCTTGGGCGGCTCTCGCGGCGACGCGTTGCTGGAGTGCTTCCTCCTGTGCCTGAAGGGCCTTGGCCTCGGCATCGGACATCAGCACTTGCATTCCCGGACCGCCGCCAAGATCGGGAATCTCGTTCGAAGGCGCCTTCATGCGTTCTTCGACCATGATCGAAGTCAGCTTCTCTTTTTGAGTCTCATCAAGCGGCTGGCCTTTCCGTTCAAAAGCACGCGACAGACCGTCCACCGCACGGCGATCCGCGATCGTTTGTTCGTAAGTCGTCAATTCGCGGAATTTTTCCTCGCCGATGACGGCACGCACCTTCCCGTCGTATTCGGTCTTGGTTGCTTCAATTTCCTTGCGGACTTGCGCCACGGACGCGTCGTCGTTTTTGCCGCTCAGCAATTTGCGCCCTTTGTCCATCGCGATGAAATTGCGTTCCCCGAGAATCTCCGTGACGAGCTTGCTGTCATTTTCATTGAGGCCGATTTGCTTGAACACTTTGTCGTAAACCGAGCCAATCATCTGCTGGTTTACGGATTTCATCGCCTTGCGTTGCTCCGGGTCGTCGAGCCCCTTTGCAATGTTGCCGAGAATGTTCCGCACGTCGAACTGCTGCTTCTGGTCCCCACCTGCTCCGGGGTTTGCCGGATCGGCTGGTGCGACTTCGGCAACGGCCTTGGATTGCGCACGGGCGTCATCGCGTTCCTTCATCAGTCGCGCTACGTTTTCGCGTTCCGTCGCCAGTTCATCCTTGGCTTTGTTTGCTGCGTCGAGTGCATCGCGGACGCTCTTCTCAAGGTTGGAGAGTCTCTGGTCGCGTTCGGCCGCCGCGGCTTCTGCGGAGGAACGGGCGTTCATCTGGAGAATTCCGAAAGCTGCGCCTCCGATTGCTGCAACTGCGAGGATTGGCGTAAGGGCTTTGTTCATAGTGGCGTTATTCTAGACTGGGGCGAGACGCTGTCGAGCCGCATCTGGTTACCGTAGTACACGAAAAAACCGCCGGAATCCCGGCGGTCTTTTGTGAAAGGGATAACCCGGAGCGGTTCGCTCCGGCGTTAGGCCATTTGGAAACGGCCCTTTTTGGCTTTGGCGCGCTTGGCGTTGATCTTCGCTTTGCGGCGTGATTTCTGCGTCGGCGTCTCGAAAGCGCGCAGTCGGCGCACTTCGTCCATGATTCCCTCGGTTTCGAGCTTGCTCTTCAGGCGCTTGAGTGCGCGGTCGATTGGCTCTCCTTTGCGGACTTGTACTTCTGGCATGTGGTGATTTCCCTCCTTTCGATGGCTGGTTGCAGTAAAAATGGACGCGCAAGCTACGAGTCTGCCGACTTGTCGTCAATCAGCCATTTGCGGATGAAGTTCCGAAAATGCCCGCTTGCCCTCGCCATGGTGCGCGCAATACATCCCGCGATCGTGGAAGCCCCGCAAAAACTGGACACGCTCCAATTCATCGAACTCGCCGAAGGCGTGCAGGTGCAGTTGCACCCCGCGGGACCTCTTCCGAGGGCGATGGCTCTGATTGCCGACATGCTGCTCGCGGCGTTGATGTTCGTAGGGTTGCTGCTGTTCTTCATGCTCATCGGGAACATTATCGGCATGGAAACGTCCATCGGATTGATCCTGCTCACAGCATTCGGGACTTACTGGGGATACTTTATTCTGTTTGAGGTTTTGCGGCGGGGGCGGACGCCTGGGAAGAAATGGATGGGACTTCGTGTCGTGCGAACGTCCGGCGCGCCGGTGGGATGGGGCGCTGCATTCCTTCGAAATCTTGTCCGATTCGCCGATATGATGCCTTTACTGCCGCAGTGGCAGCTCGCGTGGCTGGTCTTCGGTTTTTACCTTTTCGGGCTCACGAGTTGCCTTTGCACCCGGCGCTTCCAGCGGCTCGGAGATTTGGTGGCCGATACACTCGTCATTTACGACAAGCCGGTGGAGTCCGCAGTCACGGCGAAGCTGCGTGTGGCGGTTCCCGCGGCGCCTCCTCCGTTCGTGCTCACGCGCGAGGAGCAGCTTGCATTTGTACAATTCGTCGAGCGCTCGCCCACATGGTCTGATTCGCGGCGTCAGGAACTCGTAAAGCCCCTAGCGGATATCCTGGGAGTTGAAGGCCACGCTGGTGTGGTTCGCGTGCTCGAAATCGGAACCTGGCTTCGTGACTCATGAAACGCGCGGATTTTGAAAAGAACAACGAAACCCACTGGGCCGAGCTGGAGGCAGCAGCGCAGTCTTTGGACAAGCGCGCCGACCCCGGTGACGCGGCGCGTGTTCCTGCCCTTTTCCGGCAGGTCTGCGGAGATCTCGCGCTTGCGCAGCATCGAATGTACGGGCGCAAACTGTGCGATCGGCTGAACTCGATCATCATCTCTGTCTGGGGGCACCTGCACGCGTCGCTGAATCGCGGTGCAAGCGGCTTCGTTCTCTTTTTCGGAGAGACGTTTCCCTCCGCAGTGCGCTCGGAATGGCGCGTTGTGTGGCTGTGTTTCGCGATGTTCTGGCTGCCGTTCGCTGCATTCATCGCGACCGCCTATTTTGAGCCGAAATGGATCTACGCCGCGCTGGGTCCCGAGGAGCAGGCTATGATGGATGCGATGTACGGAAAAGGCGGGATGGAGGAGTACGTTCGCGAGCAGTTTGGAAGCAACTTCGCGATGACCGGATTTTACATCATCAACAACGTGAGCATCGCATTCCGGAGCTTCGCGAGTGGTGTTTTGTTCGGAGTCGGAGCGATCTACGGACTCGGTTTTCAGGGAGTGTTCATCGGCGCGATGTTCGGCTACGTCCACGCGAATGGAAACCTGCACCGGCTTTACACGTTTTGCGCAAGTCACTCATCGTTTGAGATCCTCGGGATTATTCTGTGCGGCGCGGCTGGTACGGTTATCGGGCTTGCCCTGGTGAAACCGGGACGACTCTCTCGAAAAGACGCGCTTGCGGCGTGTGGAACCCGTGCGCTTCCGATTCTCATTGGCGGAGCGCTGATGGTCGCCCTCGCTGCGCCGATTGAAGGATTCTGGTCGCCGTCGAGCGTGCCAGCGATTGTGAAACATACGGTCGGGATTCTGGGATGGCTGGCATTTGGCGCTTACTTTACGTTCGTGGGAAGGGGGCGGAATGAGGCTTGAGGATGTAAGCGCAGTCATTCGCCCGCGCGAACAATGGGAGGCGGTGGATCTCGGATTCGCGATGACCCGCCGGCTTTTTCCGCGCATCCTCGCGGCTTGGTTTCTTACGGTGGTGCCACTTTGGATGATACTGCTCGGCCTGAGCTGGTTCATTCCGTTCGGCTGGTCGATCATGCTGATTTGGTGGCTGAAGCCGATCTACGATCGCGTGCCGCTTTTTATCATCAGCCGTTCGCTTTTTGGTGCGACACCGTCGCTCAAGAGCGTGCTCAAAGCATGGCCGGGAATGATTGTGAACCGCCTTCCGTGGCTGCTCGTCTATCGCGTACCGTGGCTCTTTGTAGTCCCGCATTTTTCGTGGTCCCGCGCGCTCACGATGCCAGCCATCGACCTCGAGCAGCAGAAAGGGCGCGCTCTTGCCGATCGCATGCAGGTGCTGCTTCGAATTGCCGGTGGAAGAGCCGCGGCGCTCGTCGCGCTTTGCGGTCTTTACGAAATGGTGCTGCTGTTTGCGCTCCTCACGCTTGGGATCACGATGACGGGGGAGCCGGGCGGCGCGACCGAGCTTGGGAACGCGTTTCTCGACATGGCGTTCCGCCGGGGCGAGATGGAGGGGTGGCTGAAATGGACTCTCGTTGCCGGTTATCTGGCGTCGATGACGCTCGTTGAGATATTCTACATCGGTGGCGGGTTCGGGCTGTATCTGAACTGCCGCACGCATCTCGAAGGATGGGACGTCGAGATTTCATTCCGCCGCCTTGCGAGACGGTTGCAGAAAGTCGCGGCTATTCTTGCGTTTCTTGGCATTTCATCGGTCGCGGGTGCGGCCGAACTTGAGAAGTCGGGCGCTGGGGACTCTCGCGAAAAGACGGTGATTAAAGAGGTGCTCGCCCACCCGGACTTCAAAGTGCATTCGATGAAGCAGCGCAGAATCTCATCGGACAAGGACATGGATTTTGAAATGCGTGGAGGGTCGTGGCTCGCGGATATCGGTGTTGTTTTGTATTACACGATTATCATCGCGGTGGTCGCATGGATTGCGTGGCTCATTTATACAAATCGCCATGTCTTCCGGCGTACGAAATCCGCGGTGGTCCGCAAGCGCGCCGGACCGCGAACCATCATGGGAATGGATGTTTCGCCCGAGTCGCTTCCGGATGACGTCGTCGCAGAAGCGCGGAGAAAATGGGCGGCTGGTGATGCTCGCGGCGCCATGAGTCTGCTTTACCGGGGCTCGCTGAGCTGGCTCGTGCACCACGCGCGGTTGCCCGTTCGGGAAGGTGACACCGAAGGGGATTGCGTTCGACACACGCGGACTCTCGCCGCAGCGCCGCAGCGCGATTATTTTTCCGAACTAACCGGTCAGTGGATTCTCATCGCATACGCCGAGCGTGACCCGCAGGCCGCGGATATGGAGCGTCTGTTTAACCAGTGGCCTTATCGCGAAACGGAGGAGCGGAAATGAGCCCGGGAATCGCGCGCATCTTTTCCGTATTCATCGCGGTGTTCCTTTTCGGTTGCGGCGCGAAGGTTGAGTACGACGACGTGGAAATCGGTTACCGCGGCCCTGCGCGGACGAAGCCCTTTCTCGCCGCGCAGCGATTTCTCGATGAACTGGGATTTGACATGAGAACGAGTCGCGACTTGCGGGAATGTATCAAACGGAGCGGCACGGTGATTACGCCATTGCAGTCGTTCAATAGCCGCGGCGAGGCGGATGATATTGCGCGTTGGACGCGTCGAGGCGGGCATTTGGTTCTGATGCTCGCAGGCGGCGAGAGTTGGCGTGATGATTGGGCCAAGCTCGATTTGGCAGCCATTTGGGAAATACTGAAGCGCCGCGAGGAGCCGGGACAGAAACATCTGCTTACGCTCCTCGGTGTCGGGGACGTTTCAGCCCGCAGCGGCGGCGGAACAACCGATGTAAAGATCGGCAGAAGAACTTTCGATTGCGAACTCCTCGGTCGCATGAAAGTCGATTCGCTTCCGGGGTGGGGGACAACGCGGGCCGGCGACAAGGACGAGCCTTCGCTGGTCAGTTTCTCATTCGGCAGCGGACGCGTCTCGATTCTCGCGCACGCGCAGCCGTTTCGGAATCGATACATCGGCAATCATGATCACGCGGGAATGCTCTCTGCATTGCTCTCGCTCGGTGTGGCAGACGAAGTGTGGTTTCTCGATGGTGTGCGGATTTCTTTCTGGCGAATGCTCTGGGAGCAGGCATGGCTGGGGATATCCGTCCTCGGTGTTTTGCTCGTTGTTTGGCTGACGCGTTACCTTCGGCGATTCGGTCCGGTTGCCGCATACAAATCGGAATCGGCTCGTGAGTTTTCCGATCATCTTCTGCTCACCGGCGCGTTTCTGTGGCGGCACAAGAAGGGCGATGCGCTTCTGGCTCCGGTTCAGAATGCGATTCTCGCCGCGGCGCGACGGCGCGGGTGGCATGATCTGAATGACGAATGTTTCCGTTTTATCGCGGAGCGCACCGGCATGAATTCCGACCGCGCCCGCGCGATTGTTTCCAGCCGTGCGCCGTCCGATGCGCATGGACTCAGGTTGCTGGTTCAGGACCTAAAAAAGATTCTGGATGCACTCGGCGGATGAGCGATTCCGATTGCGATGGTGGATATTGGGAGGCGGAGCGCCAACGTTTGGAGACTGAACTCGGCGAACGAATCACGCTGGATGCCCTGACTGGCCCGGTCGGTCTCGCGGGGAGGCGTCCATTGAAGGATGATTCCGGTGCCGAAGCCGGATGGATGATTGCGCAGCGGAAAAACGGACACCGTCACTCCGCAGACGATGTGCTGACAGCGTGGTATGCGCTTCAGGTTTCTCCGCAGGTTACTGAGCATCTCGATTTGGGGACGGGAATTGGAACGGTCGGGCTGCTCACGCTTTGGGGTATGGGCCCTGTGGCGCGGTTGGTTTGCGTCGAGGCGCAGGAAATCAGCTTCCGACTGCTGCAATCGAACATTTCGGCGAACGGTCTTCGCGAGCGGGTGGAATCCATTCACGGCGATCTGCGCGGTCTCGCGCTGCCGCGAAAATTCCCGCTCATCACCGGGAGTCCGCCGTATTTTCCGCTCGGCACGGGCATGCTGCCCCAGGATTCGCAGAAGGCGCATGCGCGCTTCGAGCTTCGCGGCGATGTGAGCGATTACGCGCGTGCCGCCGTTTCACACCTCTCAGCGGACGGCTGGTTCGTAATCTGTTTCCCGACCCCGCAGAAACAACGCGCACTGGATGGAATCCGCGCTGCCGGACTTGCAGTCGCCAGAATGCGGGATGTGATACCGCGTGAGACGCTGCCTGCTTTGTTCACGCTCTTTGCATGCCGGCACGCAGCCGAATTTGTCGGGGACACGATTGTTGAGCCGCCCCTGATTGTCCGTCTGGCATCCGGCCGCCTCGGCAGCGAAATGGCCGCGGTAAGGCGCACCTTCGGCTTTAAAGACGGCGAGGCCCACGGCGGTTGGTCCGCCGGAGAAACGCCGCCGTAGAGCGAATCGCTACTTCTTTTTCCCGAACTTTTTCGCTGCGGGTGCTTTGAGCGACTTGAACTTCCGTGTGAGGTTGGTCAGCGACTCCTCGACGCCCATACGCTCCAGCGATGTAGCACCGACGAAGCCGACGGCGTCCGTGGATTTCATCACGCGGTCAGCATCCTCTGGCGTGTTGATCGGGCCGCCGTGGCAGAGGACGAAGATGTCCTTCCGGACGGTGTTCGCCGCATCGATGATATCCTGCGTGCGCTTGATCGTGTAGTCCCAGCTCTTCACGGCGCTCTTCACTCCGATGCTTCCGCCCACGGTCGTTCCGACGTGTGCGATGATTGCATCCGCTCCGGCCTTGGCCATCTCGATCGCCTCCTCGGGCGAGCCCACGTAAACGACGCTAAAGAGATCCATGCGACGTGCGAGAGCCACCATTTCGAACTCCTTTTTGACGCTCATTCCCGTCTCCTCAAGGACGCCGCGGAAGTGGCCGTCGACGATCGTGTGCGTCGGGAAATTGTTCACGCCCGAAAAGCCCATCTCCTTTACTTTTCCAAGCCAGTGCCACATGCGGCGGCGCGGGTCGGTCGCGTGAACGCCGCAAATGACCGGGCATTCCTCAACCACCGGCAGCACTTCGTACTCGCCGATTTCCATCGCGATTGCGTTTGCGTCACCATAGGCCATCATGCCGCAAGTCGAACCGTGACCCATCATGCGGAAGCGTCCGCTGTTATAAATGATGATCAAATCCGCCCCGCCGCGCTCGATGAACTTTGCGGAAATACCCGTGCCCGCGCCGCCGGCAATGATGGCATTGCCCTTCTTAATGGTCGCCATCAGGCGCTCGCGAACTTCTTTACGTGTGTAAGGATTCCCTTTTCCGGTCCAAGGATTTGGCATGTGAGTGTGGTGTAGTGGTTAAAAACGGGTCGTTTCTATAGGTGCTTACCGCAACTGAGGGAAGCGCGCATCTCGCACCTTTTACTATCAAAAATCCACACTCATGCTCCCGCTCGGTCGGGTTCGGGAAATTTCTTGGCTATGACGGCGAAGATGCCTGCGACGACGACGAGAAGTCCGACATAGATCAACATTTCTTCCGACGCGGCGATTTTGCCACCGGCGCCGCGCGACTCGTTCATCCACGCGACCAGCTTTGTGATGTTGGCAGCCAGTAGATTTCCGAATGCGACGATCAACAGCCAGATGCTCATGATGGTGCTCTTCAATCGCGCGGGCGCATTTGTGAACGCGAATTCGAGACCCGTGGCGGATATGAGAATTTCTGCAGCCGTCATTACCGCATATGGCCCGAGTTGGAGGAGGATACTCAATTGTTCTCCTCCATCGACCCGGCGTTGAATCATCGCTGAGAAGAAGAAGGCGACCGCCGATAAGATAATCCCGAAGCCCATGCGGCGCAGTGGGGTGTTCCGAAGCCCGCGCCGCTCCAATGCGGGGTAAACAACCCCGACCAGAAGCGGAATCATCAGCATGATAAATATGGGATTCGCCGACTGCATGCTTTCGCCGCTCACAGTGTAGTTCCCGTAGAACGGAATAGGGATTTCAAAAGGTGTCATCTGTTTGCCCTGCTGAACCCAAGTCGTATGTTGCTGGTCGAACACAGCCCAGAACACCAGAAAAGGCAGGAACACCGTGGTGATACGAATCAGAGTGGAGCGGTTCGCCCGTTTTTCTTCCGCCGACAACGGCGTTTCATGAATCGTCGGAGGTTTGATAACGTAGTGCTTCCGCCCAAGGTAAAAGATCACGAGGGCGAATAGCATGAAGACCCCCGGAATCAGGAACGCGACCGTGTAGCCGAAGTGTTTCTTAATCTCGGGAATACCGAGAAATGCGAAGGCCGCACCGAGGTTGATGCTCCAGTAAAACAGACTGTACACTTTGGTAAGCTGCCTCTCCTGTCCCGGTCCGAATTGATCGCCGACGAACGCGGAAACGCATGGTTTAATGCCGCCGGAACCGATCGCGAGAAGGATGAGTCCCGCGTAGAGCCCCCACCGGGTCCCTTCTGTGGCTGAAAGGACGCCGTGTCCGACGCAGTAGGCAAACGAGATCCACAAAATCGTCCGGTAGCGCCCCCAATACCGGTCAGCGACAAATGCTCCGAGTAAAGGGAGGAGGTAGGTCAGAAATTTCCAGTTGTGGACGAGGATTTTTGCATCGGCCTTATCGGCGGAATCAACGATGCCGCCTCCAGCGAATATCAATTCCGCGTAAGTCGTCAGGATTGCTGCGACGCCGTAAAAGCTCAGGCGTTCGCAGGCTTCGTTACCGACGATATATTTTGTTTGGGGTGGTAGGCGGTTCTGAACGTCGCTCATAAGTGGTGGCAGGACCATCTAACTGATGATGGTCAGAATAGCTATAGAGTTTGACGCAAAAAGGAATCCATCGTTCTGAAATCAGCCTCCACGTGTGAGCCGCGGATGAGCGTGCGCATTGCGATTCTTTTGTGAACGACGACTTCTCCCGCGACGCTTCGTAGCGATCCCTGCGTTTGTGGGTTCCGACCGGCCCATCCGCCGTCTAAACGGCAATGCGTGACGCGATTGGTCGTCGAATCATTTCATCGGGCGCTGGTGGATTTTCATCTGGTGACATTTTCAAAGCGAGCGGTCACTCTGCGGGTCTGAATTCCCACTCACACTTATGCTCAGATCATTCACGCTCCTCGCATTTTTTGCTTCATCGCTTTACGCAGCGCCCGTGCCGCTTTTCGACGGTAAATCGCTCGACCAATTTGAGGGCGACGCAAAGCTCTGGAAAGTCGAGGAGGGTGAGATTCGCGGTGGCTCGCTCACGGAGACGGTGAAGCAGAACGAGTTTCTCGCCACGAAGAAGTCGTATTCCAATTTCGAGCTGAAGGTGAAGCTGCGGCTTACCGGGACAGGGTTTGTGAACAGCGGTGTGCAGATTCGTTCGCTTCGTGTGCCGGGTTCTTCGGAGATGAGCGGGTATCAGGTCGATTACGGCGACGGCTGGTATGGCAAGCTCTACGACGAATCGCGGCGCAACAAGGTCGTCGCTGATTCCAAGGACCCGAAAGCGGTGGCGGCGGTGATCAAGCCCGGCGAGTGGAATGAATACGTCATCCGCGCGGAAGGTGCGCGCATTCAGTCGTGGATCAACGGCGTGCCGGCGCTCGACTACATCGAGGCAGACCCGAACATCGCGCAGGACGGTCACATCGGCATCCAGGTCCACGGCGGCGGCAAGGCTGTCATTCAGGTGAAGGACATCACGATCGAGGAACTGCCCGCGACGCCGGGAGCGCCGACTTGGGAAAAGGTGGGCAAGCCCGGCGAAAAGAAGCCCAAGAAAGACGCGGGTGCTTACAATGGCGGAAATTCCGGACCGAAGACTCCGGCGGAGCAACTCGCGACTTTCACGCTGCCAGAGGGGCTGGAGATGGATCTCATCGCGAGCGAAATCCCGGAGCAGGGCGTGGGGAAATTCATCGCTGTGTATTTTGATGCGAAAGGCGCGATGTGGACGATGACAGCGCTGGAGTATCCGGTGGATGGCAACGAAAACGCCGCTGCCGCTGAGGCGCTCTACGCGAGCAAGGCGAAGGACAAAATCCTCATCTACGACCGCGACCCGAAGTCGCCGACGGGCTTCGTGAGCAAGCCGCGCGTGTTTGCCGACGGGCTGGCGATTCCGCTCGGAATCCTGCCTTACAAGGACGGCTGCTACGTGCAGCACGGGCACGATTTGGTGTTCCTCCGCGACACGGACGGCGATGGAAAAGCGGACAAGCGCGAGGTGATTCTCACGGGTCTCGGCGTGCAGGACTCGCATCTTTTCCCTCATCAATTCACCCGCGCTCCGGGCGGCTGGATTTGGATGGCGCAGGGGCTTTTTAATAACAGCAAGGTGACGAAGCCGGGCGAGAAGAACGTCGTGGATTGGCCACAGTGCTCGATGGCGAAGATGCGTCCCGACGGCAGCCAGTTTGAAGTCACGAGCACCGGCCCGAACAATATCTGGGGCCTCGTGATGACGGCGGAAGGCGAGACGTTTATCCAGGAGGCAAACGACTACGGCTATCCCGTGATGCCGTTCCACGAATACGCCTATTACCCCGGCGGCATGGAAGCGCGGAAGAAGAGCTACCAGCCGGACTTCCCGCCGCAAGCCGAGTTCCGCATGGGCGGCACGGGGCTGAGCGGCCTCGCGCTCACGGATAAAGACGGCATTTTTCCCGATGGCTGGCGCGATGTGATGCTCGTGGCGAACCCCATCACGAACCGCATCCAGACCATCAAGATGCACCGCGACGGCCCGCGTTGGAAGCTCGAGCAACGCGCCGACATCGTGCAGACGACCGATTCGTGGTTCCGCCCCGTGGCGCTCACGCTCGCGCCGGACGGCTGCGTGTATGTGGTGGATTGGTACAACAAAATCATCTCGCACAACGAAGTCCCCCGCAATCACCCCGACCGCGACAAAACGCGCGGCCGCATCTGGCGCATCAAGCCGAAAGGCAAGGCACCGATGGAAGCGCCGGATTTCACGAAGCTGAGCGGGGATGAGTTGATCGCGAAGCTCGGCGGGGCGTCGGTGGCGCAGAGTCATCTGGCGTGGCAGAACTTGATTGATCGGAATGAAGCAACGCCGTGGCCGAGCGAGGTGGGAGAACAGCTTCTCGGCGTAATTGCCGACAAATCCGCATCACCGGCCCGCCGGATTCAGGCATTGTGGGCCGCTCGTCGATTCGCTCCCACCGCCAGTCGATGGTTTGACTTCCTCAGTGACCCGAATCCAAATGTTCGCATTCAAGTCCTCGACGTCATATGCGATGGAATAATTGGGGTCGAGAAGGACGAGGCCGAAACCCAGCCGCTTTGGAAAGCTCTCCTGAATTTGCACAACGATGCTGATCCAGAGTTTCGAGCGGCGGCGATCATACGGTTGGGCAAAATGATTCTTTCGGTTGGACTCAAAAACCCGGAAGCCCGGATACAAAAGGCCCAGCGAGCAATTCCATTGGTGCTTCAATTCGCGCTGCCTTCCCTCGCCGAACCCACTGCCAAAGCCACCCACGGCAATAAGACCATCAAAGTCGGCGAAGCCTACGAGCGGGAATACGAGCGGTTCCTCGTCCGAATGTTCCTTGAGCGGAATCCCGAGGCGGTCGCGAAGTTTCTCGCAACTGACGACGCGAAGAAGCTCCCGCTTGAAGCCCGTCTTCTCGCTTCGCTTGCGCTGGAGCCGAAGGCTAGTGCGCCGCGTGTCGCCGCGCTGCTGCCGCAGCTCACGCGTCCGCCGGAGAAGGAGGAGATTCTCCGCCTTGTGCAGTATCTCGATGAACCCGGTGTTGCGGATGCCGTGAAGGCCACGCTGGGGAATCCCGCCACCGCGCCAGCGGTGCTGAATGCGCTGCTCGAACTCCGTGCAAAGCTCGACCCCGCAAAGCTCTCGCCGCTCGTCGCTGACGCCGCCACGAAGTTGCTCGCCAGCAAGGATTCCGCGCAAATCGAGAGCGGCGTAAAGCTCGCAGGTGCGTTCAAGATTTCCGCCGCCGAGCCCGCGCTTGTGGCGCTCACGGGCAGCGATACATCGGCGCTGCTGGCGCTTCGTGCGCTGGGCGAGATGGGCAGCGCGAAGGCCGAGCTGTTTGAAAAGCTCGTTGTGGAATCCAAAGATCCGCTCGTTCGCGACGAAGCCCTCGCCGCGCTCGCCGGTTCCAAAGCCGCCGACGCTCCGGCCCGCGTGCTCGCGCTTTATGCGAAGCTCGCGCCTGCGCAGTGCCGTCTCGCGCTCGACAAACTCACCACCACCAAAGCCGGCGCTTCCGCCGTGGTCGGTGCGGTTTCTGCGGGCACATTGCCCAAGGGCGATATCGACGCCGCCACGCTCGACCGTCTGCTCGCCGTGCTCGGCGAAAAGGACGCGGAGCTCGCGAAGCTCGTCGATAGCCTCGGCTCGCTGTTCCGTCCCGTGCTCGCGCTCGACGGCACCGACAACGCGACCATCGAAACCGGGCTCACGCTTGACGGCGCATTCACAGTGGAGACCTGGGTGAAACTCGACGAAGGAATCAGCAACGCCGACGGCATCCTCGGTGCGCCGGGCAAGCTCGATATGAATTTCTTCGGCGGACAATTCCGCGTGTATGTTTTCCCGCCGCTCGGCGACGTAGTGATCGCGAAGAAACCCACCGTCCCGGGAATGTGGCAGCACGTCGCCGCG
Organism: Verrucomicrobiaceae bacterium; assembly: GCA_005791535.1. Lineage (GTDB taxonomy): Bacteria > Verrucomicrobiota > Verrucomicrobiia > Chthoniobacterales > Chthoniobacteraceae > SXWH01. The sequence continues at coordinate 3,404 of SXWH01000035.1, read as the reverse complement.
ACCCGCGACGCCGCTGGCAATTGGAAAATCTACATCGACGGCGAACTCAACGCCACCGGCACAAAGACCTCCGCCGAGAAGATCGAAAAGCCGGTCATCGGCTGGACCAGCTCGGCTGGCGGCTTCAAAGGCCAGCTCGCCGAGTTCCGCATTTGGAAAACCGAGCGGACGGCGGAGCAGATTCGCGGGAGCTTTGATCGCGCGGATCGGTCGGATCTCCCGGATCTCGCCACCCTCAAGCCCGGCGCTGGCGCAAAGATCGTGAAAACCAGCGACCTCCCACCGGTCCTCACTGCGGACGCCGCAGCGAAACTCGACGCCGACTTTGCAAAGTACCGCGCCCTTTCCGCAAAGGCCGGAGATAAGGAACGCGGTAAAGCAGTCGCTGCGATCTGCCAGGCATGCCATCTTTTCGGCAACACCGGCGGACAAATCGGGCCCAATCTCAGCGGCGTCGGCTCGATGGGCGCGGAAGCCATCCTGCGAAACATCCTCACGCCAAACGCAGCCATGGAAAGCGGCTACCGAATCTTCCGCGTGGAACAGCGCGATGGCTCGGTACTCGACGCCTTCTTCGTCAGCGAAGACAAAGACGCCGTAATCATCCGCCTGCCCGGTGCCGCCGACCAGCGCATCCCGAAAAAGAACATCGTCAAGACGACCTACCTCCGCCGTTCCATGATGCCCGAGGGGCTGCTTGCCGGAATGACCGACCAGCAGGTGAGCGACCTGTTCGCCTACCTGCTCTCTCTGAAGTAGCGGCAGCGTCCTGCGGGGATTTGTGCCGAATCTGTCGCGGCGTTGCGTCGGGTCGCCCAATTGTGCGGGTGCGACGTCACAAATCTTTGACAATTCGTTGAACCATTCGGCACCACAAATCCGCCGAAAATGGCATCCTTCCCGTCCATGAAAACAGCATTCATCATCCTATCCATCGCAGCAATTTCCGCAATCGGCGCCGATGCGCCGGTTGTGACGCCCGAAACAATCGCAAAGAATTACGCCACGACCCTCACGCGTCTGACCGACAAGCCGAAGTCCATCAGCGCAGAGCTGGCGGGGATGTGCAGCAGTATTCCCGACGACAAAAAATATGGCCCGCACAGCCGGCACTTCGTGCAGCACTACCGCAATGATCTCGCGAAAACGGAGAAAGGAGATTTTCCGCCCGGCAGCGTGCTCGTGAAGGAAAAGCTCATGATCGAGCGGGATGGCGCGACGCCGAAGTTGAGCGGTGCCACCGGAATGATCAAACAGCCGGCAGGAACGTCACCCAAGACGGGCGACTGGCTGTTTTTCCAAGTATGGGACGGGCAGGTGCAGCAGACGAAGGTGGAGAGCTGTGTCGGCTGCCACAGTGGAGCGAAGCGCGACTACGTATTCACCGATTTGCCAAAGCGTTGAATCCGATCACGAGCGGGGGACGTAAGTACGCCGATGACTACGAAATCTCTCGAAGCAGGCAGCAAGGCTCCGTCTTTTAAAGCACCCGCCGTGGGTGGTGCGTATGGGGAGGAAGGGAAGGTGGTATCTCTCGCGGACTTTAAGGGCAGGGATTTGGTTCTCTATTTTTACCCGAAGGACGACACGCCCGGTTGCACCATGCAGGCTTGCGGGTTGCGCGATTCATGGGACGCGGTATCGGCGAAGGCTGTGGTTCTTGGCGTCAGCGTGGATTCCGCCGCGAGCCATTTAAAGTTCATCAAAAAGCACGAGCTGCCGTTTCCTCTGCTTGTCGATGAGGACAAAGCGATCGTCGAAGCCTACGGAGTCTGGGTTGAGAAGAGCATGTACGGGAAAAAGTACATGGGCACGGAACGGACGACCTTTGTCATCGGGGCCGATGGGAAGATTCGCGCGGTGCTGCGGAAGGTTAAGCCGGGAGAGCACGTGGACGCCGTGCTCGCAGCGCTGGAGGCGAAGTAGAAAACCAGAGCCCCCGCCGATCTATTTCTCCCAAGGAAATGCCTTCACCGCAGGCGGGGCGGGCGGCTTGGCTTTCCATTCGATATAGGCCCAGACTCCGGCGGCAATCGAAAGCGTCAGGGCCGTTGCGAGCCAGCGCCGGCCGGCATCACTCATCGACGAGGGTGTCGATACGCTCGGCGAGGTCGAGGTCGGCCTCGGTCACGCCGCCCTTGCTGTGCGTGGAAAGGATGAGGCGCACTTTGTTGAAGTGGATCTCGATGTCCGGATGGTGGCCGACCTCCTCTGCCAGTTCAGCGACGCCGTTCACGAAATCAATCGCATCCGAGAAGTCGTCGAACTCGAAAGTGCGCTCGATTGCCTTGCCCTCGGCCTCCCATTGAGGGAGTTCCTTGAGGGCTTCCTTGATTTCCTTGGAGCTAAGAACGTTTGCCATGTTGCGGGGATTAATCCGCGAGTGGTTTGTCTGCAAGGAAATGGTTTTGAAAAATCGAAGCCCCCGGCTGTCGGCGGGGAATCCGTTCGTTTTTAACGTGCGCGATGCTTGCACTCGGGGCGGGAGTTTGTTTCATGCGCGCCTCACTTTATGAAAATCGTCCTCGCTTATTCCGGTGGTCTCGACACGAGCGTCCTGCTCACGTGGCTGAAAGAAACCTATTCTGCTGAAATCGTCGCCTTTTGTGCCGACGTGGGGCAGGAGGAGGAATTGCAGGGCGTCGAGCCGAAGGCGCTGAAGACCGGCGCCAGCAAGTGCTACATCGAGGACCTGCGCGAGGAGTTCGCGCGTGATTTCATTTTCCCGATGATGCAGGCGGGGGCGATTTACGAGGGACAGTATTTTCTGGGAACCAGCATCGCGCGGCCCTGCATCGCGAAGCGCATGGTGGAAATCGCGAAAGCCGAGGGTGCTCACGCCGTGGCCCACGGCGCGACGGGGAAGGGGAATGACCAGGTGCGCTTCGAACTCGCGTCGGCCGCGCTCGCGCCATCGCTGGAAGTCATCGCTCCGTGGCGGCAGGACCGTTTCCGCGAGGAGTTCCCCGGTCGCGCAGAAATGATCGCCTACGCCGAGAAGCACAACATCCCCGTGCAGGCCTCCGCGAAGAAGCCGTATTCGATGGACCGCAATCTTCTGCACATTTCCTTTGAAGCCGGAATCCTCGAGGACCCGTGGTATGATGCGAGCGCCGAGAAGGCCCGCGATATGTATGTGCTCTCCGTCTCGCCCGAGGACGCGCCCGACGAGGCCGAGCACGTGGAGGTTTCGTTCGAGAAGGGCAACTGCACGGCGGTCGGCTACAATAACATCGACGCGCTGCTGAAGAAACTCGGCTACACGGGAGCCGTGGTTACGAACTCCGAGAACCACGTCATTCTCTCGCCATACTGGGTGATGAAAGTGCTCAATGCACTCGGCGGCGCGCATGGTTGCGGTCGTGTGGACATGGTGGAGAACCGCTTCGTCGGCATGAAGTCGC
>SXWH01000260.1 GCA_005791535.1 Verrucomicrobiaceae bacterium | reverse complement strand
GGCATCCTGCACGACTGGGGCATCCACACGCTCGGCCAGCTCACCGCCCTGCCCCGCGGCGAACTCGCCGATCGACTCGGGCCCGATTCCGCGCGGCTGTGGGAGCGCGCCGCCGGACGCACCGAGCGTCTGCTGCGCCTCTCGCGCGTGCCGGAGACGTTCGCGGAGTCGGCGGAGTTTGAATACGAAGTGGAAAGCACGGAACCGCTGTTGTTTTTGCTGCGGCGATTCCTCGATTCACTCACCGCACGCCTCGCCGGATTGCATCGCGTGACGGAACGCATGACGCTGGAACTCGCGCTGGAAGGCTCGCAGCGCTATGAGCGCGACTTCCAAGTCCCCTCGCCTACCGCCGATCCATCCGTGCTTTTCCGCATCCTGGAAACACACCTCGAAACACTGCGGCTCGAACAACGCCCCGTCGGCCTGCGCCTCGTCCTCGCCAGCGCGCTGCCGTCGCACGATCGGTTCCAGCTTTTCGAAAACACCCTGCGCGATCCGAACCGCTTCGGCGAAACGATCGCCCGCATCTCCGCGCTCATCGGCGGCGGCAGCGTGGGCGTGCCGGTGCTCGAAGACACGCATCGCCCCGACCGCTGGCGACTCGCCGAGCCGCGCTTTCACGAGAGCACCAGAACCACCGCGCCCGCATTGCAAATGGACGGAATCCCACTCCGACGCTTCCGCCCGGGATTTTCCGCCAACGTGCAAATCGTCGATCACGCGCCCGCATTCATCGTCTCCGAAAAAGCGCTCGGCGCCGTGATCAAAGCGGGCGGCCCGTTCCGGCTCGACGGCGGATGGTGGGACGCGCGCGACACATGGAGCACCGAGGAGTGGGACGTGGAACTCGCCGACGGTTCGCTCTGGCGAATCTCCCGCACCGCCACCGCCTGGCAACTCGAAGGCAGCTACGAGGAATCCACGCAGCCCGTGGCAAAATCAAACATCGTTCCTTTTCGCGCGGTATGAGACGGAACTATTCATTTACCGCAGCGAGCGCCTGCTGCAGGAGACTCGCAGAAATCCAAAAGCCAGCCTCGACTTGCAGTCTCTCCAGCAGTGGACGAATCGCTGCAATAAGACCGGACTCTTTCGCTTCAATCAGAATACCCACGATACCGATCGAACGAATGCCAAGAGCAGTCGCAGCAATCCGTCCGGCACGCTCATCCATCAAAATAGCATCCGCATTTTCCTGCACGGCGAGCGCGATTGCTTCGATTTCCCCGGCATGTAAGCGGCGGTTTTTCGAAAGCTGCGCGGGAATAAGTGGAGGTCCTGCGATTTGAATACTCGCCGGAAAAGAAAGTCCAAGGAAGCGCGCATCGGACGCGGCGAGCCTGATGAAGTCCGCTTTCACTTGCGGTGGCGCGAGAACAACACCAAACAGCGTCGGCAGCAATCCACCGTGCCCCAACAGGCAGAGATTCAACACCACCGAGGTGTCCGTAACGACAATCACTTCGGAAACAGTTTACGCAACGTCGCGAGGTCTTCTTCGAGCATTTCCTCGGTGAAGCTCGGGATCTTGCGTCGCACAAGTTCCGCATCGAAATCAAACCGCTCCATCCCGGCCATGCGGGCACCCACCGAACGCGAGATTCGTCCGCCTGCGAATAGGGCGCAGGCGAGGTCCAGACGGATGTCTGATTCCGCCAATCCATCAAGTGCTGGGTCATCCGGCAATGTGAGTGTCATGGCCGCACACTAACGCCGTTTCAGATGAGAAGCCACGCGAAAATCCATCGTCTGAAGATGCACACCCACCCATGACCTACGCCGAACTCCATTGCCGAAGTGCGTTCAGCTTTCTCCGCGCGGCATCGCAGCCTGAGGCGCTTGCAGAAAATGCGGCGGCGCTGGAGTTGAATGCGGTCGCTGTGACGGATCGCGATGGCGTTTATGGTTCGGCGCGGTTTTATGCGCGTGGACGGGATCATGGCGTAAAGTCGATCGTCGGCGCGGAACTCACGATGGAAGACGGCAGCGTGGTGCCCGTGCTCGTCGGCTCCCGCGAGGGCTATCAGAATCTCTGCATGCTCATCACCCGCGCCAAACTTCGCGACAGCGCGACGAAGCATCACGCGCCGGTTCGGTGGGCGGAACTCCCGGAGTTTGCAGCCGGGCTGGTCGCGCTCACCGGTGATGAGGAAGGACCGGTGCGGCGGGCGCTGGAAAACGACGATCTCGCGGCTGCGCGGACGCAGACCGAACGACTCGTGGCAGCGTTTGGAAAGGCGAACGTCTTTGTGGAAATCCAGCGCCATCTCCGGCGCGGCGAGGAACTCACAAACGCCCGACTCAAGGAGCTTGCCGACACACTCGCCCTTCCGCTGCTCGCCACGAACGGCGTGCTCCACGCAACGCCCGACGAGCGGCAATTGCTCGATGTTTTCACCTGCACCCGCGAGCACACGCACCTCGATGCCGCGGGCCGCAGGCTCGCGCTGAATGCCGAGCGTCACCTCAAACACGCGAGGGAAATGCAGGAGCTTTTCCACGACCGGCCCGACGCAATCGCGAACACCCTGCGACTCGCGGAGCGGCTCGATTTCACGCTGCAAAATCTCGGCTACGAGTTCCCGCGTTACCAAAACATGCAGCGCGAGGAAATGGACGCATTCCTCCGCAAGATGACGATGGCCGGTGCGCGCTCCCGCTACTCGCACCTCAGCCGCCGCGTGCTGAGGCAAATCGAACACGAACTCGCGCTCATCACGAAACTCGGCTTCTCCGGATACTTTCTCATCGTCTGGGACATCGTGAATTTTTGCACCGAGCACAGCATCCTCGTGCAGGGCCGCGGCTCGGCGGCAAACAGCGTCGTGTGCTACTCGCTCGGCATCACGGCCTGCGATCCGATCGCGTGCAACCTCCTGTTTGAGCGCTTCCTCAGCGAAGGCCGCACGTCGTGGCCGGATATCGATCTCGACCTCCCGAGCGGCGATCGGCGCGAGCGGGTCATCCAAGAAGTCTATCGACGCTACGGCCCGGATGGCGCGGCGATGACGGCCAATGTGATCACCTACCGCGGCCGCAGCGCTATGCGCGAAATCGGCAAGGCGCTCAACTTTCCGCCCGATGTGCTCGATCGTTTCTCGCACCTTTTCGGGCACGGCGATTTTCCGCACACGCTGGAGCTGGAAGCACAAATCCGTCAAGCCGGGCTGCCGGCTGAAAACCCTCGCCTGCCCGCCGCCGCGGCGCTCTACCAGCGCATCTACGGCATGCCGCGCCATCTCGGGCAGCACAGCGGCGGGATGATTATCTGTCAGGGCCGGCTCACGAAAATCGTCCCACTGGAGCGCGCCAGCATGGAAGGCCGCGTCGTGGCGCAGTGGGACAAGGACGACTGCGAAGATCTCGGAATCATCAAGGTCGATCTGCTCGGACTCGGCATGATGGCCGTCATGCAGGACTCACTGGAACTCTGCGCCGCGCGCGGGCGTCCGGTCGATTTGGCTGCAATCCCGAAGGACGACACTGCGACCTACGACACGATGTGCGCCGCCGACACCGTGGGCGTTTTTCAAATCGAGAGCCGCGCGCAAATGGCCACGTTACCGCGCATGTTGCCGCGCTGTTTTTACGACGTCGTCGTGGAAGTCGCCATCATCCGTCCGGGACCGATTCAGGGCGACATGCTCCATCCTTTCCTCGCCCGCAGACAAGGCCGCGAGCCCGTCACCTACTTCGATGAACGGCTCCGGCCCGTGCTCGAGCGCACGCTCGGCGTCCCGCTTTTTCAGGAACAGCTTTTAAAAATCGCAATGGTCATGGCCGACTTCAGCGGCAGCGAAGCCGAGGAATTGCGACGCGCACTCAGCTTCCATCGATCGCAGGAAAAGATGAACGCCGTCTGCGTGAAACTTCGCGCCGGAATGGAGCGCAACGGCATCGCCGCAGACGTCATCGACCAAGTCACCAAAGCCGTGCAATCCTTCGCCGTGTATGGATTCCCCGAGTCGCACGCCATCTCGTTTGCACTCATCGCCTACGCGAGCTGCTGGATGAAAGTGCACCGCGCGCCCGAGTTCCTCGCCGGCCTGCTCAACAACCAGCCGATGGGCTTTTACTCACCCTCCACACTCGTCCTCGATGCCCGCCGCCACGGCGTCCGCATCCGGCCCGTGCATGTCGTGGAGAGCGACTGGCTCTGCACCGTGCTGCCCGACGATTCCGTGCGCCTCGGCCTGTGCTACGTCCGCGGCGTCACCCGCGAAGACGGCGAGCGCATTCTCGCGGCGCGAAACGAAACGCCCTTCGTCACGCTCGCCGATTTCCAGCTCCGCACCGGCATCGGCAAGCCAGCCCAGCGCGCACTCGCAAAAGCCGGCGCGCTCAACGGCCTCGCCGAGCACCGCCGCGCGGCGCAGTGGAAAGTCGAAGTCGCCCGCGACCCCGACGACCTCTTCGCTCACGCCGAATCCACCACCGCGCTGCCGCTCGCGCCCATGACGCCCGTCGAGCGCACCCACTCCGACTACAGCACCATCGGCCTAACCACCGGCGCGCACCCGATGGCTCTCGTCCGCGAAAAGCTGCCCGACCTCTGGCTCGCCTCCGAGCTTGAGCAGGCCGAAAGCGGAATGCTCGTGCGCGTCGGCGGGCTCGTCATCTGCCGCCAGCGCCCCGGCACGGCGAAAGGCTTCGTCTTCGTCAGCCTCGAAGATGAAAGCGGCACCGCCAACGTCATCGTCACCCCGCAAATTTTCGAGCAATACCGCCTGCGAATCAGCGAGGAGCCGTTTCTGATGATCGAAGGCGTCGTGCAAAACCAGGACCGCGTCATCCACGTAAAAGCCCGCCGCATCGAGCCCCTCATCTGCCCGGGCCTCGCCGCTCCGCAATCACACGATTTTCATTAAATCGCCCCGGCCTCCGGCAACTCCGTGATTGCGTGGAACCGGCCTTGCGATGAGGTTTGCACCATGCAGTACAGGGAAAAAGCCCGCATGTTCCGCGACCTCGCACAATTGATTCGCAGCGGCGTGCCTTTTCCAAAAGCCATCGATACGCTGGCACGACACGCCGGCGGCAGTCAGGCGGCGGTCCTGCGCGGAATCAGAAGTCGCCTCAAATCCGGCGACCGCGTCACCGAGGCAGTCGAGGCACAATCCGGTCGGCTCGATACGCTGGAAATCGGAATCATCGCGGCGGCGGATACGTCCGGAACGCTCGACCAAGGTCTCACGCTTTGCGCGGAGTATTACGAATCATTGGCGATTGCCCGGCGGGATATCCGCGGGCGGCTGGCCTATCCGCTTTTCATCCTCCATTTCGCGGCGCTCACGGCGGCGCTCCCGCTTGCCTTTGGAGAAAAGGGCGATGTCGCAGTCGCGCTTCGCACCGCCGCGTTCGGGATCGGATTCATCTGGCTGCTTATCGGCTTAATCATTGCCGCATCCAAAATGCTCATCGCCGCCGCGCGCGGGAGCAGTTTCTTCGATTCGATTCTCCGCAATCTCCCGGTCATCGGCACACTCCGGCGCGGGTTTGCGATGAGCCGCTTTTGCGCCGCCTATAACATGCAGCTCGACGCAGGCATCAATGTGTACTCCAGCCTGGCCGCATCAGCGCGGGCGAGCGGAAGCGCAGTAGTATCGGACGCCGCAACGAAGGCGGCGCGCGTGGTCGCCGACGGATTAAGCGTCGCAGATGGAATCGCACCCACCGGTGCATTCCCGGAGCCTGTGGTCCGCGCGTTCCTAATAGGGGAACAAACGGGCCGTCTGGACCAGGAACTAGCCCGGCTCGCCGCCGAGTATCGCGAGAACGCCCTGCGACGACTCGCGACGATCACGGAATGGTTCCCTCGGATCGTTTACATCGGAATCGTGCTCTACATCGGCTGGACATTTGTTGTCCGCTTTTATCTCGACTACTTCCGGATGCTGAACGACGTGATGAAAGGCTAGGCTCGGCGCCGACGGACTAGCATAAACGTGCCCGCAGCCAGCAGTGCCGCACTTCCAGGCTCGGGTACCGGCGTCGCATTCACCTGCATAATCGGTGTATTGAATGTCGTCGTCCAAGTGGTTCCGTTTCCAAGATAGGATTGCGTAAAGCTCCAGTCCGAAGGCCCGGGAATATCCACGGTGCTTTGCACCCGATACGATCCGCCGGCGGAGTTGACCTTGAAGCGGAAGAAGACATCCGTGCCCGCGGGCAGTGTCAGAGCGGTATTCGGCGTGTAACTGCCAACGACGCTCGAAGCATTCAGATTCCCGCTGAATGTGGTAAGCAACGAGCCCTGCGGAGTCCCCGTTCCGAGCGAAAATGCAGCGAGTTCGAAAGGCGTCGTGGTTTGAAGCGCGAGATCGAAAGAGAACTGCAACGAATCGAGCTGATAATCCGAAGTCGCCGGGACGTGCATCACGAGCCCGAACTCCTGATACGGAAGAATGCCCCCGGCTCCCTTAAAGAAGAACACACTCGATGGGGTATTGGAGAGCGTATCAAAAACGATCGCCGCATTCGCTGACGCAGAAATCAAGGATACGGCTGCTACCGGTGCGATATTGCGGATGAACGTGGAAAGAATAGGTCTCATGGGTTTGCGAATTGGTTGCAGTCCATTCTTACGGAACCCGAACCGGAAGTTTCCGGCGCCCGCGAAAAAATATCCACCGCCCGGCTGCTGGACGCCCGCCGCGCAACCTGCTTCAACCGCGCGTGATGAACTCCACCGAACCAACGCCCATCCCGACTCTGCCTGAGAATGCCTCGCCCGAGGAAAAGGATCTCCACTGGCTCAAATACGTCTACCGCGGCGACTCGGAGAAACAGCTCACAGTCCGCGCCGTCGTGACGGGCGGACTCATCGGCATGGCGATGACCCTTGCCCATCTTTACACATCGCTCCAGCTCGGCTGGGGATTTGGCGTCGCCATCACAGCCTGCGTGATTTCCTACGTCGTCTGGAACGGCTTCGCAAAACTCACCGGCGGCACACCGCTTTCGATGCTCGAAAACAACTGCATGCAGAGCACGGCCAGCGCCGCCGGTTATTCCACGGGCACGACGGTCTCCAGCGCATTCGCAGCACTGCTGCTCGTGCAGGGCGTTCACCAGCCGTGGTATGTTCTGGTGCCGATGGTCTTCTTCACCGCGGTGCTCGGGGTCTTCATCGCGATCCCGATGAAGAAGCAGATGATCAATCACGAGCAACTTCCCTTTCCGAGCGGACTCGCGGCGGCGGAAACCCTTCGCAGCCTCTACTCCGCAGGCACGGAAGCCATCGCCAAGGCACGTGCATTGATTCTTTCTCTCGCCGCGGGGGGAATCATCGGCCTTTTGCGCGGATGGGAACTCATCGCAAAGGCGCAAACTTCCGCCGGACAAAAGCCGGGCATCATCGACTGGCTCGCGAAGAACTTCCATCTCGTGCACGAGTGGTCGCTTGAAAAATTAAGTCCCATTGCCGGCAAAAAGCTTTCCGGCCTTGCAGTCGATTCCAGCGGCATGCTCATCGCCGCGGGAATGATGGTTGGCCTGCGTGTTTCGCTGTCGATTTTGCTGAGCGCCGCTGTCTCCTACTTTGTTCTGGCGCCGTGGCTCTACAGCCTCGATGTCGCAAACTCGGCGGTGGCGGGATACGTGCCATCGTTCAAGGTGCGCGACGACGAGTTTTATCCCGTGAGCTGGTCGCTCTGGCTCGGAACCTCAATCATGGTGTTCTCGAGCCTCATCGCGCTCGGACTGCAATGGAAAACTCTGGCCCGCGCATTTCAAAAACGCTCCGGCGGTGCGGAAAGCGATGCGCTGGATCGCGTGGAAGTGCCGGGTCGCTGGTTCTGGCTCGGAGCGATTCCATCCGGCATCGCGCTCATCATCACGATGTGGCTCTCGTTCCAAATCAACCCGCTGCTCGGACTGGTCGCTGTGATTCTTTCGTTCGCCATTTCCCTCGTCTGCTCCCGCGCCACTGGCGAGACCGATACCACGCCCACCGGCGCAATGGGCAAGGTAACCCAGCTTACCTTCGCGTTACTGCCGGGCGCAGCAGGAAACACGACGGCGAACCTCATGTCGGCCGGCGCGACATCAGCCGTGGGACTTTCCTCCGCCGACCTGCTCACCGATTTAAAGAGCGGCTATCTCCTCGGCGCGAATCCGCGGCGGCAATTCATCGCGCAGCTCTCGGGCGTTTTCTTCGGAACCATCGCGGTGATTCCGTTCTGGTATCTCATGGTGCCCGACAAGGCGGCGCTCGAAAAGTTTCCGGCCATCGCGGCCAAGACGTGGAAGGCCGTCGCCGACCTGCTCACGCAGGGCGTCCACATGCTTCCGGCAAAAGCGCTGCCCGCAATCGTGGTCGGCGCGTTCATCGGGATTCTCCTGCCCGTCCTCGAAAAATTCGCGGGCAAAAAGCGCGCCTTCATTCCCTCCGCGATGGGACTCGGACTCGGACTCGTGATGCCGTTTCAAAACGCACTGTCATTTGCAATCGGCGCCGTAATCGCGTGGGTCTGGAGCCGCACCAACGCGAAGCAGGCCGAGAACTACAATGTGCCCATCGCCTCCGGCCTCATTGCAGGCGAAGCCCTCATCGGCGGGTTCATTGCAATCACCTGCACGATCATCGCGCTCTATTTAAAAGCCTGACTTACCCCAGCAACTCCTTGATCACGTGCCCGTGGACATCCGTCAGACGGCGGTCAATTCCGTTGTTCCGGAATGTCAGCTTCTCGTGATTGATTCCGAGCAGGTGCAGCATCGTCGCATGGATATCGTAGACCTCCGTCGGCGCGTTCCGATTCTGCGGTTTGTAGCCCCACTGGTCGCTCTCGCCGGCGACCACGCCGCCCTTGATTCCGCCGCCGCATAGCCAGTTCGTGAACACATAAGGATTGTGGTCGCGTCCCTTGCCGCCCTGCGAACTCGGCATCCGGCCAAACTCCGTGGTCCAAAGAACGATCGTATCCTCAAGCAAACCGCGCTCTTTCAAATCCCGAATCAGCGCCGCCGCGCCATGCGCAAAACCGCGCGCGAGCGGACCGTGGTCGCGCTCGATGTCCTCGTGACTATCCCAATTCCGGCGCGGGAATCCGTTGTCGTTGCCGCTCCAGATTTGCACAAATCGCACGCCGCGCTCCAGCAGCCGGCGCGCGGCGAGACACTTGCGACCGAAGACGTCGACTTCCTCCGCCGCGTTGATTTCCTTGGGCCAGTTCTTCACGTCGTTCCGGATTCCATACATCTCCAGCACCCGCGCGGGCTCCTTGGAAATATCGAGCGCTTCGGGTGCGGCGAGCTGCATCTTCGCAGCAAGCTCATAACTGCGGATACGCCCCTCCAGCCGCTCGTCGCCGGGGCGTGATGCGGCATGTGCACGGTTTAGAGCGGCGAGCAGTTCGCCGCCTTCGCGCTCGCTCGCAGGAGTGATGAAGTCGCCGCGCTTGTGGGGAAAGAGGTCCACAATCGGCGTATCGCTACCGGGATAAATGACCGTTCCCTGATTCTGCGTCGGCAAAAACGCAGCGTCCCAATTCTTCGTGCCGTTTGAAGCGAGCCCTCGATGATCCGGCAGCACGACAAACGTTGGCAGATTCTCGTTCATCGATCCGAGCGCGTAACTCACCCAGCAGCCTGCTGCCGGGAATCCGGGGCGATTGAAACCTGTCGTCTGCAACAGCGTGCCCTGCGAGTGAACACCGGTCTTCCCGACCAGATTGTGAATCCACGCGATCTCGTCCACCACATTGCCAAGCGCTGCGACGGGTTCGCCGAGCATCTTTCCGGTTTTCCCGTACGGCTTGAAATCCCACACCGGCTTGAGCCACGGCCCGAGCCCGTTCTGAAACGCCTCCACATGTTCGCCAAAATCACTCGGCTTCCCGTGATGCTTCACAAGTTCCGGTTTGAAATCGAACAAGTCCAGATGGCTGGCCGCACCCGCCATGAAAAGCTGCACCACGCGCTTCGCCTTCGGCGGATGATGCAACACGCCGGCGCGCGCCTCACCGCCGAGCAACGCAGCGAGCGCGATTCCGCCGAGCCCGCCGCCGCTCTGCCAAAGAAAATCGCGGCGGTTCATCGGGGCCTTCGCGTTGATGCGGTGAAACGGAGAGCTGTTCATTCCCTGACAATAACCCGCCAGCGGGACGGAAAGTAGTCACGCGTTTCCAGGAAAACTCGCAGCCGCGCGCGAGCAACTCACATCCGCTACTTCAGCGAGTGCAGGCCGATCATGTTGCCTTCCGTATCCGTCACCAGCGCGATGAACCCGTATTGTCCGATCGCAAACTTCGTTTTGAAAACACCCCCGCCCGCCGCAACAACGCGCGATTCCTCGACGGCACAGTCGTTGCAGGAAAAATACACCAGGGTGCTGTTTCCGCCGGAGCGGCAGCCGTCCATCTGCACCAGCGCGCCGGGCGCTCCGTAGGAGTCGTTGTCCATTCCAAACGTCCACATGTTCAGATCCGTGCCGGGGAGTTTTGCGAGCGTCGTCGCAAAGACCGCTTCGTAGAACGACTTCGCGCGCTCCATGTCCTGAACGTAAATCTCAAACCAGCCGACGGGATTGTTTTTCATACGGTTCGAACGCTTGTCCGGGCGCGACGGAGGGTCAAGCCCGGCGCGCAAATGGAACGATGGTGACCGCTTGCATCCCCGCCGCCCGACTGCTAGGTAGCGCGCGTGTTCGGAAAGCTGCTCAACCTGTTTCGAAAGCCGGTTCCGGTCCGTGAATCGTGGGCCGGCGAGCCTGCGCGAATGGAGACGATGGTCGAATTCCTGAACTGGTTCGACGCCACGACATCCGTCGAATCCACCGTCGCAAAGGCACGCAGCGACTGGCGTTCACGCATCGCGGCGTTTGAAGGTTACGCCGATCTCCCGAAAGAACGGAGTCTTGAGATCGGATTCGGTGGCGGTCGCCTCGTGGCGCAGGCCTCGAAAGATTTCACCGAAGCAGTCGGCGTGGACATCCATGAAGCCTTCCATCGCACGCGTGAATTCCTCGCGCTCCAGGACGTGCAAAACGCGCGACTGCTCCATCGCGACGAGCTGCCATCGCTTACGCACGGCTCGTGCAACTTCATCTACAGCTTCATCGTCTTTCAGCATTTCGACACGATGGAGGAAGTGGACTTCTACCTCGATCAATGCGCACGACTGCTCGCTCCCGGCGGGCGCTGTCACATCTTCTTCGGGCGCACGGATGCGGGTGTCCGCGTCGTGGACGCGAAGGATTTCACAAAGCGCGCATGCAGTCTGTTTATCGAGCCGCCGCTGTTTCGCGAGCGGGCGGCGCGCTTCGGCCTGAAGTCCCTCGAATACGAAGACCGCATGCGTCGCGACATCACACGCCCGGAAGGTCCGGACAACGTGTCCGTGCAGGCACGGGTGCTTCTCGCCCGGGTCGCTGACTAATCCACGAACGCGAACTCGTTCATGTTCACGATGAGCCGGCAGGCGTTCGCGAGGCCGTGCTTCTCGGCGTAGTCGGTCATCGCGGCCTTTTCCTCGCTTGTCGGAGTTCGCTGGAATGCGATGCGGAATGCCTCTTCGACGCCGCCGCCCTTCTCCACGCGCGCGGCAAAGTGTTTCGCCATCACGACCATGAGCTGGTTGTTGAGCTGCGCGAGCGCCTGCAGCGGCGTGATCGTTTGATTGCGCTTGTCCACGAGCATCGACGGGTCCGCGCAATCCAGCGAGGCCATCCACGGTTGCTGCTGGCTGCGCACGAGAAAGCGATACACCGAGCGGCGGTGAAGCGCCGGGTCCTCCATGTCCGCGAGGTGATACCCATAATGCGGCGAGTGCTCGGGATGCGTGACTTTGAAATCCTGGAAACTCGGCCCGCCCATTCGCAGGTCCAGCTTTCCCGACACCGCGAGAATGCTGTCGCGCAGCGCCTCCGCTTCGAGTTTCCGGCGATTCTGCCGCCAGAGCAGCGTGTTGTTTCCATCGACCTCCCGGGCTTTCGCGGAGTCGATCGTGCTCGACTGCCTGTATGCCGCGCTGAGCACGATGGTTCGGTGCAGTTTCTTGAATGAACCGCCCATCTCGTCGCGGAAACTCGCTGCGAGCCAGTCGAGCAATTCCGGATGCGTGGGAACCCCGCCCATGCGCCCGAAGTCATTCGGCGTGTCCACGATTCCGCGTCCGAAATGATAATGCCATATGCGGTTCACGATGCTCCGCCACGTCAGCGAATTGCTCGTGTCGGTCAGCCATCGCGCGAGCGCTGCACGCCGCTCTCCCTCCGGCGCGGATTCCGGAACATCGAAGCGCAGTCCGATGGTTCCCGCCTTCACCGGCACGCCGGGCCGCGTAACGTCGCCGCGGGCGAGCAATGAAATCGGACGCGGCTTTCCACCGGTGCCTTTGAATGTCCCGCTCCCGTTGTGCACGGTCCCGACATAAATCTTCGTCGGCACCGGAAGCGCAGCGAGCTTCGCGGCGATGTCCATTTGTTCCGCGAGCAACGCCGCGCGCTTCGTCCTCGTGGCGTCATCCGCGCCGGTGAGAAGGAGCGCCTCGCGCTCGGCGAGCAGCTTCTCCTTTTCATCGGCGGATGCGGCGACCGGCGCGATTCCATCCGTCAGATTCGCCTTCCGCCAGCGCGGCGGGGCTTCGATGGAATCCATCGCGGTCACCGGCTTTCCAGCGGCCACATTCTTCCCGGCCGTGTCGAAAACCTGCACCTCTGCGAGCGCGAGGATGAAATCATTCTGCCGCGGCGCGAGCTTCGTCGCGGTCACGCGCACATAGCGACCGGCGAGCCCGTCGTCCTTCGCAACGTGAGTGGAGAAAGGCGTGAGCTTCGGGTTCGGAAAATCCGCCATCAGCGTCCGGTCCAGGTCGCGCCAGAACTGCTTCACGCCGCTGCGAAACTCCGCGTCGTCGCTCACTTCGATTTTGAAGCGCACGGGAAATCCGAACCCCGCACCGATGTTGTTGAAGTCGTCGTAGCACGGAAGGAGCGTGACCCGTTCGAGCGCCACCTTTTCGCCGAGGTCGATCTGCACCCATTTCACCGCATCCTGCACCGGCGAGATTGCCGCGTGGTAGCCGAAGTCCGGATTCGTATTCCCCTGCTTCGCTTTCGATGCACCGTCGATGCGCCGCGTCAGCGCTGTGTACGCGTCGCCGGCTTTCTTGCGGAGCGGTTCCTCGATTGCCGAAAGCGCGCGCTCATTCTCCACGCGCGCCGATTCCAGCGCGAGGAAGCGCGCCTGCATCGCATCGTCGGGGTAGTATTTGCGGTCGGCCCGATCGAGCGCGGAGAAAACCGCCTGCAGCGAGTAGTAGTCCTCCTGCGAGATGGGGTCGAACTTGTGGTCGTGACACTGCGCGCAATGCACCGTCAGCGAATTGAACGTATTGATCGTATTCGCCACCATGTCGTCGCGGTCAAGGTGGCGCGCGATTCTGCCGTCGATTTTCTCCTCCGGCACCTCCGCGTGGCCGATGAGATCCCACGGACCCGCGGAGATGAATCCGAGCGCCTCGATGCCGTCGCGTGTTCCGGGAAAGAGCACATCCCCCGCGATCTGCTCCTGCACGAAGCGCGCATACGGCTTGTCCCCGTTGAACGCGCGAATCACGTAGTCGCGATACGGCCAGGCATTCGGACGCGGCTGGTCTTTGTCATACCCGTGCGTTTCGCCAAAATGCACCACATCCAGCCAGTGCCGCGCCCACCGTTCGCCGTAGCGGGGCGAGGCGAGCAGTTTATCCACCAGCGCTTCGTAAACGGGATTTGCACCCGCCGATTTGCAGGCCGCCACAAACGCATCCACCTCCTCCGGCGAAGGCGGCAGACCGGTGAGATCAAAATACACCCGCCGGATGAGCGTGCGCGGATCCGCCTCGGGCGACATCGCGAGCCCGTTCTCCGCCAGCTTCGCATTGATGAATGCATCGACCGGATTCGCCGGTCCCCCGTAGAGCGGTTTCGCCAGCGGCTTCAGCGACCACCAGTCCTTTTTATCCACCACCTTCGCGCTCGCCGAATCCGGCCATTCCGCACCGTCATCGATCCATCGCCGCAGCACGCCCACCTGCGCCGCAGTCAGCCGCTTTGCGTCGGACTTCTTTGGCGGCATCAGCATGTCCTCATCGAGCCCCGCCACGTATTTCATCAGCGGACTCTCCGCGCTTTTCCCCGGCACGATATTCGGCGCCGAGTTGTCCCCTCCGCGAATCGCGATATGCTTCACATCCACCCGATACTCGCTCTTCTGCTTCTCCGGCCCGTGGCACGACACGCAGTGATCGCGGAAAATCGGCTGCACATCGCGGACAAAATCCACCGGCCCGACCGCGGCAGGCGGCAGCTCCGCAGCAGACGCCGCAACGCAAAGGAAAACCGGTAGAGAACGAATCATACGCACACTGATAACCACCCCGCCCGCCGACCCATAGTCACGCAAACGCGGGAACCCATTCGCCCGGTCGTTCATCGGACTGCATCAAGGTATTCCACCGGCCATACAAACCCGGCATTGGCTCCAGCATCTGCAATCTACTTCGCAATCCGCAGCCGTACGAGAAACTGCGTCGCGCCGACCGGCGGGGTGATTCGGTAGGTCTCGCTGATGACGCCCGGCGAGACGTTCGTGCTCGAAACGAACACGGCATTTGCCGGGGCCCACGGGAGCGTGAGGTCGGTGCTCGCTTGCAGGGCATAGGTGACGTCGTCCACGGCAGCAGGCCGCCGGTAGGTGAAGTCGAATCCGCCGACGACCGGCGTGAGCGTGTAGGCTGCGCGGCCTTGCGAAGCGTCGGTGTCGCTCGTGGCGAGGGCGTATTCGAGCAGGGCGTTGAGACCGTCGCCGTCGGAATCGGCATTCGCAATGCCGGTAAACGTGGTCGCGTCGCTCGCGCCCGGTGTGCCCCCGGCGACGAGGCTGGCCCTCCAGTTTGCGGGCACAGTGTGGTCGGGCAATGTCGCGGGTGCGATGAGCACGAGCGTCGCGCCGTTGCCTGCGGGCGGCGTGGGCCATGGGGCGATGGATTGGTAGGTAAACGAGCGAATCTCCGTGCCTGCGCCGTAGCTCAGTTTGATTTCCTCGCCCTCGTTCCTGAGGTTGTCGCCGCCGTAGCTTCCGGCGATGAGCGCATTGAGCCCGGTGCCATAGCGCGATTGGAAAGCGGCGAGGTTTTTCACGACGAGCGCGTACCCGCCGGCCGGGATGGTCCATCCTGCGGGGAAATCGAAATCCACGCCTTTGGTAAAGCGCACATCGGTCATGTCCACGGTGAGTGCACTGACGTTGCGGACCTCGATCCACTCGAACGAATCGCTGCTGAAGCCCGCGTTGATCTCCGCCTGCGATGCGGGCGTCGGGTTGTAGTTCACTTCGCTGATGACGAGCGACTGCTGGTACACCGAGACATCCGGGACGCCGACGGTGAACTGCACCGGCGCGGACCAATGCGACCAGCGGCCGTTCGCGTCCTTGTGGCGGACGCGGGCGCGATATGTGGAGCCGGGTCTGGCGTATGCCACGGGCACTCGCGCCGTTGCGTTAAAAGGCGCGATTTCCGCCGAAGTCCACACGTCCTCGACTTCGTACTTGCGCGGCTCTCCGGCGACGTAGCCGGGGATTCCGGGCGCGGCGATTTCGCCGATGCGCCATTGGATCGCGGCAAACGTCGTGCCGCCGCTCGCCGATGGACTGAACGCGGAAGAGCTGAAATCCAGAGCGTTGGCGGGGAAATTGACCGGCCCCGTGTACGTGATCACCGGCGTGTTCGGGAAGCTGAGGTCGGGCGTGGTCGGGTTCAGTCCGAGGCCGCCGTAGAGCGATTCCCATTCAAGATATTTGTAGCCGTAGCCGTTCTGGTTTCCGTTGCTGCGCGTCCATGTTCCGCCGGGCCATGTGTTCGTCGCGTAGTTGCGGAACCATGTCATGAGGCCGTTGAAATCGCTGTATCCGTCGGCGTCCGGGTCGCTCAACGTGCGGTTGTAATTGGTCTGCGCGACGTTCGCTCCGCGATAATCATTGTACGGCGTGCGGAAGAAGTTATTCTTATGACTCGTGTAGCCGCTCGCGGTGACACCGTCGCCTTGCGTGCGCGGATGGAGATTCCACATCGCCGCATCCAGCGCGGCCCACGTCAGCGTCGCACCGGTCGGGCTGACCAACTGCGCGTATTCATCGATGAGCTGCCCGACCTGACCGCCGTTCGCACTTGAATCGCTCGCCAGCAAATCCAGCAGCTCGCGGGCGCGGTTACGGAACTCAAGCCCCAGCGCCGCGTGCCGCGTGATCGCGCGGAACTGATCCGTCACGCCGGCATACACGCTGCCATCGATGTTCGCAGCCCAGTGGTGTCCGCAGACAAACATCATATCGAGGTCGTACGGAGCGATGACCCAATGGCCGTTTGTGCCGCCGTTGATGTTCGTCGGGTTGTGATAAAAGCGAAGGTTGTCGCCCGCGCGAATGTCCACGTTCCCGTTCAGCCGGTTCAGCGCAAAAAACGTGTAGAGCGCACGAAGGTCCATGTTTTGCCGGTACCAGGTCTCCGTCTGTCCGGCTGCATTTGCGCCATCGCGGAATGTGTTCCAGTCGGACGCATCGGTCGAGTGCGTTGCGCCCTGGCGGGTCTTGTCGCCTAGACCGCCCTCGATGTTATACACGTTGCCATCGGGCAGGTTTCGCTCGTCGAGGTAGTTCCCCTCCATCGGCTCCAGCGCGAGGTAAAGGCCCCACAGATCGCCGTCGTACTGGGTCGCGCCGCTCTCCGCCGCTCCGTCAATGACGCGCCAATGCACGTAATTCGTCCGCAGCGCGGGCAGCCCGCCGAGTTCAAACATCCGGTACGATAGCGCCTCCTCGACGCCAGCACCGCCGCGATGCACGGCGCACCACGGACTCGCATTGGCGTCGAGCGCCACGGAGTTCCACGGTTCGTAGTATCGCCCCCAGTTGTCCTTCACGCGGATGTCGCGGGCGCGATTGAAAAACAGCGCCCACTTGTTTTTGCCGCTCACATAAATCGAACCCTTCCCGCGATTTTTGAACTGGATGTGATCATACACCTTCCCTTCGTACACGAGCGTCGCGGAGAACCGCACATCGTTGAACCCGCTGTTGTATTGCGAGTTATCCACGTCCGTGTTGTTCGCGATGAGATGCCACGGCTCATACTGCGCGAGCATCGTGGCGGGATACGTCTGCACCGTGCCGCGCGCACCGCCTGCGCCGGGCTGGAGCGCACCGCTCCACGCCGGCAGGCCGTTGTAAACGAAGTAGGCAAAGTTCGGCTGCTCGTCGTCCGCGTAGGGCACGGTCACGCTTGTGCCGAGCGCATCGGTGGATGAAATGCGATAGCGCACAAGGCGGCGATGCGTCTGCGTCGCGGCCGGAATCGTCGCGGAGAAAATGCCGTCGCCCGCGAGCGCATCGCCATTGATTCCGGCGTCGTTCATCGCCGTGCTCGTCCAGCTTATGGCCGTGGCGTAGGCGGGATCGGTTTTGCGGATGTAGCTTCCGGGGTCCACGGTTTGCGTTTGCAGCGTCGCGGAGGCCACGCCGTTTGCATCCGTGATTCGCGCCGTCACGACCACCGCCTGCCCCGCGAGCGGTTGATTCGGCGTATGCAGCACATCCCGAATCGCCGGTGGAGCGATGCCTGCAAAAGTGGAGTTCACCGCGCCCGGCGTTTGCGGCAGCGGCGTCTTCGTCGAGCTGCGCCACGCGCCACCGAGGTCGTTTTCGAGCGACGGATGGATCAACTCGATGCTCGGTCCCGCGCCCGCTGCGGAAGTCGGCCACGGAAATCCCTCGGAGAAATCCACGTCGTCCACCTTCACATTCGTCGCATCGCGAAGCTCAATCGTCTCGCCGGATTTCTTCAGCTCGCCGGTCCACTGCCCCAGCGGCGCAAAGCCGTAGGTCGCCTGAAACACCGCGCTGTTCGCCGCGATGACCACGTAGCCGCCCGCCGGAATCGTGGTCGCAGCCGGGAACAGAAAATCCACCGCATTCACAAAGCGCCAGCCGGCGACGTCCACCGCGCTCGCCGACGGATTCCACAGCTCGATAAACTGCGTGTCCTTCGTCCGGTCGCTCGGTTTGTAAAAGACTTCGTTGATGACCACCGGCGTTTTGGTCGTCGTGGTAAAACTCCGCGCTGGCGTCCAGGTCGTGCCCGCCGCATTGGCCGCAGCCGCACGGAAGAAGTAGGTCGTCGAAGGCGCGAGATTATTCGCGAGCCCGCCAAACGAGGACGATTGCAGCCCGAGCGACGCCGAGCTGGCCCACGCACCGGCGCTCGTCCCGCCGTCCGTCGTTCCCCAGTACAGCGTCACCACCGGCTGGTCGTTGCCGATGGAATTCACGCGCCCGTTCAGCCCCGCGGTGTAGCCCGTGATTCCCGTAGCCGCGCCTGTCTCCAGCGTCGCCGCGATTCCCGCTGCGGTGGTGAATGTCGCCGACGAGTCCGCCCAATCCGAGCCTCCGCTGTTCTGCGCAAAGGCCCGGAAGAAATACGTCGTGCTTTGCGTGAGCCCGGTCACCGCCGCGCTCGCAGCACCGGCCTGCGCGCCGAGGTCCACGAACGACGCCCAGTTGCCCGGAGTCGTCCCGCCATCCACGGTGCCGTAATAGATCCTCACGTTCGGATTTTGAAATCCCGTGCTCGTTACATTCGCCGCCAGCGTCGCCGTGCCCGCGCCGATTCCCGAGGCCGCGCCGTTCACCACGACCGGCGGACCCACCACCAGCGGCGTGCCAAACGCCTGCACTTCCGCCAGCGCGAGAAACTCCGCATTGACCGTCTCGATCCGCACCTTCCGGCCTCCCGCATTCGGCGCGAGCGAAAAGCCGAACTTATACGGCGACGCCGCGCCCAGCGTGATATCCACATTCTGCGTCCACACCGTCGCGCCGCCCGCATCGAGCACCGATACTTTCACCACGGTCGTCGTGATGGCCTCGCAGCGATTGAAGATCAGCAGCGACTTCACGAGGTAGTCCGTCGGCAGCGTCATTTCCCAAAACTGTCCGACGCCGGAGCCGAGGCTGTGATAAATCGGAATGCCCGGTCCGTTGTAGTTCCCGTTGATGTCGCCATCATTCGCATCCGCCGCGACCGTGCTGAATCCGCCCGGCGACGCATTGATGGAAGCCGGCGCGATCAGCGGGTCCGGCGCGGTGGTCGTCCCCCATACTTCAAACTCCGCAAACGTCAGGAAATTCACCCCCGGCACTGCCTGCGAGACGCGTTCGATGCGCACAAAATCCGCCTGCACCCCGCGCAACGCCGAAGTTCCCCAGGCCCGGGAGTTGTTGTTGTCGGTCGCGTTCGACGGCAGGAAGACCTGATTAAAAACCGTCGTCGCCCCGTTTTTGGCTATGATTCGGAAATTCCCCACCGAGCCCTGAATCGCATCCGTCCGGTTAAAAATGCGGATGTGGTCGAGATACCGCACGCCGGGCAACTGCACCTGCCAGAACGACTGGGCCGCCTCATTACTCGTATGGAAGACGGAGCCGTTTGCATAAGCGCCATCGCGATTCCCATCGTTCCCATCCGCCGCAATCGTCCCGTAGTCCGCCGACGACGAACTCGCCGTCCCCGAAGTGGCCAGATTCACGAGCTGTGCGCGCACCGCGACCGCGAGCGCGAGGAATGCGAAAAGCCGGACGAGGAGATGATGAAGTCGCTTCATAAGTGTCGAAAGCATGGGAGGGCACCACCATTGCACGACGGAGGAAAGCCGCAAGTCAGCAAGCGACCGCTTCCGAAGGGAATGAAGGGAGCCATGCATTCCCCCACTGCCCACTGCCCACTGCCTACCGTCCCCTGCCCCCTGCCCCGTACGTATTTCTCCCTTCTTGCGCGCCCGCGGCAAACCCGCTTCCCTCCACGCCCATGCCTCCAATATCCGAGACACCGGAATACCACCGCATCAAACTCGTGTTCAGGGTTCCATAGCCGCCTTATGTTCGAACAAACTTTCAAAAACATCGACGATATCCTCCACAAGGAGGCCGGCTGCACCACGGAGCTCGACTACACCGAGCAGTCGTCGTGGCTGCTTTTCCTCAAATACCTCGACAGCCTCGAAGCCGACAAAGCCACCGAGGCCGCGCTGGAGGGAAAGAGCTACGATTACCTGCTGGACCTGCCCTACCGGTGGGAAACGTGGGCCGCGCCGAGGGACAAGTCCGGCAAACTCGACCATAACGCCGCGCTTACCGGCGATGATCTGGTCGATTTCGTGGATCGAAAGCTTTTCCCCTACCTCCACGGCTTCAAGCAGCGTGCTTCGGGACCGGCGACGATCGAATACAAAATCGGGGAGATCTTCGGGGAGATCAAAAACAAGGTCCGCAGCGGCTACAGTCTGCGCGATATCATCGACCAGATTGACGCACTGCGTTTCCGCTCCCAGCAGGAGAAGCACGAGCTTTCCCATCTCTACGAGGCCAAGATCAAAAACATGGGCAACGCCGGACGCAACGGCGGCGAGTATTACACCCCGCGCCCGCTCATCCGCGCCATGATCCGCGTGGTGAATCCCCGGCTCGGCGAGACCATCTACGACGGCGCGTGCGGCTCGGCTGGCTTCCTCTGCGAAGCCTTCGATTACCTCCGGCAGGCCCACCCCAAGCGCACCACCGCGCAGGACAAGGCCCTCCAGGAGCGCACCTTCTACGGCAAGGAGAAGAAGTCCCTCGCCTACGTCATCGGCATCATG
>SXWH01000259.1 GCA_005791535.1 Verrucomicrobiaceae bacterium | reverse complement strand
GGCCGCGGACTTCTCCAGCAAGCGGAGGTGAACGTAATTCATCACCACGATGTCCGCATTCTTTCGCGCGGAATCGAGAGACTTCGCATCACATGCGCCCTTCGCCAGAATGAAGACGCGAAGCCCGGGCGCGAACCGTGCAGCCTCTGCGCGCCAGTTCTCCACCACGCTTTTCGGGGCGACCACGAGCGCAGGATAGCGTGTCCCTTTTCCCTCAACCTCGCGGGAGCGCAGCCACAGAAGCCACGCCAGCGTCTGCACCGTTTTACCGAGACCCATGTCGTCGGCGAGAATCCCGCCGAAGCGGTTCGTGCTTAGGTATGCGAGGAACTGAAAACCTTCGAGCTGGTACGGCCGCAGAGTCGCGTTGAGCCCTTCGGGAAGCGGCGGATTCACGCGGGTTTTGATTTCCTCAATCCGCGTCGAAATCGCCTCGATCATCCGCGGCGGCAGAAGGTTCTTCACCCGTCCGCCGAGTTGCAGTGCGTGCAGTCGTTGCTTGCCCGCGTCGAGATCCCTCGCACTGAGTCCGATCTCGGCAAATTGCTCCTCGTCCTCGGCGCTGAGCACGAACGACAGACGCCGCCAACCTTTCGCGCCGAGCCGGACAAATCCGCCGCGGGCATCGAGAAGCGCCTTCATCTCCGCTTTCGTGAGCGTGGTATCCGCGACATCGAGCGCAATTTTTACATCGAACCAATCGATGTCGCTTTCCTCCACCTCCAGCTTCACCCGGGCCGCAATCGCCGGTTCCCGCAGCGAGCCGAGCATCGGATCGAGTTCCAGCGTAAGCGACGACGGAAGCGACCCGAGCCATTCCGTAAATTGCTCGGCGAACTTCTTTCCCGCGCTCTTTTGCCAGCACGGATCGTCGTATCCGGTCCAGGCCGCCCTAAGGCCGGCGATTGCTTCCGAGACGCCGGCGAGCGCGGAACGATCGTTCCGAATGATGATGTTCTCATCGACATCCGAGGCCGCTTCCGAGAGCGGAATCCATCCGTCGCGTCCGTAGTGCTCAAAACGCACACCGTCCCGTTCCGCGAAGGCCCGTACCTGAAGCGCCTCGCCGTCGCCGAAGCCGTTCTGCTCGAGCCTGCACTGCAACACGGCGCGGGTGCGGACGATTTTTACTCGCTTCGCAAGTGGCTCCGGCATTGGCGCGCTCAGGCGTTCAAATAACGCGACACCAGCTTCACATTCAATCGCCTCGGCGGGAATGTCGATCGCGCGCATCACGGAAAGCCCCGCGAATGGCGGTGCCTCGAACACTTCGCGCTTGGTCACATACAGCGAAGGATCGCCCTCGATTGCAGCCACTGCCGCAGGTGGCGCATCGCCCTCGGCCGTCACCAGCGAAAACGAATAATCCACACCCCTGCCCTGTTGCAGTTCCACCTTCCATTGCAGTTTCCGCCCCGCCCGAATCAGCGGGCTCCCGTCAGCGCCGCAGATCGTCGCAGCGTGATTCTCGTTACGCAGCAGCGTGTTCAAAACGCGGGCGGCATCCTTCGTGGAATACTTCATCGTCGGTGCGCTGTCGTATCCGGTGAAATATGCGCGCCAAAGCGCCAGCGAGGCTCCGTCCAGCGGAAGCGCGCCCGAATAATTCGCCGTCGCGAGCTGGCGGAACGAGACTTCCGGAACCGGTTTGAAGAAACCTTCGCCGTCCTTCATCCATTCGAGCTGCATCTCATCCGCAAGCAACCGCAGGCGCAACTCATGACGCTTCTCCGCGGCGCGTCCCGGTTTCGCAGCATCGAGCGCGAGACGTTCCTGCCACGTGCGCACCTTCCGTTCGCGCTCCCAGGCGCCCACGAAGTCGTCGACTTTCGTCCAGTCGGTCATCTCCGAGAACAGGGGCTGGAGCGCAAAACCGCTCCGGCGCAGGAAGGCCGCAATTAGCAGCCATGCCTCGCGGACGTTCTTCGGCTTGAGCTCCGGCCAGAGCGGCACCGGTTGATGCTGCCAGCTCTTGGTCTTCGTTCCGATGACGCGCTCCACGAGTTCCTGCGGCACCGTTGCTGCCGAGCGGTGGTCTTCGAAAAGAACGTCCACCGCCTTTGCGCCTTCGAGCTCGAGCTTTGTGAGTTCCCGACCCGCCTGGGCGATCGCCATCGCGTGGAAGGTTTCCTTTTTAACGACCGCTGGAGGCGCCTTCTTGAACTGCTTTTCCGTCGCGAGAAGCAGCGCATACATCCCAGCGCAACAATGCTCGCAGTCGTCCACCACCGCGCAAGTGCAGTCGCCCAGCCATCCATCGCGATCGCGCGTGAGCACGACGGTCTGGTCCTCGCCCTCCGAGTCGCGGACTGTGCATGTATAAATGTTCCGCTCGGTCTCCTTCACGGCGATTACATGCCCGGTCCGGTACAGCTCAAGGCCGTCCAACTGGATGCCTCCATGCAGGGAAGCAATATACTGGCGCGCGGACTGTTCGTTTTCTCGACCGATCAACATCATCCGCCAGTCCACACCGCCGGAGGAAATCCTGCAAGCATCGCGACACAATATTCGCGTTCGACCGGAAATCCGATGTTCCGATTTGCCACGAAGTGCGAAAGTACGCTCTGCTTCGCCGCTCATGTCCAATCGCGCGTCTACATTCCGTTCTTCCGCTGCGATTCTCGGGCATGGGCTGTTCGCGAGGTTCATGGTTGCGGAGTTCATTTCGATGGTGGGCTCGTGGATGCAGACCCAGGCGCAGCAGTTTG
Organism: Verrucomicrobiaceae bacterium; assembly: GCA_005791535.1. Taxonomy (GTDB): domain Bacteria; phylum Verrucomicrobiota; class Verrucomicrobiia; order Chthoniobacterales; family Chthoniobacteraceae; genus SXWH01. The sequence goes on along the minus strand of SXWH01000259.1, from coordinate 580 downwards.
AGGTGGAGAAGCGCGCGGGTTCCTCGCTGGAGCAGGCGCTCATCAGCGCTGCTATGATGGCGGTCATCCCGCTGGTCAGCCCGCTCGGTGGCACACTTGCCGATCGATGGGACAAGCGCCGCATCCTTTTCGCGATGATCTCCATCCAGGCCCTGCTCGCGGCGTCTGCCGGATGGCTCGTGCTCGGCGGCGCGCTGCAAATCTGGCACCTCGGTGTGATGGCCCTGCTTGTGGGAATCACTGCGGGATTTGAAATGCCCGCGTATTCCGCGCTGCTTCCGGAACTGGTTCCGAAGGAGAAGCTCAGCGCAGCCGTGGCCATGGATCGCTCGGTGTTTCACGCCGCCCGCATCATCGGACCCGCTCTCGCCGGAATGCTCGTTGCTAGCGTCGGCCGGGCGGCTGCGTTTTTTGCGAACGCTGCGTCGTACCTCGGCCCGCTGATCGTTCTGTGCACTATTCCACGCCGGAAAGAGGGCACGGCGGCCGAGGAGGCGCGGCGCAGGTCGGGCGGATTTGCGCCCGGCTGGAACCACGTGAAGGCAGACCCACCCACCCGGCGCATGATTCTCATGATGGC
>SXWH01000258.1 GCA_005791535.1 Verrucomicrobiaceae bacterium | reverse complement strand
TCTAGTTTCCTGGGTCAGGGTGCCAAGGCATCGCATGGAAACAGAGACGACCATGGCCCGCGCTGTGATTCGATTCAGCGGTGCCGTTTGGTTTCGGCTTTGGGCGGGGGAGCTTTCGGTGGTTCCTTCGCCTGCTCCGATTTGTAAATCACGAACGCAATCACAAGCACCCCGATTGCCGCCAGAGCCGAGCCGAGGCGGTTCAAAAACAACCACAGGCGCGACGGTTTCACGTTTTTGAACTTCCAGCCCTCAGCGCACCACCACGCGAATCGTGGAAAGAAAAAGTTCACGACCGAGACGACAAACGCGACGATGAGCCAGACGTAAATGGAGTAGTCCGAGTCGGGAAAAGGAGGCATCTTTCCACCACAAAGAACCGCCCCGCCCCCGCACGGTCAAGCCATCACTCACGAGCACCGCTTTCCGTGTGCGGATGGTCCTTCCGTAGCGGAGCCGTATCACGCAGATACCGCCTTCCTCATGGCGCGCGAATGGATGGATCTCGATGTGAGTATCCAAAGCGGAGTCGCGGTGAGCAGGAGCAGGAACCAGGCGTAGATGGGCCGCCATATACAGGACGCCTTGGTCAATTGATGGTCGGACATACCGAAGTGTCCAAATCGTCCATCGGTCTCGATTGTGCCGTAAAACAAGCAAAAGCCCTGTTTCTCGTCGGGCCAGATGAGTCGCAGAAACGGCCAGGTAATTCTTGGCGCATCATGCAGGGCATCTTCGTGATCCACCCAAAGCAATGGATAATCTTCGGGCGGCCAAACAGCAGATTGCGTCGGGCGGGATTGAAGCGCCACGTTTTCGAGCCCCAGAAAGTAATACCCACGAACAAAGCCCCGTGTCTTATTCAGTTTGCGCAGGTTCTCTAGCGTCCCGACCTCCCGCAAATCCACGGACTTAAACCACACAACCCCGATCGCGATCCAACCCGCGATGCACGCGAGAAGCCAAAGCCATAAAAGCCAGCCCCAACGCGAAGACGCTCGATGGACCGGACTTTCCCCCGAGGTGCCGCCGGTTGTTTCTAGAGCATTCATCCGTCGCAACGATTCATGCGTGCGGCACACTGTCAGGTCAACCGAACCGCAGTAAAGTTTTGCCGAAATGAATGTGCATTTGCATACAAACTAATCCCGCGTTGACGTGTGACAGCCATGGCGAGTAGCTAGTCTGCGTCATGGAACCGAGCCCTTACCAGCCACCCCAATCCCACATTGTATACCGCGACCCGCTTTCAGGGACGAGGCCCGTTCCGGTGAGGCGACTTGTACGCTTTGCAAATTTCATCCTCGATTACATTGGGAATACCGCATTCGGATTTGTTGTCGGCCTGATTGCCGGGGTGACACAGAGCCAGGGGCTGATCGATTTCATTGTGGATTACAACCTTCTGTTCGGGGTCATTTTGATGATTGTTTACTACATCGCTCTCGAGGCGGCCTTCGGGCGGACACTCGGTAAAATGATCACTGGGACGCGGGTCGTGAACGAAAACGGTGATAAGCCGACCTTCGGCCAAGTGGTTGGCCGCACCTTCGCACGGTTCATTCCGTTCGAAGCGCTCTCGTGCCTCACTGAAGACGGGCGCGGCTGGCATGATTCGCTCTCGAAGACTTACGTCGTCAAGAACTCCCCGGGTAACTAATCGATACGTCCTCGGGACGAAGGAACTGAGGCGGGATAATTCGGGATAGTTAGTGACATTGAGAGGGCGTTTTCTACGAAGAGCGCCACGTAAACCATCGGCAGCAGTAACATGGTAAGCGTGACCAACCCGAGCCCGAGTTTGTAGAGCAAGAAAACCGGGCGGTTTGAGAGGCGCGCCAGTGAATGAAACATTGGGTTGCTTTATGGCGCGATAATCACAATGCCGAACTGAGGAACAGACAGCCTGCCTCTGTATTGGTTGGTCGCGATTTCAAAGCACCGGAAACGAACGGCTCTACTTCACCAGTTCCGGTCCCTTTTGCTTCTCCATGAGTTTACCGATCTCGTTCCCTTCGTCGGTCCCGTCAGCGTGCACAAAGATGTAATCAAAGATTTCACTGAACTTCACTTCCACCTTCGCCCCGGCCTTGAGCTGTTTGATGTAAAACGGACTGTTTTGCAGGATTCCTTCCAGCTTCTTCTCGACAGGCCATTTCATCACCTCAACCCACATCCACTCGTTCCCTTCGTCATCCCGCCGGAAGGGAGCTTTCACCATCAGCCGCTCGCCCGGGGCGAGTCCCTTTTGGAAAGTCGGGCGAAGTTTTGCGAGCTTCACGAGTGCCCGTTTCGATGCGGCCAGAATCTCCGCATCATGCTGGACTCCGACTACCGAATCCTTTGAGCCCCACAGTGTCAACAGGATCTGCTCCTTCCGTTCGTCTTCCGTCTTTCCTGCGCCGTTTGAGAAGCTGATTTCGATCAATTGATTTGCCGGGTCGCCATCCTGTCGTTTGGCAGTCAGAAGTTCGAGTGTGGCTTCGCCGGTTGCATTATCTAGGAGCGATTCCTCCTGTGCTTTCCGGAAGCTCCCGGCATTGAGAGCGTTCAATTTGAACTTCTGTTTGCGGGGGTCGGTAATTACCGGATTCTCGGCAAACGATTGGCAAACGAGGTTGATGAGATTTCCGGCCGGACGGTTGTTGCTGGCGATTAATCTCTCAATTACCACATCGGGGAGCGCGAACTTTTCCATGCCGAGTGTGATCGCCCGCAGGTAACGGTCGGAATCATCCGGTTGGTAGAGATGAATCGTGATCTGCCGTATGATATTCGGGATACCAGTTGCGGGCCAATCCTCCAGTCGTCGTTCTTTCCACGCTTCGCGGGTAAAGCATTCGCGCGTTGCGCTGTCCCAGATGAATGCGTCGGTCTTCTCAGCGTACTTCAGTGCAAATTCTGTGAATGCGCGGCCCATGCGCCAGACGTCCTCCTTCGGCGCGAGAAGAGCCACGCGGGTCGCGCGACTGGTTTTCTGCATTGAAGCGATATCTTTGCCGGTGAGGCCGCGGCCCGCGTATTTGAAATACGACGCTTCCGGGACCGGGAAGTTCTTAAGCGGAGCTTTCTCCTCTTCAAAAACCACGCACGGAGGCGTGGAAATACCCGTTTCAACCGGGACGTTAGGCAGCAGCTCTTTTAAGAGCGATTCCGCGGTGGTCCGAGCATCTGCCGCAGGGTCTGGTTTGTAATAAAATACTACGCTGTATATCCCGGCCTTATCGCGCACATCGCCAGCCTCCGTTGGTTCGCCGGGCTCGGGTTCTGCCGCAAGCCCCGCGGACGCAAAGAGGGCCAGCGCGGAGAACGCGCTCGCAGCGGAAGCGCAAAGAGACCGCATCCGCCGCCATGCGAACATGCCGGCGCGAGGCACGGTTCGTCGTTGAGTCTGCGAATGAGAATCCAGGAGGATCGGCTGCATTACCTTTTCAAACGGTCAGTGCAAAAGGCCGGAACCGCGGTCGTTTTCGTCGCGCGGGTATCACGCGCCCAGCAACTGCCGCAGCACATACGGCAGGATGCCGCCGTGGCGGACGTATTCTACCTCGATGGCGGTGTCGATTCGGCTCTTGAGCGTTACGCGTTCTTCCGTGCCGTTGGCGCGGTGGATGACTAGCGTGATGTCGCTCATCGGCTTGATGTCGTCGGTGATTCCTACGAGGTCGAATGTCTCCGTGCCGTCGAGTTTCAGCGTTTGTGCGGTCATGCCTTCGGGGAATTGCAGCGGGATGACACCCATGCCGCAGAGGTTGCTGCGGTGGATGCGCTCGAAGCTTTGGGCGACGACGGCTTTCACGCCGAGCAGCGCGGTGCCTTTTGCGGCCCAGTCGCGCGAGCTGCCGGTGCCGTATTCCTGGCCGGCGAAAATCATCAGCGGCGTCTTCGTTTGCGCGTAGAGCATCGCGGCGTCGTAGATGGGCATTTGCACGCCGTTGTGCATCGTCACGCCGCCTTCCGTTCCGGGGCACATGAGGTTTTTGATGCGCACGTTTGCGAACGTTCCGCGGGTCATGATGCGGTCGTTGCCGCGGCGGCTGCCGTAGCTGTTGAAGTCCTCAAATGCGACGCCGGCTTCCGAGAGGAACTTGCCTGCGGGCGATGCTTTCTTGATCGCGCCTGCGGGCGAAATGTGGTCGGTCGTCACGCTGTCGCCGAAGATGCCGAGCGGGCGCGCGCCTTTGATTTCGCCGATGGTGCCGGGCTGCATACCAAAGCCGGTGAAGAATGGCGGCTCCTGCACGTAGGTGCTCGACTGGTTCCACTCGAACACGTCGCCGACAGTGCCGGGGATTTCGTTCCACTTCGGATTTTGCGAAGCGAAGTCGGTGTAGAGCTTGCGGAAGACGTCGGGCGAAAGCGCGGCGCTCATCACGCTGCGGACCTCGGCCTGCGACGGCCAGATGTCGCGGAGGTAAACGGGGCCGTTTTTGCCCTGGCCGATTGGCTCGCTGCTCAAATCAATATCCACGCGGCCCGCGAGCGCGAATGCGACGACGAGCGGCGGCGACATGAGGAAGTTCGCCTTGATGTTTTGATGCACGCGCGCCTCGAAGTTGCGGTTGCCCGAGAGCACGCTGGCGGCGACGAGATCGTTTTCCGTGACGGCTTTTTCGATATCGGGATGAAGCGGTCCGCTGTTCCCGATGCAAGTCGTGCAGCCGTATCCGACGGTCTGGAATCCGAGCTGGTCGAGATACTGACCGAGGCCGGTCTTGTTCAAATAATCCGTCACCACGCGCGAGCCGGGTCCGAGCGAGGACTTCACGGCGGGGTTCACCTTCAGGCCCGCTTCCACGGCTTTCTTCGCGAGCAATCCCGCGCCGAGCATCACGGACGGATTGCTGGTATTTGTGCACGATGTGATCGCCGCGATGAGCACGCTGCCGTGGCGGACGTCCACGCTGCCGTTCTGCGTCGGGTTTTCGCTCGTGACGTTGAGCGTCACTTTCTTGCCGGCGAGATCCTCGGCGGGCTTGCCGTAGCCGCCCTCCGGCACAGCTTTCGAAAAGAGCTCGGTGAATGTGCCTTTGAGCGCGTTGAGGTTGATGCGATCCTGCGGGCGCTTCGGACCTGCGACGCCGGGGACGACGGTCGAGAGGTCGAGCTCCAGCTCCACGCTGTAGTTGAGCTCGCCCTTCGTTGGAATGCCCCACAGACCTTGCGCCTTGTAGTAATTCTCGAACGCCGAGCACTGCTCCTCCGTGCGACCCGTGCCGCGCAGATACGCCACCGTTTCTTCGTCGATCGGGAAAAAGCCCATCGTCGCGCCGTATTCCGGAGCCATGTTTGCAATCGTCGCGCGGTCCACCGGCACGAGCGGCTCCCTCAGCTTCGGGTCGCGACCGAGGCGCGAAACCGTCGAGCGCATCGCCGCGAGGTCCACGAGAAGCGGCACGCCCGTGAAATCCTGCAACACCACACGCGCCACCACGA
>SXWH01000034.1 GCA_005791535.1 Verrucomicrobiaceae bacterium | reverse complement strand
GCCTTGAAGGCGGCTGCGCGCGTCTGCGCGGTTGCGACTGCGCCCGCCAGTAGCGGCTGGAACTTCGCACGGAGAGGCGGGTTCGCGATCAGCGCGAGCGATTCAAGCACCCGGACCCTTGCGGCGGGCTCGCTCGCGGAATTCCACACGGCCGAAGGCGCGTCGTCCGCGGTAATGAGCGCTGCGTAAATCGCGCGGCCCACTCCGCCGGATGGATTGTTCTTCAGCGCGGCCTCGAGTGCCGGGCGCGCGGCTTTCAACTCCGCTGCGCTGGCGGTGACGAGCGCCTTGCCGAGTTCCTCGGCGCTTGCGGCGCCACGTGCGAGCGCGGAGACGGCCTCCACGGCTTTGCTCGTGCCTTTGAGCTTCGCGAGTTTCGTCAGTGCGTCGTCGCGTTTTGCGGCGTCGGTTCCCTTGCGGTCGATGCGGGCGATGAGGACCGCTTCAACATCCGGTGCGCCGCTCAGCGCCTTGTCATCCATCTTCCCAACGTATGCCGCGACGATGGCTGGGTCTTTCGGGAAGTAGGGCTCTTTGGTCAGCGTGTTGAGCTGCTTGAGCGTCTCTTTGAACGTGTAGTCGAGGTAGTAGTCGGTCTCCTTCGTGAGGATCGAATAAGCCACATCGAGCGCAGCCGGGACGTCCTTGCCGTTAAAGAAGCTCGCCGCGCGGACTGCGTGGAGTCTGACGCGCGCGTCCTCGTCCGTGGCTGCCTTCTTCAACAAGGCAAGCGTGTCGGGAACGCGGTCGCGCCAGTATCCGAGAACTCGCACCGCTGCCGCACGGGCGCGCGGTTCGGGCGAGGCGAGGACGCGATTGAGAAGCTCGACGTCGGGGATGTTGTTCCATTGGCGGACCCACAGTGCTTCGAGCAGGTGGTGTTCGAATTCCTTGTCACTCTTGTCGAGCGAGGCGACCCACTTTTTCACCGCCTCGGAGATCTTCGTGGCCGGGTGTTTGCTGATTTCGACCTTGGCGAGTTCGCGTGTGCCGTCCTCGTGCACTTTGAGCACATCGAGCAGCGCTTCGAGCGGCTGACCGTCAATCTTCGGAGCCTTTACGAGGTCGCGGCCCTCGTAGGTGATGCGGTAGATTGTCCCGTGCTTGTGGTCACGGTTGGGGTCGCGCAGGTGATGCTGAAGGTGGCCAATGATGGTCTGTGCCCAGTCTCCGAAATAGATCGCGCCGTCCGGACCGGTGCTGATGCTGATTGGGCGGAACGTCGGCAACTCCGCCGGGTCTCCCGAGACAATGTGCTCGACCGTTTCGCCTTTGATTCCCGAGCCATCCTGCGTGACATCCACGCGAGTGACCGCCTGAAGCCCGATGACGTTCAGGTTCAGGAAGTCGCCCTGCCAGTCATCGGGGAAATGACGCGAGGAAACCGTGCCGGTCGCAGGGCAGGGGCGCGATGGACGGCGCCAGAATTCCTTGTAGCCGCTGTGCTTTCCGTTTTCGAGGTAGCCCGAAAATGCCACGTCGAAATAGTTCGCATTGCCCGTCGCGTCGGTGATGACGCCGTTGCCCCAGCGGTCCCACGTCTTGCCGTGCGGATTCGCGAAGCCGTAGGGCGCGTACTGCTCGAACTTGCCGGTCGCGGGCTCGAAGCGCCAGATGATGCCGTCGCTATGCCGCTTCGGGCCGACGAATGTCTCGACCTGCGTGCGATGGAAGACGCCGTCGCTGAGATAAATCGCGCCGCCTGGATCGTGGCCGAGGGCGTTCGTCGTGTGATGCGAGTCGGCGCTATCCATGCCCATGATGAGGCGTTCTTTCGTATCCGCTTTGCCGTCGCCGTCGGTGTCGCGCAGGAAAACGAGGTCGGGAGCCTGCATCAGGATCACGCCGTCCTTGTGGAAAGTGAAGCCTGTCGGGCCGTTGAGCTGATCAACGAAAGTTGTGCATTTATCAGCCTTGCCGTCCTTGTCCGTGTCTTCGAGCACGATGAGTTTATCCCAGTTCTTCGTCGTCGGCCAGGCTTCCGGGTAGGTCGTCCACGCGGCGACCCACAGGCGGCCTTTCGTGTCCCACGCCTGCTGAACCGGGTTGATGAGGTCCGGGAATTGGTTCTGGTCAGCGAATACGTTGACCTTGCACTTCGGCGCGACCTTCAAACGATCGAGCACCTGCGCCGGCGTCGGGTAGGTCCACGAGCCGTCCTCCTTGTCGCCGGGCTTGTTGGTTTCCACCTGCAAAACCGGCGGAAGATTGTCGTCCTTTACGACGAGATCACCGCCTTTCGCGATTGCCCACACACGCTTGTCGCGGTTCGCAGTCATCACGTCGCGCTGCTGCATTTCCTGCTGCATCACTTCGTTGTTCACGAATGCGCGGCCTTCCTTGCCATCCTTCGATTTGGACTTGTAGCTCATGCGCGAACGGCCGCCATAGACGTTGTATCCATCGATGGTCCGGTAGCGCTGATGCCACTGCCAGTTCTTCTCGGTGACTGCCGAATTCAGCTTTGCATTCGCCGCCGGCGCCTCTTCGCCGAAGAGCTGTTTGAAAATGTGCGGCGCGAGTGCCTTTTCGCCCTCATCCGTGAGGTGGAGGCCGTTTACGGTCAGCGACTTTCCTTTCGCGGCCGCCTCCTTGAACAGTTGCTGCGACGGTGTGTAGAGATCCACAAACTGCACGCCGTTTGCCTTCGCGACGTCGGCCATTGCGGCCACGTAGTTCTGCAGCCGCTCATTAACTTCCTTCGGGTCGGGGAAGTTCGGGTCCTGATGCCGCTCTGCCGCGATGGGCGAGAAGAGCACGATTTTCGGCGCGCCCTTGCCGCCGTAGTTCTGCTTCGCGGAGTCCTTGATGAACTTCTCGAGCGCCTGCTTGTATTTCTCCACGCCCTCGTATCCGTCGAACGATTCGTTGAGTCCGTAGAACGCGAAAATCACGTCGGTCTGTGTCCACGTCAGCCATTCGTCGCGCGAGCCGAACTGCTCCGAGCGGTGCCACGTGTCCACCTCGTCCGCGGCAACAGCGAGGTTGCGGAAGACGAGGTCCTTGTCGGCGAATTTCTGGTGAATCAGCGTTTCCAGCCATCCCGAATGTTGCATCCGGTCTGCGAGCGCGTTTCCTAGGAAAGTTATGTTGTCTCCCTTGTCGAGAGTCAGCTTCTGCGCGTGTGTGACGGAGGCGCATGCTGCGATGAGTGCGATGGGTGCGAATGTTCGTAGGTTCATAAAAAGGAAGGTTTGTGTGTGGCGGGAATCCGAATGGTGGGCAAGAGTGTTGGCCCGCAAAAACTACCGACGAAGCGTCGGTAGCGGCGTACCCCGCCGAAGGCGGCGGCTTTCAAATTGAGCGTGGATTGAGGAAAAGAAAACCGCCCGCACGGAACGAAAACCATGCGGGCGGCTTGTGACCAAAACAACCAATCAAGGTTTGGGCTGGATGGCGGAGGGTCCGGCTTTGAGAACCGCCAGCACATATGCCTCGACCGCTGTGCGCTGCGCCGGGTCGAGCTTCGCCTTTCCGCACATGGTGGGAAGGATATCGCTCTTCCATTCGTCCACCGGATTGCCGAACACGGGCTTCACGCCGTGGCATTTCGTGCAATTCGAGAGGTAAATGGCGCGGCCTTGCGCCACGACCGGGTTGGTGTTTCCAAACGCGGCCGGCGGCGGTGCCAGTTGCTCCACCGGTGTGCAGGCACCAAGCAGTGCGACAGCAAGGCCTCCGATAACGGAGCGAGTGTGGCGATTCATGCGGTTAGAAGGTTACGCCAACGCGCAGGCTGCCGATGAAATCAGACGCATCGTTTTTGTCCGATGCCACCTGCCAGCCGCCGCCGATGGTTCCCCAGAAGTTGCCCTTCCGGTAACCGATGCTGGGTCCCACGTAGAGGGCGTTCAGCTCTGTTTCATCCCAGTCGGCCCACTCCATCTGGTGAACCAATTCCGCGTTTGCATAGAAGCCTCCGCCGAGGTCGTAGCTCACGGCGAGATTCTGCGAAAACTCTCCGACGCGCTCGCTATAATCGGAGCCCTCCCAGACGGCTTCGAGGGTGGCATTATAGATGAGAGCGATCGGGCCGAAGTTCTTCTGGAGAATGGTGCGGCCTTCGACGGCGAATTCCTTGTCACCGATGACCGTTTCCACGGAGAACGAGAGACCGACCGGGTCGGTCACGGGATTGAGGAGATTGTAGAAAAGCTCCACGCCCGCTGCGCCAAACGCGCTCTCGGAAGGCTCGCCGCTGATTGCCTCGTGCGCCCACGAAACCAGGACTGCCGCCTGCAGTTTGTCGGTGATTCCGAATTCCAGTTCGTGCTCGAACTCGAACGCGTTTGCGCCCGAGCTGTGATCCCACGAGACCTTGTTTTCGAACTCCCACATTCCTTTTGGAAGCGAGTTGGCTTCAGTTGCGAACGCGGTGCGTTGGGGGGCGGCGTGTGCGGTGGTGAATGCTCCTGCTGCGACGAGCGCGGCTGCGCACAGAGCGGTGCGGATGATGTTTGTGTGTTTCATATGTTTGGTGTCAGGTGCGATTCTCGCACCACCCGATTTCTATCTCAAAAGAGAGGCCCGCGTCTCGTGACGATTTATTTCATAACTCCGCCGTAAGTAATTTTGAGTTCATGCGTTATGCGTTACGGATGCGGAGATAACTAACGGACCATGCGGATGATTTTACATGTGTTTCACAAATCCATGACACTCCCGCTGCGCAGATGGATTATTCTGACGACAAGATGAAAACATATTCTGACAATCACCAGCTCACCATCGCTCCAGCCGCCTCCCGCCGCACGTTTATCGCCATTTCAGCGGTCATCGTGCTTGGGCTTCCCGCTTTCGCAAAACGAATGATGCCGAAGCGGGTCGAACCGCTCGCAGACGGACAGGTTGTTTACACGGCGCCTGCCGAAGCAATGGGCTTCGTGGTCGCATTGGACGCGGCTACGAAAAAGGAACTCTGGCGCGCGCGGATTTATCAGGTCTCAAAGAATCCGGACCTGGAGGGCGATGTGCAGGATGTCTTCATTACCAAACTCGCCAAGGATGGCGGAACGCTCATCGTGACCGACGAGCGGAACCGCACTTACCGCCTCGATCTGACCACGAAGAACGTCACGCCGGTCGGTCCGGTTGCAAAATAGCTCAGCCCTCTCACCGGCCTGCGAGCATCCGCACTTCGGGGAAGAACTCCGCGAAATCCTGCTCAAACGCGGCGTAGTTTGCCGAAAGCACAGCGGCTCCGGCACTCAGACGACAATCCCCTTGCGGCACAAGGAGTCCACGCGTTTCAAAAGACAGGGAACCCTGTATGCTCCGTGCATGGCACGAATCCCCTCAGCCGCAACCGCACAATCCAAGCCAGCCGCGGAGACATAGAGAGGCTTTGTGCTGGCACCTCTCAATACCTCGCTGACGGCGCTGGCACCCTGATACTTTGTCTTTGCAACACCGACGACTTCAACGCTCTCGTTCAGCGCCTGATGGAGATGAGCACCAAGTCCTGCCCTCCCAGCATCAAGCCAGACATAGCCATCGACGATGACGGTTTTGGCATGCGGAAACAGCCTGAGGACCTCGAGCAAACAAGGCAGCTCCCTTCGAAAAAATTCGCCAGAGACGTATGGCTCTACTTTCGGGACATGAATAACCCGCTCGGTGGTCGGTGCTGCGTCCGTCCAATCGTAGAACGCCACGGCTGCGACTGAAGCGCCCATCTCGCGATAATCAACATCGACACAAACCTTCATACCCTTTCGCTCACCATTCCATCCGCGCGCCAATCGTTGCGAGTTCGCTCAGGCGGTCGATGTTTCCCTGCCGCGAGACCCAGCAGATCCCGCGGAGCAGGAGCAGGCGGTGCAGCGGGTCGTCGAATGTCCACGTGTAGTGGCCGGGGATGCTGACGAAGACGCGGCCTTTCCCATGCTCGCGGGCCCAGAGCTGCGGGCGGGGTTCGCCTTCTTCCACGACATCGCCGAGCAGCATGATTCGCTTCGGGTCGCCGATGGCCTGCCAGTAGGTTTCGTCGATGAAGTCCGTCGCTTTGAATCCGCGGGTGATGGGATGTTCTGCGTTCGGGAAGTTCATCGTGAGCGCGCCGTGGCGGAATTTCAGCGCCTTCGAGTTGGACGCGAGACCGATGCAGTCCGCGAGCTCGGGCGCAAACTCGCGGCCCTCGATGGCCCAGTGGATGAACACCGCGCCGCCGCCGCGCTGGAGGAATGCGTCGAGTTCGGCTTTGCGTTCGGGATTCCACGCGGGGTTGTTGGAGTAAAAGACGGCGACATCCGCTTTCGCGAGCTGCTCGACGGTCGGCCAGTCCTGCGCGGTGGTGACTTCCACACCGTTCGCGAGACCGAGCAGCGTGCTCCAGCGTTTCTGAAAAAGCGGGTAGTCGTGCTCGCCGGGACCGTGATCTTTTTTCGCGGAGACGAGCAGGACGCGCAGCGGCGACGATTGCCCACTGCCGACTGTCGACTGCTTACTCTCTCTCAATACCGCCTCAAGCTCCGCACGCTTCCGCGCTGCCGGCGGATTCGGCGCATCGATGGGCGCGGGAACGAGCGGAGCCGGCGTGAGCAGGAACTTGATGACGTCGTTCTGCTCTGCGGGCGTGAGCGCATCGAGAAGGCCCGGCGGCATGAGGGAAATCGGGAGCGCTTTCACCCCGCGGACGTCGGCGCGAGGAAGGTCGCGCACGGTTCCATTCGCTTCGCCGATGCGATACTTTTCCTTGTCCTCGGTGAGCATGACGGCGGCGAGTTCCGCGCCGTTTTTGAGCGTGATGTGATACGTGAGGTGGTCGGGATTGAGCGCCGCACCGGGCTCGCGGATGTCCTTTTCAACGCTCGCCCGGTCGCGGAACGAAAGGTTCGAGAGGTCCGGTCCGACGCGTCCGCCCTGACCGCCCGTTGTGTGGCAGGTCGCGCATTGCGCCTTGCCGAAGTAAAGGCGGCGGCCATTCAGCCAGTCGCCTTCGAGCTTTGCGACGACGGGCTCGGCAGCTTTGGCGTCGGCCGGTTTGGCGAAGGGCAAGAGAAAACGGCGGACGGGGAATGCGCGCTGGCGTTCGTCGTCAGCGGTGTGCCAGGTCACGGAAACTCCGGCGAATTTACCACTGACGCGGCTCCAGAGTTCAAACGGCCCGCGGAAGCCGTCGTGAGCATTCGATGTAAGCATCGTAGTTACATCGCCTGATGCGTTCACCGACGGTTTTGCTTCCTGCGGAAACTGCGCGAGTGCGAACCCTGTTTCTCCGGTGAACGTCACGGTCACGTTTTCTGGAGAGCGTTCATAATCGAGTTTTGCGCCCGGCTGCACTGCTGGTTGCAGCATCTCCGACACAGCGAATTGCCAATTTGTTCGAACTTCGCCCCTCGCGGTCATTTGCGCGTGCTCGGCACTCCCCGCTGCGAGCTGTCGCGCCACTTCGAAATCCAAATGCGGCAGCCACCCCTTCCATTTCGTTTTCCCGTCCGCCGAAGTCCACTCCGCAGCCACCCCGCTCATATCGGTCGCCAAATCGATGAACGCGTGTGGTGTGCCCGGCGGCTTTGTGAAATCCGGCATCGTGATGGCGTATTGCTCCGCGACGCTCTGCGGCGGGATTGCGAAATTGATGCTGCGTTTGTCGGCGCTGAGCGTCGCTCCGAGGACGGGGACGTCGCGGCGTGGTGCGGCCATTTGGTCGCGCACGACTTGGTAGCCGGGGCGGAAGCTCTCGTAGCGGTCGCCGGCGGCGACGTAGCGGCCCGCGACGATTTCCGTGCGTTTGGCGAGGTCGCGCAGTTTGGTCGGTTCGAGGTCGTGATCAAAAGTCACGCGCAGCTCGCTGGCGCTTGCAAAATACGTAAGCACCGGACGCGGTACGGGCTCCTTTGCGGCGCTGATGCGGAAGAGCTTTCCCGCGCCTTCCGGGCCGCTGCCCCAATCCGGCGCGCCGCTGTGGCAGGCCACGATGAGGTCGCCGCGGGGAGAGAGCGTCACATCGACGGGCAGCATCGCGAGCGCGGCGATAAGCTGGTTTTGCGCGACGTAGCCCGCACCGGTTTTCACGAGCTTCGTGCGGTAAAGTTTGCCGCGCGATTCGCCGGTGACGAATGCGTCGCCCTTCCACCAATCGGGGCCGAAGGTCTTGTCGCCTTCGTTGAACACAAAGCCGCACGTCGATTGATGCTGCGGGCCGTAGTCGAAGACGCTCGGCTCGTCGATCACGTCGGGCAGATGTTTCGGGTGACGCGGTGGGAAGCCGTAGTGGCGGCCCTTTTCGATGTGCACGAGTTCATCGAACGGATTGCCGTTTGGCAGCCACGTCGCACCTTCCTGCTCGGTCATAAAAAGGTCGCCGTGTTTGTTGAACTGCGCGCCGACGGGATAGCGGATGCCGGTGCAAATCGTCTCGCGCTTTGAGAAGTCCGCGAAGATGCGCTGCACGGTACCTCGTTCCGTTTTGATGTCGAAATGCGATTTGCCGTCGGCGTCTAGAAGGTAGGCGTTGTTGTAAGCGCTCACGCCGAGGCCGAAGTAGATCGATCCGTCCGGCGCGAGGGCGAGTCCGAGCGCATCGACGCTGCCGCCGCCGCCGGGCGTCTTCTGTTTTTCCCAGCCGCTCGCCACGATGATTTGCTCGTCGCCGCGGTTGTCGTGGTTTTTGTCCGGGATGAAAAGAATGCGCCCCGCCGTGGCCACGAACACGCCGTCACCGCGCGGGTCGCCTTTCGGTGTGAGCGCCATGCCGATGACGTTTTTCAAATCGCCGCTCTCCCAATAAAGCTCGACCTTGTCCTCGCTGCCGTCGCCGTCCGTGTCGCGGAGGAGCCAGATCTTTCCGTTGTATGCGCCGGCCACGAGCACGCCGTCGTGGCGGTAGCGCAGGCAGTCGATGTTCGTCATCTTCAGCGGCAGTTCGCGCACTTCGAATCCCGGCACGAACATCTGCACGGGTGGCGGATTCGCGACGGGTGTCAAGATGCGCGGACCGCCTGGGACTGTCGCCGTTGCGGCGGTCCGGAGGCCGGAGTGTTTTGCTATCAGGTATTTTTCCACTGCGTCCCGTTCCGCATCCGGAAGCACACCGCGAAAGATGATCAGCTCCGCGATGCCGCCGTCGAGAAAGCTGCCGGCGAATGGCGGGTGACCGTCGTGCGAGTAACGTCGCGCGCCCACGGTGAGCTCCTCCATGGAAATCGCGGCAGGTTTTCTCGGGCGCGAGCCCTCGTCCTTTCCATCGGCGCGGAGCTTGATGGAATCGGCGCCGACCGCGAGCGAGAAGACGTGGAAGGTGCCGAAATCGAACTGCGTTTTCAGCAGGTTCCGCTCTCCGCCTGCGCCGGTCGCCTCTGCGTTCAGCGTGGAAAGGGTGGGCGATGCTTTTCCGCCGAGATCGAAATTGAGGCCGCTCGTGTAGTCATTCTGTCCCGTGCGGTTCATGCCGAAGAAACCGGGAAAGAACCCCGCGTTCGCGCGCGGAGCGGCCACGACGAAGACGGTCGCCTCCGGCATTTCGACGCCCGGCGCGGTGGCGACGAAATCGTTTGTGCCGTCGAACTGGACAAACGCGCCGCCTGCTCCCGTGATGAGTTTTGGGCGGAAGTCCACGAGCGGCTGCCGCAGGTCGCGACGGTTTCCCGATCCGTCGAGCCAGATATCGACTTCGCCGCTGGCTGCGAGCGGCGTTTTCCGCGCGCCGAGTGCGGCGGCTTGCGCAGATGCATCGAGCCAAAGCTCCAGGCCTCCGGCAGGCGGGAGCTTTTTGTCTGCCCACGGTTCCGCGGCAAATGTGGTGAGCGGGAAAAACGACAGGACGGAGAGGATGACGGAGCGCATGGGCCGAGCGTGGGCCAGCGGCGGACGTGCATCAAGGAGCTTTCCAAGTGCCGTCGCCGGCGCGATATAGCCCGTGATGAAAGCGCTCCTGTTTCTGCTCCTTCCGTTCACCGTCATTGCCGCCGGGCCTGCCGATGCGTGGCGCGCGGAGAAGCGTATCATCGATATGCACGTTCATCTCGACGGCTCGGCGGGTGGAATGGCGCGGGCGGCGGCGATTCTCGATCGCGCGGGCGTCGGCATCGGCGTGAATCTCAGCGGCGGGACCGTCACGCACAAGCCGGGTGAAAAGTCGCAGTTCGAGCGCGTGAAAGCGCTGGCCGACGGACGGCATCCCGGGCGGTTCGTGCATTACATGAATCTCGATTTTTCCGGATGGGACGCGGAGGACTTTTCGGAACGCGCTGCGAAGCAGATCGAGGAGGGCCGGCGGCTCGGTGCGGCGGGTTTGAAGGAATACAAACGCCTCGGGCTTTTCCTCCGCGACGGGAAGAAGGAGCTGATCAAGATCGACGACCCCAAGCTGGACGCCATGTGGGCCAAGTGCGGCGAACTGGGCATGCCCGTGAGCATCCACGTCGCCGACCCGCGCGCATTCTGGCTGCCGTATGACGAGAAGAACGAGCGGTGGACGGAATTGAAGGATCACAAAAGCTGGTGGTTCGGCGATGCGGCGAAATACCCGCCGCGCGAGGAGCTGCTCGCGGCGCTGGACCGCGTCATCGCGCGTCATCCGAAGACCACGTTTGTGTGCGTCCATTTTGCGAACAACTCCGAGGACATCGACTGGGTGGCGGACCGCCTCGACGCGCGGCCAAACATGTACGCGGACTTCGCGGCGCGCATTCCGGAGCTGGGAAGACATGCGCCGGAGAAGGCGCGGGCGATCTTCACGAAGTATGCGGACCGCCTGCTCTTCGCGACGGACTTCATGGTGTACAACAAACTCATCCTCGGCTCGGGCGGCGATTCGGATAATCCCACGGACGAAGACGCGCACACCTTCTATTCAAAATGCTGGCGGTATTTTGAAACCGACGACCGGGACTGGGCGCACATGACGCCGATTCAAGGCGACTGGACGATCTCCTCCGTCGCGCTCCCGCCGGATGTGCAGCGGAAGATCTATTTCGACAATGCCCGCCGTCTGCTCGCGCGGTCGCTTCCGCTGCCGGTGATGAATGCGGCGCGGTCGGCGCGTGATTTTGTGCCGGATGGAAAGCTCGACGAACCCGAGTGGGCCGCGGCCTCGCCGGTGCGGCTGGAATACCAGAGCCACAACGCCGCCGCGCGCCCGGAGCTCTCCACGACGGTGCGCGCGTTGTGGACGGATGGCTTTCTCTACCTCGCCTACGAGTGCCCGTTCACAAAGCTCACCGTCTTCGAGCCTGCGCAAAAAGGGGAGCGCATCGGGCTGTGGGATCGCGACGTGGTGGAGGCGTTCATCGGCACCGAGGAGAAGGCGTCGCGCTACACGGAGTATGAATGGGCGCCGAATGGAGAGAGTCTCGATTTGAAGCTCGATCAGCCGGATTCCGACTTCGAGTGGAGCAGTGGAATGGAGAGCGCGGTGACTGTGGATGAAGCCGCGAAGGTGTGGCGGTGCGAAGCGCGGATTCCCATGAAAGCCCTCGCTGCCACTGCGCCCGCGGCGGGCACGCGCTGGCGCATCAATCTCTTCCGTCACGATGCTGCGTCGCGCGTCGGTCTGGCTTTCAGCCCCGCATTGCGCGGGACTTTTCACACGCCGTCGCGCTTTGGCTGGCTGGAGCTGCGCTAGCGTAATGGCGAAGACAGATTTCCGCTTTTGCGGGATGTCTTGCGAGCGCAAGCGAGCCAGGAAGCGGCGGCATTCCTGCCGCTGCTTAAACACAAAACGCGAAGCGCAAACTGCCTGAGCGAGGAACGCCGGAGGATGTGGCGCTTCGCGCTATGTTTCCGGCAGCGACAGGAATGTCGCCGATCCCAGTCGCAAGCGACGGGCCGCGTTCTTCTGCGCAGGATTCGGAGACTGAATGTGGAGCTGCGCTAGATCGGGCCGGGGCGGAGGATGCCGTCGGATAAAATGCGCGCGCGGAGGCCGCCGCGGCCTTTGAGGGCTTCGTGGGCACCGGGGCAGAATGCTTGATCCATCCACTCGCACGGCGTGGCTTCCTGCGTTCCGGCGAAGCGGATGCCCTGCACTTCAAACTCCACGCCGATGAGCGCGGGAAGGTCGAGTCCCTCGGTGATGATGTTGCGCCGGAAGACTTCGGGGCCTTTTCCGGAAATGCCGAATTGCGCGCAGAGTGCCTGCCACGTCTCGATGGCGAAAAAGGTGGCCTGCCCTTTGTAGTCGGCCTTGTAGTCAAAGAACCGGTCGCCTTCGAGTCCGCGGCCGGCGATGCAGCGGACTTCGTCGAGCTCCGCGATTTCATGCGTGCCCGCGGTGCTGCCGTAGCGGCCGTAGAAATTGTGGCCGGGGCTGATGTAGATGTGGCGGACGTGTGCGTTCACAACCGCGAGCTTGCGCGAGTGCGGCGCGGGGCTCAAACGGAAAGCATGACGCACAGCGCCGCTTTAATCGCCGGTGGGAAATCGACGCGCATGGGCCGCGACAAGGCGGCGTTGCGGCGCGCGGGTTGTCCGCTGTGGCTTGCGCAGCTCGGCACGCTCGCGGCGACGCAGCCTGCGGAGATCTTTGTCGCCGGAAAGTGCGCGCCGATTCCGGCGGGCACGGTGGAGATGATTGCGGACTTGCGCGAAGATTGCGGGCCGCTCGGCGGGATTGCCGCGGCGCTGAAGCGAGCGCGCGCTCCGTGGGTGATGGTGCTCGCGGTGGATATGCCGGCGATGACTCCGGAGTTTCTGCTCGCGATGTTGCGACGGGCACAGCGGAAGGATTGCGGCGTGGTCCCGCATTTCGACGACGGCTTCGAGCCGCTGGCCGCGATTTATCCCGCCGACGCCGCGCCCATCGCGGTGCGGATGCTGGAGGAAGGGCGGCTCGCGCTGCGCGAGTTCATCGGGGAGGCGATGGGGGCGGGTTTGCTGGTGGACTATCCGGTGGAATGGGAGGAGCGACGCCTTTTCGCAAATATGAATACGCCCGACGAGGCGCGTGAGCACGGAGCGCGATAGGGGATTTTGGTTTTACAGGGTAAAAAGACCGGATTTTCGGGGTGGTTTTGCGTAAAGTGCCGTCGGCAGGCGCTTTGTAGGCGCTGCAAAGCGGTGGTGGAGGCTCGCGAAGCGGTTTGTATGGCGTGCAAAGCGGTGGCGGAGGCTCGTGAAGCGGTTTGCATGGCGTGCAAAGCGGTGGCGGAGGCTCGTGAAGCGGTTTGTATGGCGTGCAAAGCGGTGGCCGAGGCTCGCGAAGCGGTTTGCATGGCGTGCAAAGCGGTGGCCGAGGCTCGTGAAGCGGTTTGTATGGCGTGCAAAGCGGTCGACGAGGCTGTCGGACCGCTTTGTAGAGGCTGCTTTTTGGTAGGACAGCCGTGAGCGGGGTGTCGGAAAGCCTGCCAATGACCGCAACCGGAGGCCGGTCCTATTTTCCGTAGCCTTCGAGGGGTTTGCCGTCGTCGCCGAGTTTGCCGCAGGCCCAGAGGAGGCCGCGGGTGACGAGGTCGAGGTAAACGGGGGACTCCATGGTGGCATTGGAGTGGCCGAGGGTCGTGCTGAAGACGCGCGCTTTTTCGTAGGTGTTCACCCAGATGACGGTGTGGTCCTTCTTGGTGTCTTCGCCATACGCTTTTGCCAGGGGGACGGTGTTGGGCCAGATGAATTCGTTCTTGTAGAGCTCGTCCTTGGGGTTGAGCCATTTTTCGGGGAAGCCTTTCATGACGGGGTGCTCGGGTTTGATGTTTTCGACGTTGAGGTCGCGGTTTTTTTCGTGGCTGCGGGAGGTGATGCCGACGCATTTGCGCCATTCGTCGGTGGTGCCGGCGCGGTAGCTGTGGCTGGAGCAGTGGAGCATCACGGCGGGGACGCCTGCCTTGTGGGCGGCGGCGATGTTTTCGATAAAGGCGTTGTCGTCGATCGCGCCGAAGCATTCGTTGTGGAGGATGACGTCGTAGCCTTTCCACCAATCGGGCTTCTCGTAGATGGAGACGCGGTGCTTGCGTTCGTCCTGCCCCTTGGGCGCGGACTCGTGAACGATGGTCCACTCAACCGCGGCGCGTTTTGAGATGCCTTCGCTGAGGATGACTTTCTGTTTCTCGTAATCGTGGCAGCAGCCGCCGCAGACCATGAGGGCGCGGATGGGTTTTGGCTTCGGTGCCTGCGCGTGGGTGAGCGCGACGAGGCCGGTGAGCGCAAGGACGAGGAAGGTGAACAGGGCAAGAACGCGTTTCATTTGCGCGGAGGCTGGCGGGCGGCGGCGGGAATGTCGAGCCGCGGTGTGTTTTCTCTTCTTTCGGAGGCGTGGCGTTTTGTAGGGTCGGGCCAT
>SXWH01000033.1 GCA_005791535.1 Verrucomicrobiaceae bacterium | reverse complement strand
TTCCTACGACGGCATCACGTCGTTTTCGTTCTATGTGACGAATGATGTGGATTGCTTCGGCATGGACGAGTTTTACATCGACGAACCACCACCAGTGCCGAACCCCAACTCGGTTCCGGACGGTGGCTCGAGCATCGCGCTGCTCGGTCTGGCGATGACGGCTGTGGCGGGCTTCCGCCGCAAGTTCGGCATCTAAGGCAAACTCTGCATTAATCTCAAAACCGGCTGCACAGGTTCACGCCCATGCAGCCGGTTTTCTTTTAAACTGATCCCAAGCCGGCAGGAGCGGCGCGGAGGATGCGGGCGATGGTTGCGCCGGGCGGTGGGGGTGGCTATGAAGGGCGGCGTGATGATTCTGCGTCCGGTGATTTGTTTTTGCATGCTGCTCCTCGGTCTTGCCGCCGCGGTGGCGGGAAATGAGGCGTTTCACGAGGAGAAGCTGCGCGAGATGGATGCGGAGGTGAGGCTGGCGATTGCGGAGGGGCGGCTGCCGGGCGGGGTTTTGTGGCTGGAGCGCAATGGGTCGATTTATGCGGAGGCTTATGGGAGCCGCAGCACGGTGCCGGCGGTGGAGGGGAATGGGAGGGAGACGATTTATGATCTGGCTTCGCTGACGAAGGTGATTGCGACGACATCCGCGGTGATGAAACTGGTGGAGCAGGGGAGGGTGGAGGTGGATGCGCCGGTGAGCCGGTATTTGCCGGAGTTTACGGGCGGCGGGAAGGAGCGGATTACGGTGCGGGGGCTGATGACGCATACATCCGGCCTGCGACCGGGGATGGCGACGACGGGGTGGTCGGGCTACGAAGCGGGCATCGCAAAGGCGGTGGCGCAGTCGCCGATGGATGAACCGGGCGTGCGCATCCGGTATAGCGACTTGAATTTTATCCTGCTCGGCGAAGTGGTGCGGCGGGTGAGCGGGGAAGGGCTGGATGTATTTTGTGCGCGGGAGATTTTTGGTCCGCTGGGGATGAAGGATACGATGTTTCGTCCGCCGGCGGAGCTCGCCGCACGCATCGCGCCAACGACGACGGGCACGGAGCGCGGCACGGTGCACGATCCCACGGCGCGCGCGATGGGCGGCGTGGCGGGACATGCGGGGCTGTTCGGGACGGCGGAGGATGTGGCGAAGTTTGCGCGCATGATGCTGAATGGCGGCGCAGGGGTGCTGAAGCCGGAGACGATCGCGATGATGACGGCGGTGTCGACGCCGCCCGCAGTGGATGGCCGCCGCGGGCTGGGCTGGGATATCGATACGCCGTATGGCGGTCCGCGCGGGCGATGGCTGCCGCTCGGGAGTTACGGGCACACAGGCTGGACGGGTGGCTCGCTGTGGATGGATCCGTTTTCAAAAACGACGGTGATTTTTTTGAGCAACCGGAATCATCCCACCGAGGCGGGAAATGTCCTGCCGCTGCGGATGAAGCTCGGCACGCTGGCGGCGGAGGCGGTGAAGGATTTCAATTTTCTACACGTCCCGGGCGCGCTTCCGGCCGGAGTGGCGACGATTGCCCATGCCCCGAAGGAGC
This sequence comes from Verrucomicrobiaceae bacterium, assembly GCA_005791535.1. Classification (GTDB taxonomy): domain Bacteria; phylum Verrucomicrobiota; class Verrucomicrobiia; order Chthoniobacterales; family Chthoniobacteraceae; genus SXWH01. Next base: position 5,813 of record SXWH01000033.1, on the reverse strand, counting down.
CTCCGGGCGCGGCGGTGTTGTGCGGAATCGATGTGCTCGTGCGGGAGGGTTTTGCGCCGTTGCGCGGAATGCGAATCGGGCTGGTGACGAATCATACGGGAATCGATCGCACGCGCAGGAGGACGGTGGATTTGCTGGCAAAGGCGGACGGCGTGAAGCTGGTGGCGCTGTTCAGTCCGGAGCACGGAATCGGCGGGGCGCTGGATGAAAAAGTGGGCGACTCGAAGGACGCGGCAACGGGGCTGCCGGTTTATTCGCTCTACGGTGAAGGCCGCGCACCACAGGCGGCGCAGCTCGCGGACTTGGATGCGCTGGTTTTCGATATCCAGGACGTCGGCTGCCGCTTTTACACGTATATTTCGACGATGGGCGAATGCATGACGGCGGCGGCGAAGGCGGGTAAGAAGTTCATCGTGCTGGATCGTCCGAATCCCATCGGCGGCAGCGTGGCGGAAGGCCCGGTGCTGGACGGGGCGCGGAGTTTTACCGGATGGCACGACATTCCCGTGCGCCACGGAATGACGGTCGGGGAGCTCGCGAGGATGTTTAACGACGAGCGGAAGCTGGGGCTGGAGCTGAGCGTCATCCGGTGCGACGGCTGGCGGCGGGAAGTGTGGTTCGACCAGGCGGGACTGCCGTGGGTGAATCCATCGCCAAACATGCGGAGCATCACCGCGGCCGCGCTTTATCCCGGCGTGGGGCTGATCGAGTTCTGCAAAGTCAGCGTGGGGCGGGGGACGGATCGGCCGTTTGAAATCGTGGGCGCACCGTACGTGGATGACCGTCGTCTGGCGGCGGAGTTGAACAGCGCAGGGCTGGCGGGCGTTCATTTTACTCCGGTGCGATTCACCCCGACAGCCAGTGTGTTCGCGGGAAAGGAATGCGGCGGCGTAAGTATCACCGTGACCGATCGGCGCAGCATGAACGCGGTGGATGTGGGCATCGAGATTGCGCGCGCCTTTCAACGGCTGCACCCGAAGGAATGGAATGGGGCGCTGATGGAGAAACTACTGGCGCATCCGGCGACGTTGAAGGGCATCGAGGAGCAGCAGGCGCTCAGTGCAATTCACCGGCGCTGGCTGGACGCGCGGGAGGAATTCGCCGCGCGCAGAAAGAGGGTTCTGATTTACGACTGAGCCCGCAGGGGCTAACGAAGCGTATCTCAGCCAATGGCATTCTCTTCCTTTTCCGCATTTGTAGATACTCTGGACCGCGCCGGTGAACTCAAGCGCGTGTCGATTCCCGTCGCGACGGAGCTGGAAATCACGGAATGGGCGGACCGCGAAATGAAAGCGCCGGGCGGGGGAAAGGCGCTGCTTTTTGAAAAGCCGACGGTGAACGGCGTGGTGTCATCGATTCCGCTGGCAATCAATACACTCGGCTCGAAAAAGCGCATGGCGATGTCGCTCGGGCTGGAGAACATTGAGCAGCTCGCGGAGGAGATGCGGCTGCTCGTAAAAGCGAAACCGCCGACCTCGTTGAAGAGCGCGTGGAAGCTCGCGATGCAGGGGCTTTCGCTGCTGAACGCAAAGCCGAAGCACGTGAGCGATGGTCCGTGCAAGGAAGTGGTGCATCGCTTCGACGGAGCGCCGACGCTGAGCGATTTGCCGACGTTGCTGGACCTGCCGATTTTGAAATGCTGGCCGCAGGATGGGGGACGTTTCATTACGTTTCCATGCGTGCACACGAAGGACCCGGATACCGGCGAGCGGAACCTCGGGATGTATCGGATGCAGGTCTATGACGACCGCACGACCGGCATGCACTGGCAGGTCCACAAAGTCGGCGCGCGCCATGGCAAACGCTACTACGAGCGCGGCGAAGCGATGCCAGTCGCGGTGACGCTCGGCGGCGATCCGGCGCATATTTTTTCCGCGACTGCGCCGTTGCCGGACGGGCTGGATGAGATTTTATTCAGCGGATTCATCCGGAAGAAATCGGTGGAACTCATCAAGTGCGAAACCGTCCCCCTCGAAGTCCCGGCAGATGCGGACGTGGTACTCGAAGGCTGGGTGAAGCCGGGCGAGATGCGGGCGGAGGGGCCGTTTGGCGATCACACGGGATTTTACACGCCCGTGGACGATTACCCGGTGTTTCACATCAGCGCCATTACGCACCGGAAGAAGCCCGTGTATCCATGCACGATTGTCGGCATCCCGCCAATGGAGGACTTCTACATGGGCACGGCGAGCGTGCGGATTTTCCTGCCGGTGTTCCAAATGAACTTCCCGGAAATCGTGGACATCGCGCTTCCGGCCGAGGGCACTTTTCACAACCTCGTCTTCGTGAGCATCCGCAAGCAATACGCATGGCAGGCTTACAAAATCATGCACGGACTGTGGGGCATGGGGCAGATGATGTTCGCGAAATACATCGTGGTCGTGGACGACGACTGCGACGTGCACAACACCAGCGACGTGCTTTTCCGAATGTGCGCAAACACCGACCCGCAACGCGACACGACCTTCATCAAAAACCCCGCCGACGCCCTCGACCACGGCCCGACGATTGCATGTCTGGGCACGCACATGGGCATCGATGCGACGAAAAAGCTGGCGAGCGAAGGCTACACACGAACGTGGCCCGAGATGCTGAAAATGGACGCTGGAGTGAAGGCCCGGGTTGAGGAATTGATGCGGAAGCTTTGAAATGTCTATTTTTCCGATAGACAATATCGTATATTCTGCTTTCCTCTCGCGCCTCTAACTTACCGTGAACCTCGACTTCCGCGATCATCCAGCCTACAGCAAGCTCTATCCGGCACCTGAACCGGGCAAGCCGCCCGTCTTTTTCCCTGAAAAAGTGACGCGCACCGATGCGGACCACCTCGATGCGCTCGAAGCGCAGAGCGTGTATATAATCCGCGAGGCGTATCATCATTTCAAAAACATCTGCATGCCGTGGAGCATGGGCAAGGATTCCAATGTGCTCATCTGGCTTTCGCGAAAGGCGTTTGGCGGACACATCCCGTATCCGCTGCTGCACATTGATACGACCTATGAGTTTCCCGAGATGATCGCGTATCGCGATTGGGCTGTGGAGTACCACAACCTCAATCTCATCGTGAAAATCAACGAGGACGCGCGCGCCGGAACCGGCGAATACAAGGACCGCGGTCCAATCGGCTACGATACGGCCGACCCAGTGACGGTAACTCACGAGTTGAAAACTGCGGCGCTTCAGCAGGTGATGGCCGAGCATAAGTGGGACGCGCTCATCACTGGCATCCGCCGCGATGAAGACCCGACCCGTGCGAAGGAGCGTTACTTTTCACCGCGCACGAAGGACTTTGAATGGGACTACAAGGATCAGCCGCCGGAGTTCTGGAATCAGTTCACCACGAGCTGCAATCCCGGCGAGCACGTCCGCGTCCAGGCGCTTCTCGATTGGAGCGAGCGCGACATCTGGCTCTACATTCAGCGCGAGGGAATCCCGATCCCACAGATGTATTTTGCGCGTCAGGGCAAGGATGGAAACCGCTACCGTTTCCGCTCACTCGGATGCTGGCCGATTTCCGGTCCGGTGCAGAGCAATGCGGACACGATCGACGGAATCATCGAGGAACTCGCAAACACGAAGACGAGCGAACGGGCAGGGCGTGCGCAGGATCACCACGAGCGCAACGCGATGCAGAAGCTGCGCGCGAAGGGCTTCATGTAGGCACTTACTGCGCAGGACGCCGCGTCGCGAGATCGAGCGTTCCGCCGGTATCGATGAGGAAATAGCGCTTGCCGTCTGCGCCGGGAGTGAACGCGGAATCGTAAACCGCAATTTTGCTTTTCCCGACGACTTTTGCACGGTCGCCTTTGACGACGATGGCCGTGCCTTCGTCGATTCCGATGCCAAGCAAATGCGGATGCACGACAAGCACGCCGAGCATGTCGTCAAGACGGCCGCGAGCGATGACATGCTGATCAATTGCGGTGTTCTTTAAAAACGAAAACCCCTCCTCATGGCCTTTCGCCATCATGATGTGATTTCCCTCCGGCGCGCCGCGGACCATGTAGCTGCCCTGAATCGTTGCGCCGGCGCTGCTTCCGCCAATGACGCCGCCGCGAGCGAGGACGGCGTGCAATTCAATCACAGTCCGCGTGCCGAGGTACGCATCGGCCAGACGCCATTGACGTCCGCCGTCAATCCACACGCCACGGGCCTTGGTGAGTGGCTCGACGAACTGCGGGCTGTTTGCGATATCGCGATTGCGGGTGTGGAGCACGGTCACGTTCTTGCAGCCGGCACGCGCGAGAAATCCCTTCTCAACGTATTGCGCGCCCCAATCGTCGTTGGAATCGGCGGTGGGGATAATCACAAAGGGCGCATCCTTTCCGCCAGCGAGGGTGATGAATTCATCAATCGTCTCGCGAGTCAGAGCGCCGCCGCCGTGAATGAGGAGCGAGCCGGCAGATGGGCCGACTTTGGGTTCCGCAGCGAATGAGGATGCTGCGAACAGCAGGAAAGCGAAGAGTATGCGCATGACACGCTTTCCATTACCGCAACAATGCCGTAAGCCAATCATTCATCCGTGAACACACCATCGCCAGCACTTCAAAATCTCACGCTGCCCGAGCTCGAGCAGCGGCTCGTCGAACTCGGCGAGCCGAAGTATCGCGGCGGCCAGGTGATGCGCTGGCTGTATGGAAAACGCACGGAATCATACGAGAAAATGAGCGACTTGCCGGCAGCGTTGCGGGCTCGCTTCATTGCGGAGTTTCCGTTTGTGCGGCTGGAAAATGTGCGCGTTCTCGGCTCGAAGGACACCACGCGGAAGTTCCTGTTCCGCCTTCCGGACGGCGCATTGATCGAAAGCGTGCTAATCCCGGCGTCGCCGGCTTTGTACGGCGAAGCGAGCGATCGGCGGACAATTTGCATGAGCACGCAGGTCGGCTGCGCGTATGGCTGCAAGTTCTGCGCGAGCGGACTTGATGGATGGTCGCGAAACCTTTCCGCAGCGGAAATTGCGGGACAGTTCATCGAGGTCGAGCGCATTGCCGACGAGAAGATCAACAACATCGTATTCATGGGAATGGGCGAGCCGCTTGCCAATTTCGCAAACCTCATGAAGGCGATTGAAATCATCAATTCCGACTGGGGCCTCGGTCTCGGCGCGCGGCACATCACGATTTCCACAAGCGGCCTCGCGCCGCAAATCCGCCAGCTCGCGGACCAGCCGAAGCAAATCCGGCTCGCGATTTCGCTGCATGGCGCGACGGACGAGGTGCGCCAGCAAATCATGCCCGTGAACCGGAAATATCCGCTCGCGGAACTCATGAGTGCGTGCAGCTATTACACGACGAAGAAAAAGCAGCGCATCACGTTCGAGTACATTCTGATCAAGGGAATCAACGACGAACCTGCGCATGCCGCAGACCTCGCGCGACTGGTAAAGAACATCGGTGGCGCAAAGGTGAATTGCATCCCGTATAATAAAGTAGAGGGGCTGCAATGGGATCGACCCGACGAAGCACGTCAGGACGCGTTCATGGCCGTGCTGGATAAAGCGAGGGTTTTGGCTACGATCCGCCGGGAAAAGGGCCACGACATCGCCGCCGCATGCGGACAGCTTCGTCGTCAGACCATGCAAAAATAGACCGCATGGTTGTTTCCTTGCGATTCGGTCCGGTTCAGGATTAGAGTGCCACTCGTTGCGCCCGTAGCTCAACTGGATAGAGCAGCGGTCTTCTAAACCGCAGGTTCCGCGTTCGAGCCGCGGCGGGCGCGCTGATTTCTGGACATTATTGCTCAATCGGTTCTCGCGGATGCGTCTAGTCCAAGGCCGTTTGACAGTTGGGGGCGATTATTCGGGGTAGTGTTTG
>SXWH01000257.1 GCA_005791535.1 Verrucomicrobiaceae bacterium | reverse complement strand
TGCGCTCGTCATCAACAACATCACCCCTTCCACGCAAAACTTTGCCGCGTCTCTCTCCGGCCCGACTGCGGAAATCTTCTTCTCGCCGTTTGAGGATCGGCAGTTCGCATTCAGTTTCACGACCGGCCCCGACACTGTCACCGTAACCGATTTCACATTCTCAATCAGCCTCGGCGACGTGATTCTCTCCCCGATTCAGATCACGCTGAGCACGGGCACCGTGGTTCCCGGAGGAACGGGTGGCATCACTCTCGGGACTGTCGCGCCGCTTTCACCAACGCCGGTCGGCCAGCTTCTGACTGTGACGCCGACAAGCACCGTCACGCTCACGCCATCGACGAACTACTGGATTCACCTCACCGTTCCGAGTGGAGGCGGAATCTACTCGGTGAACAACAGCAACAACCCAATCCTCGCACCCGGGTGGTCACTCGGGAATTCGTGGTACTACGAACCGGATTTCGGAGGCAGCTGGACCGAGATTACCAGCGGTCCCAAAGCCCGCGTGAATCTTAACGTGGAATCCGTTCCGGAACCCACGACAGTTGTACTCGGGGCCGTGAGCGGCCTGTTGCTCTGCACGCGACGCCGCAGGTTTACCGCTTAAATTTCCAGCCCCTCACGGGAGGCTACGCATTCACGCGCCGGATCTTTTCGATGACCTCCGGCAGCACTTCAAGCGCCTGGCTGACCTGCTCCATGGTGTTGAAGCGCCCGAACGAAAACCGGAGCGTGCCGCGGGCACGCGTATCGTCGCATCCCATCGCGCGAAGCACGTGCGACGGCTCATGCTGGCCCGTCGTGCATGCGGAACCCGCGCTGCAACAAATGCCACGCTGATCGAGCAGCATCAGCATCGCCTCGCTCTCGACTCCGGGGAAAGCGATGCTCGTGGTGTTCGGAAGGCGGTTAACGCGGTCTCCATTCACGAGAGCGCCGGGAATCGCGGCGAGAACTCCGTTCTCAAATGCATCGCGCATTGCGCGAACCGCCGTCGCCTCATGCTCGATGTTCTTCGCGGCGATCTCGCAGGCCTTTCCGAGAGCCACGATGTGTGTGACATTCTCCGTCCCAGCGCGACGTCCGTTTTCCTGACTGCCACCGGTGATGAATGGTGCGTACTTGAGCCGCCGGTTTGCGTAGAGCACGCCGACGCCCTTCGGCGCATGAAGCTTGTGGCCGCTGAGGGATAGAAAACTCACCGGCATGTCTGCAAGTTTTACGGGGACTTTTCCGATCGTCTGCACGGCGTCGGTGTGGAACGCCGCACCCTTTTCACGGACGATACGCGCGATTTCATCAATCGGGAAAATCACGCCGGTCTCGTTGTTTGCCCACATGATGGATACAAGCGCGGTCTCATCGGTGATGGCGCGTTCGAGTTCACCGAGATCGATCTGTCCGTCGCTGTTGACGTCGAGCCACGTGATTGCGTGCCCGCGCTTCGCGAGGCCCTCGCACGTCTTCAGCGTCGCGCTGTGCTCGACGCGCGTGGTCACGATGTGCTGCCGGTCGCGATCCATGCGAAGCGCGGAATGAATCGCCGCATTCGTGCTTTCGGTGCCGCAGCTCGTGAAGATGATCTCCGACGGCTCGCAGCCCAGCAGAGCCGCGACGCGCTCCCGCGCGGTTTCGATCGCAGCGCGCACAGTTTTCGCCAGCCGGTAGGCGCTCGAAGGGTTGCCGTATTGCTCGCGCAAAAACGGCAGCATTTCCTCCACGACCTGTGGGTCAATCTGCGTAGTCGCGTTGTTGTCGAAATAAAGAATGTCGCTGCGTTCGCTCATACCAAGGGGCGCGAAAGTATGCGCACCGCGCCGCGCGGCAAGACTGCATTCGCAGCGTCGCAGGCGCGCCGCGCTTCAGCTTGTGGCTTTTTCCTTGGCATTCGCAGCGGCGGGAAACGCCCATTTGTGATAGATGAGAAACTTCACCCATCCCATACATAGCTGCGTGGTAATGACGTCGAAATCCAGCCGGCTTCCGCCAAAATGCCGGGCAATACCGATGTCAAAGTGTTTGAAGATCGTGAGCAGCAGCGAGGAGATTCCCCACATCATGATCACCACGGTGATGTAACGCACAAAAGCGTCGCGCTTGCGGGAACTCGTCCGGAAGTTGACGAAATAATTCCAAAAAAAGAAGAACGCGGTGCCCGCCCCCACGCTGCAAGCCGCCTTCGCCCAAACCGGAAGCGACGTATGCGCACTCAGATATTTGAACGGAAGCGCGATGAGCAGGTAGTTGACCACTGCTCCGAGCAGGAAAAGCGCTAATCTTTGACGGACACTCTGTTTCATTCCACTCCAGCTTTGAGGCGGAAGCGGATGTCAGTCCACCTCATTATCCGAGCGTTCAGGCTTTTCAGCCGTGGACTACGTTTCGCGGGAGTGGTCGAACCAACAGGCACTTTTGTAGCCGCGGGCAGAGCCGTGCTAGGCGAGTAACTCACCGTGCACTTGACCGCCCGACATTGATTGGACCCCGGCAAACCCTCCACACTCGGCAGATAGGCACCTGCACTGCCACGCAGCTGGGGCTACCGCTGCGCTTCGTAACGACGGGTGGATCGCTAATGGAGCGCCGCTTTCGCCAGCGTCGCAGTCGTACTCTTTCCCGGTACGAGTGCCAGAATCTCGATCCGCGTGCCCGCCTCGTCCAAAGCGCCACGCTCGCCCGCATCCAGCGTCGCCACCGTGTAGTCGCCGCCTTTCGCGTAAACATGCGGCCGGATTTCGCGCACCAAATCCGTCACCCGCTCCGTGTGAAACAAAACGACAAAATCCACGCACTCCAACGCCGCGAGCACCTCTGCACGGTCCAGTTCGCTGTTGATCGGACGCGTCGGGCCCTTCAATGCGCGGACGCTCTCATCGCCATTCACCGCCACAACCAGCGCATCCCCGAGCGCTCGAGCCTGCTGCAAATAGCGCACGTGCCCGACGTGCAGCAGATCGAAGCAGCCGTTGGTAAAAACGAGCGACTTTCCCGCCGCGCC
>SXWH01000032.1 GCA_005791535.1 Verrucomicrobiaceae bacterium | reverse complement strand
TGGAGCGAGTCCCCCGATACCGCGGCCTCGGCCGGCCATGGATAACGATCATTGTAACGCACTTCGTCGAGCACGCGCCATCCGCCGCCGAAACTCTCCTCAAGCGCGACCCGTTCACCATTGTCCTGCAGATCTCCCGGCACGGATGCCAGGAGCGTGGGCGAACTTTCCGGGAACGCCGCGGCGAACTCCGCAGGCGTCACCGGGGTCACCACGAGCCTTTCGCCAGCTTGAAGCGCGGTCCCCGCAGGAAATGTGAAATTCATTCCCACGAGCCGGAGGCCGTCGAGCGCGACAGTCGTGTCGCCGGCGTTCTGGATCTCCACAAAGTCCGCCGCGCCCGCGTACGAGATCTCGGCGATGCGAAGCGGACCGCGTTCCAGCGGAGCGCCGTTCGAAGCGCCGGGAGTCGGTGTTTTCGCGATGAAGCGCTCGGCCCCATCGGCGTTGACGTGGCGCGCCGTGGCGACGCTTTCCTCCAGCGGCGCATACGGACACTCGTGCGCATACGCTCCCGATTGCGAGAGCAGAAATACGGAACCTCCCGCCGGCTCAAGCGCGGGCATGCCCGCTGCGGCATCCACGACAAGGAACCCGCCCGCCGGAATAATCGTGCCCGCATCAAAAACCTTCGCGCCCGCCAGCGCGCGGCCCGTACCAAGACGCCAGCCGGAAATGTCTGCCGCTGCCGCCGTCGGATTGTGCAGCTCGATGAATGCAGAGCCGGAAGGCAGGCCGAGCACTTCGTTCACGACCACTTTGGTAGCGAACACCGGAGCCGGTTCATCAGCGCCGGGCGACCCGCCTTTAACACGGCTTGCGCGCCAGTTGCGACCGTCGTCCGGGTCTCCATTTCCATCGTAAACAAGCGAAGCACCGAAGCCATCCGGCGCGAGCGGCCACGGAGCTTCGTCATCGTATTTGATCGCGAAGACGCGGCTGCCACCGGAAGTCGTGAGAACGATCGACTCGCCATCGTCACCGAGCTTTCCGGTGAAAATCCCATCCGGGGAGCGGCCGGGGTGCTTCTGCTCAAAGACCGCAGCGTTCCTCGCGAGGACGAAGAATCCTCCGGGCGCGATCACCGTGCCTGCGGGGAACGTAAAACTGATGCCCGTTGTGAATGTGCAGCCGCTCAAATCCAGCGCCGCCGGGCCCGTGTTCTTGAGCTCGATAAACTCGCCGTCGTCCGAAGTCTCCGTAGCCTCCACAGCGGGATTGTAGTGAATCTCGGTCAGTTTGAGCGCACCGAAATCCACGCCGGGCAGGAACTCAAGTTCCACAAGCGCACTCCACGCGTCGCCGTCTTTCACCCGCGCACGCACGGTCGTCTTTCTGGCAGGCGCGATCGGAGCAATCCACGTGAGTGCCTCCGGCGAAACTCCGCCGCCGACCATCCGCGGGTCAGGCCCGTTGAGCGTATACAAAATCACGCCGGTGCCGTTGGGATTCGCGGCATCCACGGTGCCACCGGCAGGGAGCGCGCCGCCCGCCGGCGTGATGACGGGAGCCGGTGTCGCAGGATAAAGCTCTCCGTTCTTGAGGTGCTCGATCATCTTTGCGCTTCGAAGGGCGACGTAGTTGTCGCGCTTCATCGTGGCACCCTCCAGCCAGTCGAGGCGCGTGTAGGCACGATGCCCGGGATTTTCGCCACCGCCGCCCGGCCCAGGACGCGGCGGAGGATCGATGATCGGTATCAGCGCATCACCAAGCGGCCCCCAACCGCCGCCGCCGGAAACGCCGTCGCCCCAGCGCGCAGACTCTGCGACGATCGCGCGATCCATCTCCTGCATCCGTGCATTCCAGCGCGCGATGCACGCTTCCGCCGTCAGCGCGCCGTTGTTGAAAAAGTGGCGCTGTACGCGGTCTGCGACCTTCATGCGAAATTCCGCGTTCATGCGCATCGCCATCCAGAAATGCCACGGATTGATCTGCTCGGGCGTGCGGTCGGCGAGCGGATTCTCCGTCGGCGTCGGGCCGATGAAGTCACCTTCCAAGTCAGACATCGAAAGCTCAAAGTCGTGGACAAAAAAGCGGAATCCGAAGTCGCCCTTTCGCGAGCGGATCGACGTCCAGTTGTTGTCCGTACCGCCTACGACGGGATTGTCCGTCGCGCCGCACCAGATACCGACGAGCATGTAGTCGATGAGGTTCTCCTCGTCGATCAGCCGCTCAAACGCAGGGTTGCGCGAACCGTCGGGATTGCGACCGAGCGCGCGAAAGTAGCGAGCATTGTCGGCAAATCCCGCGAAGCCGAGGTCGAATGCCGCACGCCACACGCGGCGAGTGCCTTCGTTGAGGCCGGAGGTACCGAGTTCCTGGTCGTAGCGGATGACGTCGTAGTCCTCGGGCGCGCCGCCGAAGTGGTTTGCACCGAAGTCGCCGTTCACACGTTCATCAATGAAGAAGAGGCCCCAGTATTGTCCGTTGATGTACAAATTGCAGAGGTTGCCCTTCTTCGCGACGCCGCTTGCCGCGAGTTGCGAATCGCGGCCGAAGATGTCCTGGAGCTGATTCGCGCCGGGCTCGTTCGAGTAATGCCACGACACGAGGTGATCCCACCGCAGGTCGAAAGCATCCGTTCGCGACGGACCGCCCTCACCAAACAGCGGGAAGTCGAGATTCGCCGCACCGTATTCTTTGCGGAAGCGAAACTGGAGCGAATGCTTCGCGTTCCCCGTGTCCCGACTCGCACCGCCGCGGATGCGGATGCCGCCGCCAATTTGGAATCCGCCGCCGCCAGCGGGCTCAATGTACTCAAGCGACATTGGGCGCTCCCATTCGCGGCCTTTGTCGAACGGGTTTGCATAAATGCCGGTGCTCGCGTCGAAGAGATCGTCGAGGTCCATGATGACGGAAAACGACGGCACCGCGCGCAGGTCGTCCTTGATGGTCGACTTGTAGGGCGCTTTGCCGGTGATGTCCGGGTCCATGCCGTAATCGACATGATTCTGTCCCCACTTGGCCGGCCATCCTTTCGGCGCAGCGCCGCCGGGCGACTGTTTCACGATGTCAGCCGGGAACAAATAGGTGCGTGCGACGAGCGGCGATGCGTCATTCCCCGCTGAAATCGCAACAGCGCGGATCACCGTGGTTTTCGCGATCTTCAGCGGCGCGGTGTAGCGAACCGATGAGGTACCCGGCTCGGTACCATCGAGCGTAAAATAGATCGCGGCGTCCGGCGTTCCGCTCGAAAGCGTGAGTGAAAACGGGGCATTCTGAAACCCACGCGGCTGGCTGAACTCCGGCGCGAGCGTGATCGGTTCGAGCGTCGGATCATTCGCAGCGCCCGGCGTGGGCACAGAGAGAAAGTTGACGCCATCCCACGCAACATCGGGGAGCTGCGCGGGATACGAAAATGTTTGCGCGAGCGTCCCATCGGGCCGCGACAGCAAAAGCACGCCGCCCGCGCCATCGAGACCGAAACCTGTGTGCAGATTGCCGGATGCGGGACGGCGGTTTTTTCCGGATGCGAAAACGACAATGTGTCCGCCCGCAGGGACGGTCACCGCCGGGAACATCCACTTCCGAGGCCGCGCGGCATTGTCCGAAAGATACCACCCGCCGAGTTCCACAGGCGTCGCATCGGGATTGCGAACCTCCAGCCAGTCAGGCGTCGCGTTGTCCTCATCCTTAATCAGCGACTGTCCTGCCGCCATGATTTCATTGATGCGAGGCTCCGCGTGGAGCGATTGAAGTGATAGCGCAGTCAGGATCGCCGCGGCTGATTTGAAAAATCGAAACATGTCGGTCTGTAGTGAAGTCTAATCGAACCGCAGCCGATCCGCATTAGACAATTGCCCGCTGGAGTTCCGGCTTCGAATGAGTTTGTCTGAGCAGGAATGCAATCGATCCATTTCACTGACTCCCATACCGGCGGCGAGCCCACACGCGTCGTCACCGGCGGCTTTCCCGATCTCGGCGGCGGTTCCGTAGCGGAGCGCGCAAAGCGATTCGCCGCGAATTTCGATCGCTATCGTTCAGCGATTGTTTGCGAGCCGCGGGGCAACGACGTTCTCGTGGGCGCACTACTCGTCGCGCCTGAAGATCCGGCAAACAGCGCGGGTGTGATCTTTTTCAATAACGTCGGTCTGCTCGGAATGTGCGGCCACGGCACGATCGGCCTCGTTGCGACGCTCGCGCACATGGGCAGAATGGGCGAGGGAAGCCACGGAATTGAAACGCCGGTCGGCACCGTCACCGCGACGCTGCACGGTGATCGCTCCGTGAGCGTGGCGAATGTCCCGAGCTACCGGAAAACGAATGCGATCGCCATCGACGTTCCGGGCGTCGGCCGCGTCACCGGCGATCTCGCCTGGGCGGGCAATTGGTTCTTCCTCGTGAGCGACCACGGCGAGGAACTTTCACTCCAGCGCACGGACCGTCTCACGGACGTCGCATGGCGGATTCGGGTGGCGGTGAATGGAGGCGGATATCCCGAAGTGGATCACGTCGAGCTTTTCGGCCCTCCGGCTTGCGGCGGCGACTCACGGAGCTTCGTGCTGTGCCCCGGAAAGGCATACGACCGCTCGCCTTGCGGCACCGGCACGAGCGCGAAACTCGCGTGCCTCGCGGCGGATGGAAAATTAAAGCCCGGCGCGATGTGGACGCAGGAGAGCATCATCGGCAGCAAGTTCACAGGCCGCTTCGAGTGGCTCGACGAGGCGCACGGAATCATCCAGCCGACCATCCGCGGCTCGGCGCACGTCTGCAGCGACGGCACGCTGATTCTCGACGAGCGCGACCCGTTTTGCTGGGGCATCCGCTGAGCGGGCGGTCAGCGCCCGTCGTAGGCAGGCCGCTCCATTTTGTCGGGAGCGGAGGCGTTCAGAAACTCCTCCACGTTCGTGTAGCCGTCGCTGTCGGCGTCGCGGTTTCCGTCGACGGGATTCTCGGGATCGAATCCCCACTTTCGCTCCCACGCATCGGGCATTCCATCGCCATCGGAATCCGGCGGCGCGGATGCCGGACGAAGATTTGGCCAGCCGCCGACGTCCCCGGGATGGTCGATGATTCCATTGCCTCCACCACGGTAGCTGGAGCCGGATTTCGCACGGCCGGACGCAGCCTCGGCAACCACGCGGCGATCCACACTGTCGCGAACGGGAAGCGTCGCACCGGCGTTTTCGAGCACGGCATCCGCAGCCTCCCACGCGGTCATTGTGCGGATGGGCTCGCAGGGAAATCGCTTCGATGCACGCACCTTTTTGTGATCGTCCGTCCAGGGTTTGAACACGCCTTCCCAGTTGTCGCGCTCCACGCCGGGCGCACCGTCCACGACATTCCCCCACAGATACCAGCGGCTTTTCTTCGCCGATGCATCGAGAATGCGGGTCGCGCAATCGTCGTTCGTCGCCGGTCCGGGCCGGAAGAAATTTGCGACGATGTTCACCTCGGAGTTCTCGCCGCCGTAGATCGAGTTGAAGCCCCAATTGAAGATGAAATTGTTCCGGAAATCGAGATTGCGCTCGCCGGCGGCGAAGCGCGGATTCCGGCTCGTGTGATGCGCAATGAGATTGTGATGCCACGATGCGTCGGTGCCGCCCCAGATTCCGCCGTAACCGTGATTCCCCTTGTGATGCGCCGATTTGTAGAGGCTCTCGCTGATGATGCACCACTGCACGGTGACGCGCCGGCTTTTGTAAATGGAGACCGTTTCATCCACGCTCCAGCTCGCAGAGCAGTGGTCGATGATCACATTCGAGCACGCGGAGCCGCTGATCGCGTCGAGCTCCTCCCCGCGCCCGTCGCCGGGCCGGATGCGAAGATGGCGGATGATCACGTTTCGCGAGCCGGTGAGATCGATTCCGAAATTCTTGAGGCAGATTCCGCCGCCCGGTGCAGACTGGCCGGCAATCGTGATTTCGCCCGTCCCGATGCGCAGTTTGCTTTGCAGCGGAATCGTTCCTGCGACGCGAAACACGACGATGCGCGGGCCTTTTTCCATCACCGCTGCACGAAGGCTTCCGGGACCGCTGTCGGCCAGATTTGTGACTGCAATCACCCGACCGCCGCGACCGCCGGTGGCGTAGCGGCCGGCGCCTTCCGCGCCGGGAAAGGCGGGGATCATTCCGTGCGCCTGGAAGGCCGAAGCGGTGACGAGGAGGCTGAGAAGCGTGCGAAACATCCGGCGCAAGATGGTTCCCTGAAACAGACCGGACGAGGATTTTTTCCACCGCGGTACAATCGGACTTCTCTACCGTGGTTTCCCGCTCTAATAGTGAAACCATGGAAATTGTACCGATCGAACTCTTTGGCATCCACGTGGATGTGCCCTTCGCCACACCGCTGCCTTTCGGGAAAGCGCAGCTCGATGAATTTTCCGCCGGCCTCTGCCATCCGCAAAACGGCATCGGTCTCCGGCCCGATCAACTCCGCCTGCGCCGCACTGATGACCTTTTTGACTACGAGCTGAAGGCAACGTTCTTCGGCGAAAACGGCACACTCGTTCGCACGGCAGATCGAGTGAAGTTCGGCGTGCGCAATGCGCGCACGGCGGGCGATTGGAATATCATGCACCAGACGCTGGTGAAGTTTTACAAGCTGCTCGATCCGGATGAGGAAACGCAGACGAACCTCTCCACGCACGTCCACGCACGTTTTGAAGACGCAGGCGCCCGCGACGAGTGGCTGCGGCAGTTTTCGCACAGCCCGCTGGTTCACAAGCCGGCCGCGCTCGGGCATGTGCGGATCATGGATTGGGAGAAGGATATTCGTGTGCTGATTGAGCTGTCGCAGCCGGTGCCGAATTCGGTCTTCATCGCGTGGGACACCCAGTTTTCAAATAATCAGGAATGGGACAGTTTTCTCGGCACACTCCCGAGTGTGATGGAGAACTCGGCGAACATTTTTGAAATCGGCTTCGAGCCTTTCAAAGAGAGGGTGTGAAGCCGCTGAGATTGGATGCACTGCTCTCCCGCTACGGTTATTGCAGCCGAAGCGAGGCCCGCGCGTGGCTGAAGGCGGGCCGCGTCACGCTCAATGGAAAGGCGCTCGTTTCACATTCCGACAAAGCGCTGCCCGGCACGGTCTTGATCGATGGCGAACCGGTGGAGTTCCCGGATGGCCTGCTCGTCGTGCTGCACAAGCCGGCCGACTACGTGTGTTCCCACGATCCCGGCGAAGGGCCATCTGTTTATGATCTGCTGCCGCCGCGCTGGCTTAAACGGAATCCCGTGGTGACCACCATCGGGCGGCTGGACAAGGACGCGACAGGCGTCCTGTTGATCACCGACGACGGCGACCTCGTCCACCGCTGGACTTCGCCAAAGCACAAGGTGGCGAAGTTATACGAAGTTACCGTGGATGCCGACCTGCCGCCAGGCCTTGAAGCCCTTTTTGCGGCGGGCACGCTGATGCTGGATGGAGAGGACAAACCGTGTCTGCCGGCAAAGCTTGAGATTGTCGGTGCGCGGGAGGCGCGACTGGAGCTCACGGAGGGGCGTTATCATCAAGTGAAGCGCATGTTCGCAAGCCAGGGCTGCACCGTCACGCGGCTGCATCGGAGCCGCTTCGGCGACATCACGCTCGACGGCCTCGCACCCGGCGCATGGCGCGCGCTTTGATCACGCGATCAAACGGCGCGTTGCAAAATCGCGGGGATGCGGGACTATGCAGGCCATGTTGAGGATCGCCGGCATCGCATTTGTATTGGGCTGTTTAGCAGCCGTCATTCCGCTCCGCGCGAACGAGGAAAGGATCGAGGCTGCATTCGGATTCCGGCTCGCAGAGGTGTTCACACCCGAGCCTTCGGTGCGGACTGCTGTCACGACCGGCGACGTGATTACCTACACCGTTCCTGCCCCAAAAGCATTTCGATCCATGAAGGAATGCCGGATCGCGGTCACTCCGAAATCCGGGCGGATCGTATCCATCACGGCCGAAAGCCAGCCGTTCGAGACGCTCGGCGAAGCGCAGCGCGAGGCCATGCTGCTGGTGTCGCTGCTGAAGGAGAAATACCTCCCAAAAACCGAGGACCCGTCGCCACTCGCGCCACCGCCGCCGATTGCGCAACCACCAGCCGGGGGCAAAGCGACTTCGCAGATCAAAGCCGTAATCGCCACTCCCCAACCGGCAAAAAGCCCTGCGCCCATATCCATGCCGCCAGCGCCGAAATTGCCCACGTCATTCAAGGCGCGGCGCGGGCCGGTAGACTCGCCCTTCACCACCGACGCTACGTTTAAACAAGGGAACCGGTCCGTTTCCACGGAGTTGATTTCCGTGATCGGCACCATGGAGCAATCTCCGGCCAAACCCTGCGTGCAGGTAACCTACGCGGATCAGGACATGGCTCAGATGGCTGCCCGCGAGCGACAGGAACTCGATCGCCAAAGAGCACGGCTGTGGATCGAGGAACAGGCGCAGCACTCCGACGCCAGCGGTTTGTAACTGCGTCTTTCGGTCGTAATCTAGGCGAGCGCGGTCGGTCCGGGGTTTTGTAGCTCTATATTCCAGAGTCCGTGCTGAGGGTCAGGTGTCCGGAAGCCGCGACGACTTCCTGCCATCTGCGACAGACTGACGCGCCAGAGTGGCACAGTGTGCGCCAATAATCGGGTTTTGGCGCAGTAGCGGCCTTCCCATGGATTTTGCAAATACATGGCGGTCAATACTTTGCATTTTACACGCGCCGTGGCGCGGCGATTGCAAAGAGGGGCGGCGGTAACTTTCCAGAAAAACCTTACTACAAAAATTTATGGCTAAAATACTCGGTATCGACCTCGGCACGACCAACTCCTGTATGTCCGTGATGGACGGACAGGAGCCGCTCGTCCTCGAAAACTCGGAAGGCGCACGCACGACGCCCAGCGTTGTCGCTTTCAGCAAGACGGGCGAACGCCTCGTCGGCCAGGCTGCAAAGCGTCAGGCGGTGACGAATCCGACCAACACGATTTTCTCCGTGAAGCGCTTCATGGGTCGCAAGTTCGACGAAGTGCAGGACGAGCTGAAGCGCGTGCCTTACAAAGTCGTGAAGGCAGCGAACGGCGACGCGCACATTCAGGTCACGGTGAACGGCGAGACCAAGACGTATTCCCCACCGGAAATCAGCGCGATGATCCTCGCGAAGCTGAAGTCCGACGCGGAAGCAAAGCTCGGTGAAACGATCACGCAGGCTGTCGTGACGGTGCCCGCTTATTTCAATGACTCGCAGCGCCAG
>SXWH01000256.1 GCA_005791535.1 Verrucomicrobiaceae bacterium | reverse complement strand
CGGGTGAGGACCCGAGCAAAGGCCAGCAACTCGCCGACACCCCGTTCCCGGTGAATGGCAATGTCCGGGCGAACCGGGTGCGCGTTTACGTGGACACTTCAAAGCTTTCCGGATGGGAGGAGATTGATGCCATGCAAATCACCGGCCGCGATGGCTCGACGCAGTGGGCCAAGTCCACGAAGGCCAGCAGCACCTACGCTTCGGGGCGGAGGCAGTATCAAAGCGGATTCCTTGGTCGGAATCAAAACGCGCCGGAGATCGAGATTTTCGGCGAGGCCGAGATTCGCGATACCATCTTGAAGTCGCTCCGGCAGCCGTGATTCGGGAGAATGCCGGGCGTTTTGCCAACGGTGCGAAATCACCCTTTCCACGGGAATAAAGCGGGCTATGATTCGCTCACACTACCATGAACCGCAGCATCCACCTCACCGTTGTCGCGCTCGCGCTTTTCGCGGGTGCCTGCCATGCAGAAGAAAAAGCCAAACCCGTGAACACAGCACCGATCGCCGCCAAGGACCTCTCGAAATTGAACAAGGATGAACTCGCGAAGCATCTCGACCCCGAGGCTTACAACGTTTGCATCATGGGCGGTACTGAGCGCCCATTCACCAACAAGTATTGGAACAACCATGCCCAGGGGCTCTACGTGGATGTGATCAGCAAAAAGCCGCTGTTTGCGAGCACCACGAAGTTTGACTCCGGCAGCGGCTGGCCGAGCTTTTTCAACCCGGTGGACAAGAGCGAAATCATCGAGAAAGAGGATCGAAAGCACGGGATGGTCCGCACCGAGGTGATTGCAAAAACAAGCGGCGCGCATCTGGGTCACCTCTTCGACGACGGGTTCGATGTCTCCACGAAGAAACCAACGCCCAACGGCAAACGCTACTGCATCAACAGCGCCGCGCTGAAATTCATTCCGGTGGCGGATTTGAAGAAAGAGGGCTTCGAGAAGTACGCAAATCTTTTCGGCCCGGAGGAGGCTGAGGTCAAAGCCGAGGAGAAAAAGTAATCAACGCGTATTCCGGGGAACGAACGCCGCTTTGTGCAGCGTGAACTCCGGCTTGCCTTCGCCAGCGATGACTTCGACGACGTCGAAGCGGAAGACGACATCGGGATCATCAAGCAGCCGCATCCACGCCCGCGCCCCGCGGGCGATGAGTTCGCGCTTCTCATCCGTAACCGCGTCGGCGGGACGGCCGAATTCAAGGGATGAGCGGGTTTTCACCTCGATAAATGCGAGGACATTTCCGTCGCGGCACACCAAGTCGACTTCGCCGCCACCTTTTGGGCGATAGTTTCGGTAGAGGACTTTGTAGCCGGATTTGCGGAGAAACTTCTCGGCGAGTTTTTCTCCGCGGATTCCGAGGCGGTGGCGCGGGTCGCTAGAAGCCGAGTTCGGCCTGGCGGACGGGGAGAAAAGTGCGGCGATGAACCGGAGAAGGTCCATGGTTTTTTAATGCGGTGAGGTGCGCGCCGGTGCCGTAGCCTTTGTGTTTTGCGAATCCATATTCGGGGTAGCGAGTGTCGAGTTCCAGCATGAGCCGGTCGCGGGTTACTTTCGCAATCACGCTCGCTGCTGCAATGCTGAAACTGAGTCCGTCGCCTCCGACAAGTGCTGTCTGCTCGATGGGGAACGGACGGACCGGTAATCCGTCGATAAGAACATGGTCGGGCGTCCGCGGCAGCGCGCCCACAGCGCGGCGCATGGCTTCGTGGGTTGCACGAAGAATGTTAATGCGGTCGATTTCCTCGGCCTCTACGATTGTACTGGCCCAGAGGATTTCAGAGCGATTCGTAAGTTCTTCAAAGAGACGCTCACGTTTTGCGTGGGTGAGTTTCTTCGAGTCGGTGAGAATGGTGTGCGTAAATCCCGCCGGGAGGATTGCAGCAGCAGCGACGACCGGGCCTGCAAGGGGACCACGCCCTGCTTCATCGATGCCTGCCACAAGACGCAAACCTCGCGCACGAAGAGTGTCTTCGTGCGCGAGGCTGCAAATCTGTGGACTGCGCCCCATTGATGAGGCTCCGGAGTCTGGCGGATTAGGCCGCGGCTGGTGCCGCAGCAACTTCCTCGCGCTCCTTCACAGCCATGGCGGCCTTGCCGGTGCGGTTGCGGAGGTAGTTGAGCTTCGAACGGCGGACGTCGCCCTTCGATTCCACAACAATCTTCGCGATACGCGGCGAGTGGAGCGGGAATACGCGCTCGACGCCCTCACCGTAGCTGATGCGGCGGACGGTAAATGCAGCGTTGATGTCGGTACCACGACGGGCAATCACCACACCGGTGTACTTCTGAATGCGCTCTTTTTCGCCTTCCTTGACGATGGTGTGAACGCAGACGGTATCGCCGACTGCGAATCCGTTTCGGTCGGTCTTGAGTTGTTCCTTGTTAATTTTTGCGATGATCTTCGACATAAGCCCAGAATGGTAAAAGGGGGGCGCGTGTATAGCGTTTTCCGAAACTCGCGCAACTGAAAACGTGAGATTATTCTCCGGTCGTTTGCGCGTCTCTGAAATCCCACCCGATTATTACGGACGCAGCAGCGCCGTACCGCGCCAAATCTTCGAATTTGGCAGTTTGCGGGCAGGTGCGGCGAACGTGTCGTCAAAGACGGTGTCTGTCCCGGTGGCGCGGTCGAATTCAGCAATTGCGGCGCTGAATTCGTAGCGAGCCTGCAATTCCGTTGTGCGCGCGCGCGTCAGCGCTACCCGGGCGTCGAGGACGTCGAGTTGCGTGCCCGCGCCTGCGGCGAGTCGCTCTCGGGCAAGGCGGAGCGCCTCCTCGGCTTGCTCAACGGTTTTGGCCTGGCTTGCGATGGTTTCCTTCGCCTCCCGCATGCGTGCAAATGCACGGTGGACCTCCAGTTCCACGAGTTGTGCCGTGTCGCGTTGTTTCGTCCGGGCAGATCCGAGCTTTGCCTGCGACTGGATCACCTTACCCTGTGTTTCGCCAGCGTCGAAAATGTCCCAAGTGCCCTGCACGCCAAAATACCAGCCGTTTGCCTCCTTGCCGAGGTCGTCGGTGAGCCGGGAGTTTCGTATTTCGTATCCGGCGCTTGCTTCAATTCGCGGTTTGCCAGTGGCTTTCGCAATGTTCACCTGCTCGGTTTCGTTGAGGACGCTCCGCTCCTGGATTTTCAGAGCTGCACGATTTCGGCGGGCCGAACTGAGTGCTGCCTCCAGACTCCATTCGCGGGAGGTTGCCCGAAGTTGGCCACGCGGCGTGAATGAAAGTCGTCCGCCCGCCGGTTGCGGTGCGCCCGCAGACTTTGCCAGGTCGAGGAGTGCAAGCAGGTGATTGTTTTTCGCACGGATCAGTTCCGGTTTGGCGTTCGCGAGTTCGACCTCGGCACGGAGGACATTAAATCGTGGCACAGTGCCGGCCTCGAACCGGTTCTTCTGGTCTTTGAGTTCCTCTTCAAGAAGTGCAATGCTCTCTTCTGCGACCTGAATCAGTTCGCGGTTCAAGAGTGCCGCGTAGAATTGTTTCCGAGTCTGAGCGATGACGGAATCCACCGTTTCCCTCAATGAGAGATAGCCGATGTCCGTAGTGTTGTCTGCGATGCGAATTGCCGACTTCACCTGGCCGCCCGAGTAAAGCAATTGCCTTATTTCAACAGCGATGCGCCATGTTTTGTCACCGCCACGATTGAAATCGTTAAACGAGCCTCCAATCGAATTGAATCCGCCGATATCACGGCTCGTGCGCTCAAGAAGGTCTTTATCCTCCTGCCGATAGCTGCTCGTTGCCGTCATATGCGGCAGGGCTGTCGCCCGGACTTCCAGATACTGACCGCGTGTGCGCTCAATCTCATGGATGGCATTTTGCACTTCGGCGTTGTTCGCCAGTGCAAAACGGACGACCTGCTCCAAGGAGACCTCGCCGCTTAGACGGTTGGTAGTTTTCTCCGCAGCCACGGCCGCGAATCCAAACCAGAGCGAGGCGACTGCCACAGTGACACGGATCACCGTGGGCAGTGTGGGTAGATTTTTTCGTAGATGCTTAGCCACGTTGCTTGCTCGACCGGATCGAGGTGGCCCATCAGTCGAACGGTATTATTCACCATATCATTGCGAACCTTTTCGACCAGTTCCTGACCTTTCGGTGTGATGTGAACCAGAATCTTCCGCCGGTCTTTGGGTGCATTACCGCGTTTTGCAAAACCAAGTTTCTCCAAGCGGTCCACGATTCCGGTGGCTGCGGCTGTGGTATGGCGCATCCGATCAGCCACGGCTGTCATCGTTAGCGGTTCTGGTTCCTGAAGCAGGAAGCACAGGAGCATG
>SXWH01000255.1 GCA_005791535.1 Verrucomicrobiaceae bacterium | reverse complement strand
TGCGCTCGTCATCAACAACATCACCCCTTCCACGCAAAACTTTGCCGCGTCTCTCTCCGGCCCGACTGCGGAAATCTTCTTCTCGCCGTTTGAGGATCGGCAGTTCGCATTCAGTTTCACGACCGGCCCCGACACTGTCACTGTAACCGATTTCACATTCTCAATCAGCCTCGGTGACGTCATTCTCTCGCCAATTCAGGTTACGCTAAGCACGGGCACCGTCGTTCCGGGAGGAACGGGAGGCCTCACTCTCGGGACTGTCGCGCCGCTTTCGCCAACGCCGGTCGGCCAGCTTCTGACTGTGACGCCGACAAGCACCGTCACGCTCACGCCATCGACGAACTACTGGATTCACCTCACCGTGCCTAGTGGTGGCGGCATCTACTCCGTCAACAACAGCAACAACCCACTTCTCGCGCCCGGGTGGTCACTCGGGAACTCGTGGTACTACGAACCGGATTTCGGAGGCAGTTGGACTGAGATTACCAGCGGCCCTCAAGCTCGCGTGAATCTCAATGTGCAGTCCGTTCCCGAACCCACAACGATTGTGCTCGGTGCCGTGAGCGGCCTGTTGCTCTGCACGCGCCGCCGCAGATTTACCGCTTAAATTTCCCGCCCCTCACGGGAGGCTACCCATTCACGCGCCGGATTTTCTCCACGACCTCAGGCAGCACTGCAAGCGCCTGGCTGACCTGCTCCATCGTGTTGAAGCGCCCGAACGAAAACCGGAGCGTGCCGCGGGCGCGAGTGTCGTCGCATCCCATCGCGCGAAGCACGTGCGACGGCTCATGCTGCCCGGTCGTGCATGCGGAACCCGCGCTGCAACAAATGCCGCGCTGATCGAGCAGCATCAGCATCGCCTCGCTCTCAACACCGGGGAAAGCGATGCTCGTCGTGTTCGGGAGACGGTTGACGCGGTCTCCGTTGACGATCGCGCCGGGAATCGCGGCGAGAACTCCGTTCTCAAATGCATCGCGCATTGCGCGAACCGCCGTCGCCTCATGCTCGATGTTCTTCGCGGCGATCTCGCAGGCCTTTCCGAGAGCCACGATGTGCGTGACATTTTCCGTTCCTGCGCGCCGTCCATTTTCCTGGCTGCCACCGGTGATGAATGGTGCGTACTTGACCCGCCGACTTGCATAGAGCACTCCGACGCCTTTTGGCGCGTGAAGTTTGTGGCCGCTTAGGGAGAGAAAACTCACGGGCATGTCCGCAAGTTTTACGGGGATTTTTCCAATCGTCTGCACGGCGTCGGTATGAAACACCGCGCCCTTTTCACGCACGATTCGCGCAATTTCATCGACTGGGAAAACCACGCCGGTCTCGTTGTTTGCCCACATGATGGAGACAAGCGCAGTCTCGTCGGTAATGGCCCGCTCAAGCTCGCCGAGATCGATTTGGCCGTCGCTGTTCACGCCCAGCCACGTGATTGCGTGCCCGCGCTTCGCGAGCCCTTCGCAGGTCTTCAGCGTCGCGCTGTGTTCGACGCGCGTGGTCACGATATGCTGCCGGTCGCGATCCATGCGAAGCGCGGAATGGATCGCCGCATTCGTGCTCTCGGTGCCGCAGCTCGTGAAAATGATCTCCGACGGCTCGCAGCCCAGCAGAGCCGCAACGCGCTCACGCGCGGTTTCGATCGCAGCGCGCACTGTTTTCGCCAGCCGGTAGGCGCTCGAAGGGTTGCCGTATTGCTCGCGCAAAAACGGCAGCATTTCCTCCACGACCTGAGGGTCAATCTGCGTAGTCGCGTTGTTGTCGAAGTAAAGAATGTCGCTGCGTTCGCTCATACCAAAGTTCGCGAAGCTATGCGCACGGTGCCGCGCGGCAAGACTGCATTCGCAGCGTCACAGCCAGCGCTTCAGCTTGCGGTATTTTCCCCGGTATTCGCGGCGGCGGGAAACGCCCACTTGTGGTAGATGAGAAATTTAACCCAGCCCATGCAGAGCTGCGTGGTGATGACGTCGAAATCCAGCCGGCTTCCGCCGAAATGCCGGGCAATGCCGATATCAAAGTGTTTGAAGATTGTGAGCAGAAGCGAGGAGATTCCCCACATCATGATCACCACGGTAATGTAGCGCACGAAAGCGTCGCGCTTGCGGGAACTCGTCCGGAAGTTGACGAAATAATTCCAAAAAAAGAAGAACGCGGTGCCCGCCCCCACGCTGCAAGCCGCCTTCGCCCAGACCGGGAGCGACGTATGCGCACTCAGATATTTGAACGGAAGCGCGATGAGCAGGTAATTCACCACTGCTCCGAGCAGGAAAAGCGCTAATCTTTGACGGACACTCTGTTTCATTCCACACCAGCTTTGAGGCGGAAGCGGGTGTCAGTCCACCTCATTATCCAAGGGTGCGGGCTTTTCAGCCGACGCGGATATGAGGCGGGTGTGGTTGAACGGACAGGATTCTTAGTAGCCCTTCGCAGCGCCTTGCGAGGCGAGCACCTCACCGTGGTATTTCACCGCTCCATCATTGATTGGATTGCGGTAAATCTGATCCACGAGCAAAGGCGCCTCCTCGCTGTCGTCCGAACTAAAGATCGACTGGAAGAAGAACTGCCCGGCGTTCAGCGCCGGCGAGTAGTACGTGCGCAGGTTGTTTCCGATGCCGCTTCCAATGCTGTAGTAGGCGCTGGTCTGCGTAACCTGAATCGTGCTCGGGTAATCGCGCATCGTCGTGCTCGCGAACGAGGTGAGCCAGTTTCCGCCGGAATCCACGACCACCGTTTGAGATCCGATGACTTCGTTGCGGGCGTTATACATGGTGATAACGAGCGTGGAGCCCGGGTCGGCCTCGCCGGCGTAGAGCGGCTGAAGCGGGAGGAGCGGCAACCGGTAGATGTCGTTATCCTGCGGGATGTATGGGAACGGCGACTGCGGTACATCGGTTCCCGGGTAGCCGAGGCGATTGAATCCATCCCAGAAGAACTGCGGCGGATCGGCGGGCGGCGGAGCGTTTACCTTCACGCTGGCCTCCGCTTTCAGTTCGTAGTCATTCAATCCGCCCTTGTTCAACAGACTGTCTCCGCTCTTGCGTTCGGTCGGATCATCGCCCGGCATGGATGTCCACGTGATATCTGCTCCGTTTGTGAGCGTCGTGCCGGTCTTGATTCCAGCGCCAATCCGCACCTGGTAGGTGACGGTCACCGAGCCGTTCACGGGAATGTCGAACTGTCCGCTGATTGCATTGCCGCTTGCCTTGGCGGGCTGGCTGACCACTGCGCCGCCATCGGCTTTGGTGGTGATGCTGACGAGTGTCATGCCGTTTGGCAGCGTGTCGGTAAACAGCGACTCCCAAGCCGTGGCATTGCTGCCCGCTGCGTGGCGGATGACGACGGTGAACGTGACCACGTCACCGGGTTTGGGCGTCGTTGATCCCGCGGTGATTTGCTTGTCGAGCGAGAGGATGGGCTCCACGACCGTTGTCCGGACCGGCGGTGATACAACGCTGGGCGGCAGCGGATCGTTCACGCCATCGCCGCTCGTATCATATCGCGCGGTGAAGGTATTGCTAAGGACGCGTCCCGCCTGATTTGGCAGTTCGTTGACGACCTGCGCGTTGAACTCAACGACGACATACTCTGAAGCAGGGTCCGCAGCGTTGTTTGCGATGTTGCCGAGCCGGAAGAAGACATCCGTTCCGCTTCCCCATCCATTCGTGTCGCTGTTCGAGGTGTTGCTGATTGCTTCGGGCGGGAGGAGGAAAGTCGGCGTGTCCGTCGGAGCGAGAATTCCCGCAGCCATTCCGAGCGTACTGCTCGAGACAAGCGCTCCCGTGGCTGAGACAAAGCCGAGCGCAGCGGTGCCGTCGTCGAGGAACCGCATCCCAGCAGGAAGCGAATCGGCGATGACGTAATCGTTGAGTTGTCCCTGTTGCAACGTGATCACAAGCCGGTAGCGAACAATCTCTCCGATGGAGACATTCGAGCCAACCGTTCCGATGTTGCTGGTCGATACCAGGGTCTTCGTTGGCCTGAACGCGAAAATTTCCGTGAAGTTGTAGTTCGCTCCATCAGTGCCCGCCGGAACGATGACGCCCGAGATTCGGTCATTCACGACGTTTGTTCCGCCGAGTGAGCCGACGTAATCCGCGTTGTCGTCAAATCCAGCCGGCTGCGTTTCGCGAATCGCGTAGGTGCCGCTGAGGAGATCGTTGAACGCGTAAGTGCCGTCGGGATTCGTGGAGACGGTAATGTTCACGCTTTGACCCAGCGCATTGGTGCCGGTCAGCGTGACGGTGGTTACGATTCCCAAATCCGATCCGTTCACGATGCCGTCGCCATTATCGTCTTCAAAAACGCGGCCTGTGAGGCTGCCGAGCGTTTCGCCGAAGTTTTGATCGGCAAGGCCGGCGGTCGTGACGGTGACGTTGAGCACGTTTGGTGTGCTGCTGCCGTAGCCGAGTGGTTGCGTCTCGGTAATGGTGTAGTTTCCCGCAACGACGTTATCAAAAACGTATGTGCCATCCGGAAGCGTGACGGTCGTTGCGACGACGTTATTTGAGCTGTCGCGCAAAGTGAGCGTGACGCCGCCAATGCCGGTATCCGTGCCGACATCGAGGTCGCCCACTTTATCCACATCACGGAAAACAGTGCCGGTGATGGTCGTGCCGCGTTCGCCGAAGAGGTAGCCCGCACCAGTCTGGCCGGAGACCAGCGTGACGCTGGTGAATTGATCCGCGCCGACCGTGCCGACGGGAGCGCTGTTCACCGTGCCGAGTGTGTCGATGCCGTCGTTGTAATCCGCGGGCTGCGTCTCGGTAATTGTGTAAGTGCCAGGGCGCAGATTGGTGAATGAGTATCCGCCGCCAGCCACAGTGACGCCAGAGATGTTCACAGGATTACCGCGGTCGTCGAGTCCTCCAAGTGTCACGCCCACGCCAGCAACGCCGGACTCGCCAGCATCGCGGACGCCATCGTTGTCGAGGTCGAAGTACACCGCACCGCCGAGCGAGTTTGCCTGCACTTCGCCGAAGTTATTACCCGACGATACGAGTCCGCTGGTGAGAGTGATGCTGTTGATTTCGTCCCTGTCAGTCGCGCTATTCACCGCCACGCCTCCGCCGATTACCGCAGCGGTATCGCGCCCATCCAGGAACGTAGCAGGCTGCGCTTCGGTGACGTTGTAAACGCCCGGCCGGAGATTACCGAAGGAGTAGGTGCCATCAGGATTCGTCTGCACCGTGATTGGTGCGATGACGCCGAGATCATTCGTGCCGTTGAGCGTCACGAATACCCCGCCGAGCCCGGTCGCTCCGTCGTCGACCAGACCGTTGTTGTTCACGTCGTGGTAAACATTTCCGCTGATTGTAGCAGCCAGCAATTCACCGAAGAGGTACGAGTTCGCGGACGTGCCTTGCGGCAGCTCGATGCTTGAAATCACATCGTTCGCCGAAGTGTCACCATTAAACAGCGAGCCGTCGGTATCGCGTCCGTCGAGGAATCCCGCAGGCTGCACATTCTCCGTGACGCTGTATGTGCCGGGTCGCAGCGTTTCGCCCGCGCCGAACACCACGTTGCCATTGCTGTCCGTGTTGAGCGTGAAGCTCACGGCCTGACCGAGGAAATCGGTGCCGCTGAAAGTGACCGATGCGCCACCGATTCCTGTGCCGACTTCATCGCGGATGCCGTTGTTATTGGCATCCTCGTAAACTGCCGCGGCGAGCGAGCTGCCGAGGACTTCGCCGAAGTTGTAGCCGCTTCCGCTGCCACCGCCGGCCGGGATAACCAGACCGCTGATCGTATTCGATCCGAGCGCGTCGCTCTTGGTGCCGCCAAATGGCGCGCCGACTGTCTCCCCGCCGTCCACGTAGCCGACCGGCTGTGTTTCCGTGAGGGTGTAACTTCCCGCGGCGAGATTGGTGAAGGTGTAAACGCCGCCAACAGAAAGCGCGGTCGTGGTGAATGGAGAGTTATCCGCAGCGAGATTGCCGGTGATGGTGACAAGGACGCCATCGAGCAATGTGTCGGTTCCTGCGTCGTAAACGCCATTGGCATCCACGTCTTGATACACCAGGCCCGAGAGCGTGTTGGCATTGATGCTCACGCGCTCCGTGTCCTGCGCGAGCTGCGTTTGCTGATCAAAGACCTCGTCCGGCCCCGTCGCGCCGTAATCGCGGTCGTCGTCGCCATCGCTGCCGCCGGCGAGAACAGTGTTCGTACTTTCGCCCGGCTGCGAATCCCAAAAGATCCGCGCGTTGTTATCGATGTTCGTTCCGACGAGCAGCGGATTGCTTCCCACCGTCGCATCGAAAGCGATCGTAGCTGTCGCACCCAGTGCGAGCGAACCGAGCTTCAGATCGAGCAGCGAACCCGTCGAGTTGTCGGCGTCCAATGTTGCGCCGGTCACCGATATATTCGCGATATTTGAGAGGCCGGCAGGAAGCGCGTCGCGCACGAGAATGTCGAACGCATCCGCTCCATTTGCGACGTTGAGGTTCTGGATAGTGAGTGTGAAACGCACCGTCTGGCCCAGCTCAAGCGTGCTGTCGCTGGCCGTCTTGGTAATCTGCAGCGAAGGCTCCGCAACCGTGACATTGACCGGCGGCGGATTGCTCGGCGGAACTCCAGTGCCGCCACCGGTGAGACTGTTTGAAAGAATGGTGCCCGCGCTGTTTCCGGCGACATCATTCACAACAGCCTGGTAGGTGATCGTAAATGTATCGCTGTCCGTCGTGGCCGTGTTGTCCACATTGCCGGGGTTCGTGATGCTCGTCGCCGTGATGGTGAGCGTCTGGCCCACGGCTCCAGCATTGAAGCCATTCACGGTCATTCCGTTCGCGTCGGAGACGACGGCGCTGCCGTTGAGATACGACATTCCCGCAGGCAGAATGTCGTTGAGCTGGATGTTGTTCGTCGTTCCTTCGAGCAGAGTGACCTGCACCGAGTAGGTGACAATATCGCCGATGCGGACGTTGCCGCCAGCAGGCGATTGCAGACCTTTCACGAGCGTGAAAACAGACGGCACATTCAGCGTGTCCGTATCCGCGACCGGGCCAATCGCCCGTTCTCCAAAAACAATCCCCGGCTGCGTCGTGGCGACAGCCACCGCGGTGTTCGACAGGATTTCCGACGGATTCACCGAATCGAGCAATGGAATGCTGAAGACAAACGTAGCACTGCCGCCGGGGGCGATGGTTCCACCAAAGTAACCCACGGTGTTTCCAATATTGTTGCTGCTGAATCCCGCCGGCGTCGTGATCAGCGTCGCGTTACCAAACTTGGCCGCGTCCAGCACATCGCTCACAATCACGTCGTAGGCCGGGGCGTTGCCCGTGTTGCTCACGGTGATGCTGACCTCCACGGTGTCGCCCGCGTCGGCCTGCGTGACGTTGAACTCCTTATCAATTGTCAGCGTTGGAGTGACAATATCCACACGCACCGGCGGTGTTGGCGTCGGCGGCGTCGGTTCATTCGGATCATCAAATGTCGCCACGTTATCAAGCGTCGCACCGGCGACGTTCGCAGGCACATTCGTCACGCGCGCAGAAACGAGCAGGACAAAGCTGCTGTTACCCGGAATCGAATCCGGATTCGCGACGATGTTGCTGAAAACAAACGACACATCGTCGCCATCGAGGGCGCCGCCGGAAACAGTCGGCGCGTTCACGGTTCCGTTAAAATCAGCCGTGAGGAAGCCGTTCGACGCAGCTGCGGAAGTGACGATGGACGACGACACAAACTGCAATCCTGCAGGGAGCTGGTCCACGATGTTGAGGGTCTGGGTCGTGCCCTGCGGCAGCGTGATGGTCAGTGCGAACGTTGCGACTTCACCAATCGCAACATTGCCGCCGATGGTGCCCGTGTCGCTCGTGCCGAAGAGTCCCTTCGTCATCGAGCCAGTGCCGATAGTGACGCTCAGGTCGTCGATCCGGCGATAGTTGTTCAAATTGGCATCGCCAAACAGCGTGCCCGCCCCGCCAAACCGCTCGCCTGCATCCGGCGTGAGCGAGTTGCCGCCGTTGATCGAGGTCCAAGTCAGCTCCGCATTGTTCGTGAGCGTGGAGCCGGGAAGCGCTGCGACTTGAATCGTGCCTTCGTAAGTAATGGTCACGCTCGCGCCAACGGGGATATCGAACTGCCCGGTCAGCCCCGTGCCACCGCCTGTGATAGTTGGCACACTGTCAGTGGTCGCGCCGCCATTAAGCGTCGTGCTGGTGATGCTCGTGATGAGAATGTTCGGCGGCATCACATCGCGAACGAGGGAATCAAACGCCGTGCTGCTGTTGGGGCCGCCCGGATTGGTCAGCGTAAGCGTGTAAGTGATTACGCTGCCTGCTTCGAGGCCACCGGTTGGCGTGCCTGTTTTGTCAAATGTGAGCACCGGCGTCGCGACCGTGACGACCGGCGGGGCCGGAGGCAGATCGGGCGTCGGGTCAGGTCCGGGAGTTGTATCGCGCTCGTGGAGCAGGCGGAAATCATTCGTCAGCGTAGCACCCGCGATGTTCGTGGATTCATTCACAATGAGCGCATCGAACTCGATGACTATCGCTTCCGTGGTCGCGCCGTTTGTGTCGAGGTTCGTGAGGTTGCCGAGCTTGAAGAACACATCCGTGCCGCTGACGTAGGCATCGTTGTTTGTCGCGGAGTTATCGGAAACCTGCGCGTCGGTGAGATCCACAGTCGGCGTACTGCCGATGCCTGCCAGCGGAGCGACGATGCTGTCGCTGGTGAGCGCACCAACGAGGCCGACTTTCGCGTTCCCCGTGAACTGCATTCCCGCCGGGATCAAATCCTGAAGCTGCACATTGCTGAGCGTCCCGGTCGGGATCGTGACGACGAGGCGGTAACGTACAGTTTCACCCACGGCGACGCTGCTGCCCGCCGTGCCGGCTTCGCTCGTGCCGACGATGGTTTTTTGGAGCGGGAAAATCGGCTGCTCGCCGAAGTTGTTGTTCGTACCGTTCACACCACCCGCGAGCGCGATGCTGGTGAACACATCATTGCCGGCCGTGCCGGTTCCCGGCGTGCCCTGTGTATCAATGCCGTCCGCGTAGCCGGCGGGCGGAGTCGTCTCGGTAATCGTGTAAGAACAGGGCCGCAGCGTGGTGAAGGAATATGCACCCGCCGCATCCGTCGTGAGCGGAACACTCACCGCAACCCCGAGGAAATCGGTGCCGGTAAGCGTGACTCCCGCGCCGATGATGCCGCCTTCGACCGTGTCTTTTACGCCGTCATTGTTGTAGTCCGCGTAAACGAAACCGCTGAGTGACGACGCGAGGACTTCACCAAAATTGTAGTCCGTGGCGCTGTTGTTCCCGCCGGGAATCGTGAGTGTCGAAATCGTGTCACTGCCGATTGCTGCGTTGACGGTACCGCCGAAAATCGTGCCGACGCTTTCGCCACCGTCGAGGTAGCCAGCGGGCTGCGTCTCGGTGAGCGTGTAAGTTCCGGGCGCGAGGTTGCTGAACGCGTATAGACCGCCTGCGCCGGTCGTGGCGATGATGCTGATGACTTCGCCAAATACCGTCGTTCCCGTGAGCGTAACGGTCTGACCAGCAAGACCGTTCGCGGCTCCATCATCGAACACATTGTTCGCGTCCGCATCGTTGTAAACGAAACCAGTCAAACTGCTCGCGTTCACTGTCAGCCGCTCCGTGTCCTGCGCTGGGTCGGTGTTTGCATTGAACGCTTCCGTTCCCGCGCCTGCACCGAAGTCGCGGTCGCTGTCGCCGTCCGGCGTGCCGGTGAGAATGCTGTTCGCGCTCTCACCCGGCTGCGAGTCCCAGTAGAGGCGCGCATTGTTGTCAATGTTTGTGCCCACGAGCGCAGCGAACGTGCCGACGGTTGCGTCGAATTCAATCGTCGCTGTCGCGCCCAAAGCAAGGTCGCTGAGTTTTAGATCGAGCAGCGAGCTGGTGGAGTTGTTCGCATCAAGCGTCGCTCCGGTGACAGCAATATTCGCAAGGTTCGTGAGCCCTGCAGGCAGCGCGTCGCGCACCAGCAAATCGTAGGCAGTTGCGCCATTCGCAACGTTCGGGTTCTGAATCGTAAGGGTGAAGCGGATTACCTGCCCAAGATCCGGCGTCGTATCGTTTGCGGTCTTGGCGATTGTGAGCGATGGCTCCGCAACGGTAACAGTCACGGGTGGCGGATTGCTCGGCGGGACTCCGGTGCCACCACCGGTCAGGGAATTGCTCAATAGCGTCCCGGCTGTGTTGCCGGCCACGTCATTCACCACCGCCTGATAGGTGATCGTGAATGTATCGCTGTCGGTCGTCGCAGTGTTGTCCACGTTGCCGGGGTTCACAACGCTGGTCGCGTTGATCGTCAGTGTCTGGCCTACAGCTCCGGCGTTGAAGCCGCTCACGGTCATTCCGTTCGCATTTGCCACGACAGCGCTACCTGCGAGGTAGCTCATGCCAGCAGGCAGGAGATCGGTCAGCGTGATGTTGTTCGTCGTTCCTTCGAGCAGCGTGACGTCCACCGTGTAGGTAACGATGTCGCCGATCTGCACCGCGCCGCCAACCGGCGACTGCAAGCCTTTCACCAGCGTGAAGACTGCGGGCACCGTGAGCGTGTCCGTGTCCTGCACGGGTCCGAAGCTGCGCTCTCCTGTGACAACTCCCGGCTGCGAAGTCGCAGTTGCGGTCGCAGTGTTGCTGAGCGTCTCGCTCGGGTTCACACCATTTCCAAGCGCGACGGAGAAGATGAATGTCGCGCCGCTTCCTGCCGCGATGGTGCCACCGGAGAATGTCACCGTGCCAGCCGCGTTATTGAACGTGAAGCCAGCCGGCGTCGTAATCTCGGTGATTGCACCGAATTTCGCGAGGTTCACCGCGTCGGTGACAACGACATCGTGCGCCGGACCTGTGCCGGTGTTGTTGACGACGATGCTGATTTGCACCGTGTCGCCGGCATCCGCCTGCGTGACGTTGAACTCCTTATCAATCGTCAGCACCGGCTCCACCACCGTGACCGTGACCGGCGGAGGTGTGCTCGGCGGCACGCCGTCGCCCGGAATGTCGAACGTCGCGATGTTATCGAGCGTCGTCTGACCGGGCAGAATACCTTCGTTGCCGGCGATGTCTGTCACCCGCGCCGTGATGAGAATGAGGAAGGTGTTGTTGTTGGCATTTCCATCCGCCGCTGTCGTGAGCGAGCCGAAGGTGAACGTCACATCCGCTCCGTCTGTTGCACCGCCGCTGATGGTCGGAGCGGGCACAGTGCCGTTGAAATCCTGAGCGAGGAATCCGGCAGCCGCACCTACTGTCGTGACGATTGATGACGAAACATACTGCAACCCGACAGGCAGCGCATCCACCACGGAGAGCGACGGCGCTGTCCCTGCAGGCAGTGTTACCGCGAGCGCATAGGTGATCGTTTCGCCAATGGCCACGCTGCTGCCGGGAGTCGCCGAATCGCTCGTCGAGAAAAGATCCTTGTCGAAGCTGGCGGTGCCGACCGTGACGGTCTCACTGTCGATGCGGCGATAGTTGTTGAGGTTCGCATCGCCAAAGAGCGTGCCACTCGCGCCGAAGCGCTCGCCCGCGTCCGGCGTGAGCGAGTTCCCTCCGTTGATGCTCGTCCAAGTCAGCTCGGCGTTGTTCGTCTGAATGCTGCCTGGAGCGGCACTGAGTTGCACAGTGCCCGAGTAATTAATCGTCACGCTGCCGCCGGCCGGAATGTCGAATTGTCCGCTGAGCCCTGTGCCACCGCCGGTGATGGTCACGACGCTATCAGTTGTCGCTCCGCCATTCAGCGTCACAACGCCGATTGAAGTAATGCGGATGTCAGCATGCATCACGTCGCGGACGAGCGCGTCGAACGCGGTCGAGGTGCTCGTGTTTGTGAGCGTGAGCGTGTAGCCGACGGTGTCGCCCGCGCTCACGGTTCCGCCCGCGCTGGCAACTTTGTCGAGCGTCAGCACAGGCTCGACGACCGTAACGGTAACAGGCGGCGGAGGCAGCGGATTCGGATCCGGATCAGGTCCGGGCACACCGTCGCGATCGTAGAGGATGCTGAACGTGTTTGGCAGCGCTGTGCCCGCGACGTTCGTAGCTTCGTTTACCACGACCGCATCAAACTCGATTACGATAGCCTCAACTGCTGCCGTCGTATCGCTGTTGGTGATGTCACCGATTTTGAAAAATACATCCGTCCCGCTCGCGTATGTGTCGTCGTTTGTCGCGCTGTTGTTGGAAACCGCTGCATCCGCGAGAAGCACCGTCGGCGTCGTGATGCTGCCGAGCGGCGCGGTGACAGTGCTGCTCGTCACGCCCACCAGTCCGACACGCGCACTGCCATTTACAAACTGCATGCCCGCAGGCAATGCATCCTGCACTTGGAAATTCGTGAAACCGCCGGCCGGAATCGTCACCACGAGCCGATAAGTCGCCACTTCTCCCACGCTGACATTGCTGCCGCTGGTTCCCGTGTTGTTCGTGCTGACGAGTGATTTCGTGAGACCAAAAACCGGCTGCTCGCCGAAGTTGTTGTTTCCAGCCGCGACGCCCGCGATCGAGAGCGGGATATTTGCAAACTGATCATTGTTCACTGTGCCGCCGCCTGGAGAGCCCTGCGTATCGATGCCGTCAGTGTAATCCGCAGGCTGCGTTTCAGTGATCGTGTAAGTACCCGGACGAAGGCTTCCAAATGAGTAGTTGCCGTTCGCGTCGGTCAGAACGCTTGTATTAATTGAAGCGCCGAGATCATCCGTGCCCGTAAGCGTGACGGCGACGTTTTGAATACCTGTCTCGCCGACATCTATCGTGCCGTCATTATCCAGGTCACGGTACACTGTGCCGCTAAGCGACGACAGAGGCAGCTCACCAAAAAGGTACCCGGTTGCTGCGACATTTGTGCCAATCACAATCCCCGTGATGGCATCGCCCGGAGGCGGATTTCCGGCCGTGCCGCCGGAAGTTCCCGCTGCATCAATGCCGTCGAGGAATCCCGCTGGATGTGATTCGGTAATCGTGTAACCCGCGGCGTTCGACGGCCGGATGTTCGCGAACGAATAATTGCCGCTCGCGTCGGTGACTGCGCTCACGTTCACCGCGCCACCGATATCGTCGGTTCCCGTGAGCGTAACTGTCACCCCGGCGATGCCAGTCTCGCCGGCACCGGATTGAGCACCGTTGTTATTCAGATCACGATAGACCGTTCCGGCGATGGACGACTGCGAGATGACGAGCGAGTAGTCTTCGATTTCGCCTAAGTTGCCCGTCCCTATACTGCGCTCGTCCACATTCGCAGTGCCGGCATTATCGGTGATGGTGTTGTCGCTCAGGCGGAGGCGGAGGTAGGTCTGCCCGGTCGTAAGTGCGGGCAGCGAGGCCCACGACAGAGTGACGTTCTGTTGCGCGGCGTTTGTGGGCACCGAGGCCGTGGCGCGCTCGGATGCTTGGAATAGTCCGTCGCGATTGAAATCGATCCATCCCTGCAAAGTCTGCGCGACGCCCGTGTTGTTGAAAACGGAGACCGTCGTCGAGTAGCTCGTTTGCGCGCCAACGGCGATGTTGGTGAGCGATGAGATGCCGTCCTCGTCATCGCTCGTCAGCGTGTCGTCGCCATCCGCGTTGACGCTGCTCCCCTCCACTGCCTCCGTGTCAAACAGCGCACCGATGCGCAGGTTTGCTGATTCAGCCTCGCGGGCAGAGCTGCTGTTCTCGTACGTAGCGGGCGCATCGCCGTAATCGAAGATGTTAATGTTGAAGGCGAAAATGATGTGCGTGTCACTGCCCGCGTTCGACTTGGTCGTGTCCTTCCCGGGAGGCGTCCCAATGACGTTTGCGGGAATGTTAGTGGAGTGCACGGTCGTGGCGAGGTACGAGAGCCCCGTTGCCTCGCTGTAAACGACGTGACCCTGACCAATCAGCTCGCCAGTCTGCCCGAGATAGTCGTTGGCACTGCCGCCGATGAACGTGGCGAAATCCTTCGTCAGAAGGTCCGGCGTGAACGTGGCAACGTAGATATCCCACGTTCCGCCGCCGAACGTGCCATCATAGTAATTGCTTGCCGGGGTCGTATCCTGAACCGGGAAAGTGCCGCCGCCAGTCGTGCCGAAAACCAACAACCGGTTTGCCCGGGTATCGAACGCGATACCGCCAATGCGGTCTTCTGCATCGCCTCCCAAATAGGTCGTCTGGAATCCCGAACCCGCGCTGCCGTTGAGGGGAATCCGCGATACGAATGCGTCTGAGGTGCCGCCGCCATTGGTGGCCTGCGCAGCGCCAGTGGTGCCCGGAATATTAGTCGAAGCCGTAGTTCCCGCGACCCAGAAGTGGGTGTTCGTGGCTTCGACCAGCGCAGCCATCGTGTCGTTCGCAGTGGTGCCTTCGTTCCCGCTGCCGCCGAGGTAAGAAAACACATCGAATGCTGCGGGCCTCGTCGGCTGCTCATTCAATACACCCACCAAAAGCTCAGTGCCTGCAATCGTGGAGTCTACCGCGTTTACAAGCGCAGGGAGGCCCGCCGTGCTATCCGTACTGGTCGCAAACACGATCTTCGTTTTATCCGGCGTCACATTCACCGAGGTAAAGTACTCGTTCGCACTTCCGCCAACGTAGGTCGCCCAACTTGCCGCAGGAGTCGTCGAAGCTGATCCGAAGCGGATTACCACGCCTTCCTGCGCTCCGGCAAATGTCGCGTCCGGCCCGATGTTCGCTGCAGGAATTTGCGCAACCGGAATCGCGGCAGTTACGCGACCGCCGACGTAGAAGACATCGTTACTCACGATTGCGACGGCGTTCAGTGTATCGAGGGTCACAGCCTCTTGATTATACAACTGCGTCGCAAGGTTCGCTGAATAAATCTGGATCAGACCATGGCTGAAGCCGAGTAGCACACGACCATCCGGGAACAGCTCCAAATCCGCGGCCATGTTATCGAGCTTCTGGTTGGCGACGCCGCCCGTCGGACTCGTGATTCCGGTGCTCGTCCAAGCGGTAATATTCAGGCCATCGTTGGAGAGCCGGTAGATGTAAGTCTGGTTTGCCACGGTTCCCACCGAAAAGCCCGCATTCACTTGCATGTATCCACCAAAGGAACCGTTCGTGATGATCTCACGGACCCAACCGGAAGCATAGGTGCCGTTGCTGTTTACCTGGACGGAAAAGAGGTAGGAATCGAAGGGGAGCGCGCTGTCATTCAGGTCGAAATAGGTGGACCAAACGACGTTCGGGTCGATGACGAGGGGCGCGTCTGCGACAAGTTCTCCCTGTATCGAATAGCGAAGTTGTCCGGCATGGTCACCGGCTACCATCGCGGCAGCGACCATCACTTTTTGGCCATCGATGACTTGATACACCTCCGGCATTTTCAACGCCAAATCCTGATGCCGTAGGTCGAGCGTGGCCGAGCCATCGGCGGCGAAGATGATGCCGTCCTGACCCGTGAAGTTCATCGCAATCTTCGTGTAGTCGGCAGCGCGGGCGACGAGCCAGTCAAACTCCAGTGTGGCGCTCTCCGCAGAGTACAGACGGAGGTCCACTCCGTCGTACACATTCCGCAGAGTCAGTTCCTTAAAAATGCGGGGCGCAAAGACGGTTCCATCGGTATTCTGATAGGAGCCGGTGACACCTGATTCGCCGCCTGTGAGAATATCCCAGTTCACGTTGCCCCCGTCGAACGTCACATCCATCACCTGAAGACCCACTTCGCCTGTCTCAGGATCGGTCTGGTTCGCGACGATCCGCAAGTGGTCCGAGTAAACAAGCATCGCGCCAAAACGCGTCTTGAACCCGTATTTCACGCCTTCTTCAAACTGCCCGACATTCTCCTGGAACCAAATCTGGTTCGTGGACTCCCGGATCACAGAGTTGATGTCCGCCGGCTGTTCTTCCGTGAGCGTAGCCATGCCCTGGGATTCAGGCGCCGGCGCTGCGTTGCTCGAAACGGCGGCGACCGGCGCGTCAACCGGGTCTGCAGCGTTAGACGATTCTGGGGCAGGCGCGGGTGCCGCCGTGCTATGCTCCGCAACCACGGCGACCTCCGCCTCAGGCAGCGTCTTCGGGTCAACGACCGGCGCGGCGTCACAGAGTATCCGGTCCTCATACGATTCGAGCAGCAGCGGCTTGCGGCGAGGTTTGGAGGCGGGCTTGTTTGACCGCTTCATACGGGTGTCGGAATTGGGATTCGCGATAAGGAAAAGTCCTTTGACTCAAGCAGGAGTCATGCGGGGAATGATCTGCCGTAATCACGAGCAAATGATAGCGCCAATCGCATCGGGTTTGCAATTCAGAAATCCTCCACCTGTGGGGTTAACTCGGATAAACGGGGCACTTTACATACAATCCATTGCGGGCGGAATCTCGGAATTTTGTTTGCAACCCGGGGACGAAAACGGCAAGAGTACCGCGCGGTTGCTCCCTGCCAATCGCGAGAAACACCGCAATCACTCCGAACTTCCATGCGCGCAGCTCATCCACTGATCCTAAGTTTCGCAATTACTTCACTGATCCAAGTCGCACACGGTGCGGACATCGAACAGCAGCTACCCGAACGCTGGCAGCGAAACGACCGGGAACATGACCTAATCGGCGAATTCGAGCAGGGGATTTCACGGATTCCATCGAAACCGCGTCGGTTCTCCACCACGCCGGCACCGGAGCGGATGCCTTCCGATTTTGCGCCGTGGTGGATTCGCGGCCAGCGTACGACCATCGGAAAATCCACCACTTCGCAGCGTGTTTCGCTCGAAGAACTCTACGTCCGCGCCATCCGCAATTCGAATCAGATCCGGGTTTTCTCGGACCTCCCGCTCATCCGGGAGACCGGCATTCAGGAAGCCAAGGGAGCGTTTGATACGAATACCTTCGTGTCGGCGATGTTTGACCGGAAGAACGAACCGGTCGGCAGCACGCTCACAACCGGCGGTGCGACCCGCTTCAAGCAGGACGAATGGTCCCTCGAGGCCGGTGTTCGCAAAAAGTTCGTCACCGGAACCGAGGTCACCGTCTCTCAAAAACTCGCCCGCACCGATAACAACTCGATCTATTTCGTCCCCAATCCGCAATCCCGCGCGACGCTCGAACTCAATATCGTCCAGCCGCTTCTGAAAGGCGCCGGCGTGGGCTACAATCGCTCGATCATCGAGATTGCGAAAATTGACTCCGAAGTCGCGATGGCGGAATTCATCCGGCAAAGCGAAAGCCACCTTCAGGAAATCGCACGCGCCTACTGGAGCCTTTACTCCGCCCGGGTGACGTATCTTCAGAAACTCCGATTGCTGGAGGAAACCGGCAAACTCGCAGACGAAATCAAGGCCCGCGTGAACCTCGACACTCAGAGCAGCCAGCTTTTCCGCGCCCAAAGCGCGCTCGCCGGACGGAAGGCTGATCTCATTCGCTCCGAAGCCGCAATTCGCAATGCGCAGGATCGCCTCCGCAGCCTGACCAACGATACCGCTTTGCTCCCGAACGCAGACGTGGAGCTGATTCCGGCCGACCGCCTCGTGCTTGATCGCGCGATGGTGGACGCACAAAGCGCGGCGCGAGTGGCACTGGAATCCCGCCCCGAAATCAATCAGGCCTTCATGCAGCTCCGCGCCGCTACGATGCGGGCGGACATGAGCAAAAAGGAATTGCTGCCCGAACTGAATCTCGTCGTGAAGGGCGCGCTCGGAGGGCTCGACGACGGCGACGTAGGCGGTGCGTGGTCCCGCGAGTACACGACCGGCGGACCCGGATACGGCGTCGGTCTCGTATTCAACTACCCGATCGAAAACAACATCGCCAAAGCGCGCCACGAACGCCGCCTCATCGAGCTGCGCCAGCAGATCAATCAGGTGAAAACCACCGTGGACAGCGTCATTCTCGAAGTGCAAATCAGCGCCCGCGAAGTTGCCACCAGCTATCGCGAGGCGCTCGCGAAATACGCAGCGGTGAAAGCCTACGGCGAAGACATCGCCACGCTGGAAGCGCGCCGCACCATCCAGCCATTCTCAGACCCGGCGGTAGCCGCCATCATGGGGCCCGAGGCCACAAAAAGCGCGCAGGCTTCGCAGACCACCGATTACATCGACCGGATGCTCGACGCGCAGGATCGCCGCGCTACTGCCGAGGAGGAATTCATTCGCGCCGCGGCAAACTACCAGGTCTCGCTCGTGAACATGCAGCGCGCCAAAGGAAAACTTCTCCGCTTCGAAGGCATCCAGATCGTCCGCGACCGCGAAGACGGTCTGCCCACTCTGTACCTCCAAAAAGGTATGGGCACCGGCAAGGACGGCAAATCCGTCGCACCCGGAAAGTAGTCGCCTCTATCGCCGCACGGAACGGCGGTTCTGCTGCGCTTAGGACAACAGCCGGGAGTATCGCTAATGAAGCGCCGCTTTGGCCAGCGTCGAAGTCGTGCTTTTTCCCGGCACCAGTGACAGAATCTCGATCCGTGTGCCTGCCTCCTGCAGCG
Source organism: Verrucomicrobiaceae bacterium (assembly GCA_005791535.1). Lineage (GTDB taxonomy): Bacteria > Verrucomicrobiota > Verrucomicrobiia > Chthoniobacterales > Chthoniobacteraceae > SXWH01. The sequence continues at coordinate 334 of SXWH01000255.1, read as the reverse complement.
CACCACGTTCGCCGGGATCCAGTGTTGCCACCGTGTAGTCGCCGCCCTTCGCATAAACATGCGGGCGAATTTCGCGCACCAAATCCGTCACGCGTTCCGTGTGAAACAAAACGACGAAATCCACGCACTCCAACGCGGCGAGCACCTCCGCACGGTCCAGCTCGCAGTTGATCGGACGCGTCGGCCCCTTCAGTGCGCGGACGCTCTCATCGCCATTCACCGCCACAACCAGCGCATCCCCGAGCGCTCGAGCCTGCTGCAAATAGCGCACGTGCCCGACGTGCAGCAGATCGAAGCAGCCGTTGGTAAAAACGAGCGACTTTCCCGCCGCGCC
>SXWH01000254.1 GCA_005791535.1 Verrucomicrobiaceae bacterium | reverse complement strand
GCCCTCCTGCTCGATCGGGTTTTGCGTCGCGAGCGTCATAAATGGCGGCGGCAGCGCATGACTCTCGCCGTCGATTGTGACCTGCCACTCCTGCATCACTTCGAGCAACGCCGATTGCGTTTTCGCCGGAGCGCGGTTGATTTCATCCGCGAGGAGCAGATTGGTGAATACCGGACCTTTTCGCACGCGGAACGTCTGCGCGGACATGTCGTAAAGCGTGTGGCCTGTGACATCGCTCGGCATAAGGTCCGGCGTGAATTGAATGCGGCGGAATTGCCCGCCGAAGGTTCTCGCGAGCGCGAGAATGAGATGCGTTTTTCCGAGCCCCGGCTTGCCCTCCACAAGCACATGACCACCGGCGAGAAACGCCGCGAGCACTTGATCGAGGACATCGTCCTGACCGATGAAAACCTTCCGCACTTCAACACGGATGGCGTGAACGAGTTCTGCGGCGCGGGCAAAAAGACTGGGATTCTGGTCCATTGGCGGACTCTTCCCCGATTTCGTCGGAAAAGTCTAGCCGCCTGTTCCGTGGCTGCGGAGTCCGCGATGCTTGCGCAGGCGTTCCATCTTCGCCTATATCGCCGGCACATGATTCAAGTTACGAAATGAAGATCTCGCTCTTTGTGCCCTGTTACATTGATGCGATCTACCCGAAGGTGGCTATCAGCATGGTTCGGATACTCGAAAAACTCGGACACACGATCGAGTTTCCGGAGGAACTGACGTGCTGCGGCCAGCCGCCGTTCAACTCCGGATATTGGGACGATGCGCGCAGATCCGCCCGGCCTGTTCTGGAGCGGCTCAAGGACGCGGAAGTCGTGGTGATTGGCAGCGGTTCCTGCGGGGCGATGATGAAAGTCTTTTATCCGGAACTCTTCGCCGGCCATCCCGAGGAGGCCTCAGCAAAAGCACTCTCGGCGAAGACGTGGGAATTCACGGATTTCCTCGTCACAAAGCTCGGCGTTACGGACCTCGGTGCCACATTCCCGCACAAGGTTACCTTCCACGACGGCTGCCATGGGTTGCGCGAATTGAAGACAAAAAAGCAGCCGCGCGAGCTCCTCGCAAAGGTCCGCGGACTGGAACTCGTGGAGATGAAGGAAGCGGAAACCTGCTGCGGCTTCGGCGGCACTTTCGCCACGAAGTATGCATCCGTCTCCACAGCCATGGGCGAGGTAAAATGCGCATCAGCAGCGGAGACCAACGCCGACTTTATCGTCAGCGCCGACTCGAGCTGCCTCATGCACGTGCAAGGCCTGCTGGACCGCCAGCGCAGGCCGATTCGAACCATTCACATCGCGGAGGTACTCGCCAGTGAGTGACGTCGCAATCGCGCCAAGAGCGCAGTTTTTTGAGGATGCAGACCGCATCACACACGACACCGAGCATCGTCGGCGCATCCAGACGGCGATGGGAAAATACTACGTCTCACGCTATTCGCGGCAGGCGCTTTTCCGGAACTGGCAGGAAGCCCGGCAGACAGCAGCGGAGACAAAGTGGGCCGCACTGAAAGAACTCGACAAGCATCTGGAAGCCTTCGAGCGCAACGCGACCGCACGCGGCACGCAAGTCCACTGGACAAGCACCGGCGAGCAGGCGCGGCAGGTCATCGTGGATATCATCCGCCGCCACAATGCGCGGCGGATCGTGAAGTCCAAAGTGATGACCTCCGAGGAGATTCACCTCAACCAACTGCTCGAACAACTCGGCTACGACGTCATCGAAAGCGACCTCGGCGAATACATCCAGCAACTCAAAGGCGAGCCGCCATATCACTTCGTCTTCCCCTGCATGCACCTCAGCCGGGAGGAAATCAGCGACCTCTTTGAGAACCACCTCGGCACCGCTCAAACCCACGATCCTGAGGAACTGACGATGATTGCCCGCCGGGTGCTCCGGCAGAAATACATCGACGCCGACATCGGCATCACCGGCGCAAATTTCGTGGTCGCCGATACCGGGATGATTTCCATCACGGAAAACGAAGGCAATGCGCGCCTAACCGCTGCACTGCCACGCGTGATGATCACGCTCGTCGGTATCGAGAAGGTGCTGCCCAAGTTCAGCGACCTCGCTCTTTTCCTGCCAATGCTCGCGACGGCCGGCACCGGCCAGCCGCTCACCGGCTACAATACGATGTATGCCGGCCCGAAACAGCCCGGCGAAAGCGACGGACCGATCGAATGGCATGTTATCTTCCTCGACAACAACCGCACCGCGCTCCTCGCCGACCCGCAGCAGCGCGACGCCCTGCACTGCATCCGTTGCGGCGCCTGCCTGAATGTCTGCCCGATTTTCAAAAACGTCGGCGGTCTCAGCTACGGCACGACCTATCAGGGCCCGATTGGCTCCGTCATCACCCCGCACTTCCGTGGATTGCAGGACTGGAAGCATCTCTCAGGCGCGTCGTCGCTTTGCGGCGCCTGCACCGAAACGTGCCCTGTCAAAATCGACCTTCACCACCACCTGCTCCACAACCGTCGCAACGCCATCGATGAGAAGCGGGGGTTCCTCGAAGGAATGCTTTGGCGCGGGTTCACCTTCCTGATCAATCGTCCCAAACTCTTCTCGCTTTCGATCAAACTCGGACGCCTCTTCCAGCCGCTCCATGCGCTTGTGAAGGGCACGATTTTCGATCCTGCGGCGGCCTGGACGAAATCGCGCGAGCTTCCGGAAGTTGCCCACGAATCGTTCCGTGACTACTGGAAACGGAGGCAATCCAAATGACCGAACGCGAAAAAATCTTCACCCGAATCCGGGACGCACTAAAGACTCAGGCGCCGATGCCCGGTCATCATGGCTCTTCGCACAAGCCGCACGCGATTAGTGAAGCGCGCAATGCCATCGCCGGAGCCCGTCAATGGCTGCCGGACCCCGGGGCCGACAGCGCTGCCTGGCTTGAGCAGTTCCAGAAACTTTCCGCCGAGTTGAAAACGGTCGTCCACCTTTGCAACGACGAAGCCGACGTGCATTCAAAGCTCCGCGAACTCGCCCTCGCGGAAGGCTGGAGGAAAGTCGCAGCGCACCGGCATCCTTTAATTTCACCCGCGGCCACGGCCATCGCGCTTCCTGCGCTCGAAACCGACGGCGGCTACGATGCCAACGAAATGGCGAAATGCGATGTGGGAATCACCGCATGCGATGCGCTCGTTGCCCAAACCGGCTCGATTTTCCTCACAACCCGGAGCGCCGGAGGGCGCGCATTGAGTGTGCTTCCGCCACATCACGTCGTAATCGCTCATCGTGATCAACTCGTACCGGATTTGCCTGCGGCTTTTGAACTCATGACCCGACTCTACGGCGAGAATCAGTGGCCGAGCATGTCCACGCTCATCACGGGACCGAGCCGGACCGGCGACATCGAACGCATTCTCGTGCTCGGGGCGCACGGACCGCGGAAGCTCACGGTGTTTCTCATTTAGCCGAGGCAGCTATTGCTTCGGCGGCAGAACTTCGCAAATCAGCGATCCGTTTTTCGCGCTCAGGATGAACATGCTAAGAGCATCCACGCTCCCGAGTTCAGCGGGCTTGAGTGTCTGGTGGTCCAGCCCACGCCCCGTCGCGGCGGACCCGGTCGGAACCGGCTCCATGCGGGCCTCATTTCCATTGATGCTCGCATAGTCAAAGCGCCCGCGGCGATCGGTGTAACCATCCTTGTAGAAGCGGATGCCGCCATCGCGCAGCCGCGCATAGACCTTCACGTACGCGCCGTCGAGCGGAGCCCCACTATCCTGCGAACGGATTTCCAGTCGCCCGAAGTTTTCGGCGAGCGCCAACTTCATCGAATGCGCATGATACGGCAGCGACTTCCGAAGCCCCGCACCCGTAACCTCCACAAGCACATTTGCATTATCAAACTCCGCGGGAATCGGGATTTCGTGCGACGTCACTCCCTTTGCCAACGGTACGAGCACGGACTTCCGAGGTTTGATCCAGCCCGCCCGGGCAATGTCCCCTTCCCCAAACGGTGAACTGCTAAACGCGAACTCCGGGTCGGTCAGATAGAAATTCACCGTTACGCTATCGAGGTTCCGATACGTCAGCCCGAGCTTCGCATTCTCGATCTTCAAATCAAATGCCGCATCGGCTTCCGCCAGCGCCGCGTGTCTCTTCTCGCGTTCCGCAGCCCCGACCTCCGATGCCACCACCGCCTTGCCTTCGACTTCATCGAGCATGGTATCCACTTCCGCGAACTGCGACCTCCACCTCGAAACAGGGTGCTTCGCGTACTTCGCGGCAATGATCCGGGCGTCTTCAGGACGGCTCTCATAAAGCGCCGCATAGCACGCGAAGTAGTCATATTGAATCCGCGCCGGGAGCGCATCTGCATCCACCGAATAAAAGCGCTCAAGCGCCTCCTCCACGCGATCCTGTAGAAAGAGGTAGTACACAACGCCCATCGTATCCGCAGCATCAAGCGCGGGCTTGTGCGCTAGGACATCAAGTAACGCCGTATATTGCCCCAGAACCTCCGGATTCGCGATACGCCTCTCCCCACCGAGTTGGTGCGCGCGCTGATTGATCAACGGCGAATACTCCAGATGCTCGTAAGCCCGCCGCGCAATAGGATTTACTCCGGCAATCGGCGATGAAAGCCATGGACCGCATTCGTTCAGAAAGGACTCTTCGAGAACCAGCCACTGCTGGAGGATATCCGGATCATTGTGCATCAACGCATAGCTCGCGATCGTTTCATCCTGCACTTGGTTCGTTTTCATGAACGCCGTGAGCTTCCTGAAAAATGCCGCATCCTTGCAGCGCCATGCGACACGACTGAAATCCAGCGCCGCGAGATTATTCTTCGCAAGGAACGCGAATACGTCCGAGTTGGTCCCCCGCTGCGAAACAAAGTCCCACGAGCCGCGATCGAATACTGTGGGCCGTGCGACGACCTTGAATGTCACCGGCTTCGCAGCGCCACCTCCACCGTCCGGCACTGATGCGTTCACGGGATAATGAGCAAACCGGCCGCCCGCCTTCGCGGGCTGGGCGGGGAAATAGAACGCATACTCGAATCGCTCCGTGGAGAAAGGGTTGAGCCGCACCTTCCGCGAAAAGGTCGCCTTCGAGCCAAGCACGGGAATCGCCCCCTCGGGAATCTGCGTCAGAACATCGGCCTTCACTGTCAATGCAGTCGGATTCGTGACCACGACATTTGCGCCATAGACCACACCGCTCAGGAACTCGCCGGTGACATATTTTTCGATCTGCTCATTCTCCTCCTGCTCGTATCGGTCGTCGTGGCGGTAAAAGCTCTGTGCGACGAGCAGCGCGCCGCTACGCGACTTGGTGGGAGTCGTCGGAGCGATTTGTTTGTGAAACACAATGACCGGCCCTGAGGCGGTGAGCGTCATCTTTGCGCCATCAGCCTTCGTTTCGTGCTTTGCAGATTTCAGCGGCAGATCGAGCACCGCAAGGGCCAGCAACATCTCGGTAAGATTTCCGGAGCACTGCGCGATATGCGGCGATACAAAAGGCCCGCGCTGCCCGTCAGCGACGTGCCGTGCGAAGTCGCGCCAGAATGCGTTCACGGGCACCAGAGCCGCGCCCTGGTCCGCGATTCTGCGGCGATAGTAATTATGCTCCGCAAACTCCCGTGTGGTTCCCATCGCCCGGTAAAATGAACGCACGCTTTCCCGAAGGGCACGCCCGGCGGCGGCACTGGTGAATGCGAACTCCGATATGGCTCCATCCCCGTCGGCATCCCATGTCACATTCTTTCCGATCCCGTTCGTTGCGCCCGCCAATGCGAACCATTCGCTCGACTGCGGAGCGCGGGCGAAATCGTCGAGGAGCTCTTTCGCTTTCGGATCGGATTTCGCTTTGAAGCGCAGGTCGACAATCTTCTCCGCCATTTCGCGAGGCGATGCGACGCTTCCGAATCGATCCGCTACTCCGCCCTTCGCCTCGACAAATCGTCGAAGCTCCTCCGTTTTGACCTGCTCCCTTTCTGCGAGCTGGTTCTCACCCCTGTCTGCCGACCGGCCGAAACCTCGCTGGAGCTTCGCCTGCTTGCCTTCAGCGTCAACCCGCCCCAACACGCTCGCTTCCTTCGCCGGTGCGGCGTTGCCCGAATCTGCCATGTCCGCCAGACGTTCCTTCAGCCCATCAATCGCATCAACCACGCCACCGTCGGCGCCGGCGAGCGCCCGTCCGCGCAAAGCCGTTTCAAATAGAGCCTCCTCTGCCGCCGGATTCGGCGGGAGCAGTTCCCACTGCTCGCGAAGGCGGCGAAATGCATTCGCGCCTTCACCGGCGATGCGGGTTCCAAGCAGTGCACACTCCAATGCATTGAGCCGCGCATAAGCAGCCGGTTCCAGGTAGGCCGCGAGGTCGTTCCCGAGAAGGTAATCATCCATGAACGTCCGGTCCTTTTTGTTCGCGAGGTGCGGCTTGATCACCTTCTCAAAAAACTCCGGTTCCTTGCGTGAAAGGAAGAAGTTCACCTCGTGACACGCGTATTCGCTGTACTTCGCGAGCCGTTCCTCGTCCTTGAGGTTTGGCCATTCCAACAGCGATGCGAAGTCCGCGAGTGGTGCATCCGGGTTCAGCGTGGCCAACAATCCGTGAATGCGGGCGAGCGAGTCGTAAGTTTCCAGTTCGCTCGTCAAAATGTCGGCAATCACGAGTGATTCGCCCTTCCCGAGCACTGTGACCTCCCGCTTCTCCGCAAACGCACGCGCCGGATCGAGCCCCTTGGAAAGCCTTCGATCAAAGAGGACAGTCGGACGCTCCGGAAGCGCGATGTTTCGCTGCACCGCTGTGGTCAAATCCTCGGCATACACTTGCACAAAATAACGGTCCCCGAGAGCCTTCCGGTCGATGCGAATCACTCCGTCTTTATCGGGGACAAGATTGTAAACCACCGGCGCGGGGTCGGCGAGAAAATCGAGATTTGCATCGGTATCCTTCGCCACTTCACGACGACCTCCCATGGCGGTCGCACGTTCCGGGGTTACCGCCTCGAGTCCTCCGCTCGGCCTATTCATCATGTCCTTCGCTGCCTTCTGTGAAAGAGCTTGTGACGCGACATCCTCGATTTGCCACGGATTCAAAATCAAACCCGGTCGCGCGAGCATGTTTCCCGCATAAATCTTCAAGGCCCTTCGTTCGAGAATGTAGCGATATTCATCTCCAATCTCGCGCTCACGGGAGAACTGATTCGGCATCCGCTGCCACCAACGTGATTCCGGATTGCTCCAGCGGAAGTCGGAAAGTGATTCGAACAACCTTGTTTCCGGAACAAATCGTGTCGCTGCGATGTGAACGCGGGTGAAAGAATTCACGTTCGCCAGCCTAACCGTCACGTTCTCCCTGTCCGCCGAGACATCCGTGATTTGAAGAGGCTTCGTATCGAGCGTTCTCGCCATCAGTCTTTCGCTGAGCAGCCAGTTCCCAGCCTTGATTCCTCGGACCACGTTGATTCTTAGAGTCTCGTCTGAGTTTCGAAATCCAAGCGAGTAACTACCCGCGGGCAGATCGCGAATGACGAGGAATCCAGCATCCGAGTCCATCTTCGCCGCAAGGTTCGCGACAAAATTATTACCACCAACAAAAGTGCCACCCCGCGTTTCGAGCAGCGACAGCTCGGGAGGCCACGTCCCGGGTGGGAGAGGAATCCGGACATCATCGCCTTCGAGCACGTTCAGATTCGCGGGCCGCAAGCGCTGATAGTCGCGAAGATTCCAATCGACCGCCTCCATTCCGCCGCTCTCCGCATGAATCGAGGAAATGTCCGCGAGCCCTCCGAGGCTGATTCGCCCTTTCGCATCGGTTCGCATCGAGACTTTGATGGACGGCCCGTAGTCGCGGTGGTGGAAATCGAACTCCACCTGCCGCCCCGACATCGCCTCACCATTCCTGCCTCGGAGCTCGAAAAAATATCCATCAGCACTTTTGCTCAAAAGACCTGCAGCCACAGCATCCTTTGTGTCCATTTTGTTGAGCTTCCAGGTGAATCTCCCCGACAGAGCCTGCTTCTCACCGCCCTTCGACACAGAAGTCACCTTCCCGCTTAAAACTGCGGTGATACTCGCAAGGCGATCCGGAACTTGAAACTCGAACGTAGAGACCGCATCGGCACGCAACTTCAGGTCAGTGAACTCAATCCGGCTCGAAATGGAATCATGCGATACGAAATGGAGTGTGAGCTTCGGCTCCTCCAGCATCGCAGGATCGAGAAGCATCCCCCACAGATACAACGATGGCTGAACAGCTATGGTCGCACGCCGGCGTGCAAGCAGTTGCTCGCGCTCGATGTGGAATGAAACACCCATCGCGTAATTTTCATCCTGATGTTCAAATTCGGAGCGACTGGCGAAAGTCCCCTCCGCGTCGGATAGGATGAGCGCCTTTTCTCCCGGCTGCGTCGAGAAAGGAACAACCAGTAGGCCGGTCGCCGGATCGTGCGTGAACTTGCGACCTTCGATCCAGGCCACGGCATCCGGCACCGGTTTGCGGTTCTCATCAAACACCGAAATCATCATCCCGGCCGCGCCCGCTTTGGTAATCATCTGCCACTGTCCGACGCGAATTAGAGCCCGGTTGCTGCGTCCGCCGCCGACCAACTCCACAACCCACGCGCCACGCCTGTTCTTTAGTCCGGGAAATGAAAGTGTCTTTCGCTTCCTTACGAACGGGCCGGTCTCAAAAGACTCCGCTCGTTCGCTCGTAGCGACCAGCCCTGCGAGGTCGATGTTTGCATCCAGTTCACGATCGTTTTGGAGGTAAAAGTTCAGCGCGTTCAGTTCGAATACGCGAACCAGCAGCTTCGGCGTGTTCTTCACAATCACGTCGAAGCTCACGTCCTCGCCCGGCTTGATGAACAACGCATTGGTCGCCGGAAACTCGATATCCACACGGTCCTTCAGTTGCTGAAACGCATCCTCCGAAAGATACGACGCCCATTCTGCCGCTTCACCGATGCCGTGCGTAAGCATCGCCTCGGCGAAGACGGGCTTCAGCCACCCTTCACTCACCCACTCGGTATATTTCCGCCAGCCTTCGGCATCCGGACTCTCCGCTCCCTCTCTGGCCAGAATCGCGAGAAAATACTCACGAACCAGCGCGTCGATATCCACGGAAAACGAACCCAATGGCGAATCATCAAGAAAGATATCCGGCACCAGCGGTCTGCGAGCCTCCATTTCCGCGAGCCACTGGCCATTCGCATACGCCGCACGACGCGGCAGCTTGAGGAACTGAATGAACCGCCGCACATCGTAAACGCCGCGCCCGCGATCGTGATCGAGCCGACGGCAAAGGACGTCGGCCTTCAGGGAATCGAAAGACTGCGGCAGCGTTTCCACGTAACTCCACAGGCGCTCCAGCCAGGCCTCACGTGCCAGCGGGTCATCATAGACACTTTCATCATCCCGCGGCGCGAGTTTCCGAATCCGCGCGTTGACAAACGCGGCCGTTGCCTTGAGTGCAGGCAATTTCTTCTCCAGCGCGTCCAATTGCTCGGGCAGCAGCGCATAATGAATACTCGCGCTCCCAAACTCCGTTCCGTCCGTCCCATTCAAATCCGCAATGATCAAGTCCACGAGTCCCTTCGTGTCCGGCCGCTCTATCCGCTTCAGCAGAGCTTTCCGCTGCTCCGGCCTCAGCTTTTCCGACTGCGCCACAAGGCGCGCTAGGGCAGATTGCGAGAGCGAATTCAGAGCTGCGTCGTTTTCAAGCGCATCCCGTTCGAATGCATTGCGTGAGACGAGCGCGGCATCCAGCTTCTCCGGCAAATCCGGCGGTGTATCAGGCGTCTCGCGTTCGTGATTCAATTCGACTCCCAACCGCTCTTTCAAATACGCGATCGTCCCGTCTGGATCCTTCGCGTAGTCGAGCAGCGCCTCGCGGTTCAGTATGGTCCGCCGACGCCCGTTCTCACCCGGCGACTGCCTGTTCCACTCCGCGAGCGTTTCATCCAGCCGCTTTTCGTCGCGGATGTTTTGAAAATGCAGCGCGTGGAAAAAGAAGAAATCCTCCGTGCCCGGCACCAGTTCCCGCAGCGCCTTCTCCCGATCCGCTGCAAGGGCGAATCGCTCGATAAACCCCACCTCATTCTCCGCACGACTCCAACCGTGCAGCATAAGGATTACTGCGGCGCCGATGACCGCGTGAAATCTGGACTTTGCGAACATGAGTAGTGTGTGAGTGGAACGCGTGCCGGTAGTCTGGACAGCCCTCTCAGCCGGTACAAACGCCGTGGAACGCATGAATGAGAGACGGAACGGCAACGACTTCTCTTAGCAAATTCCCAGCGCCTCAGCGATACGCCGATACCGGCTTCGGCTCCACGCCGATCTTCTTATAATTAAACCCGCTCTCCAGCGGCGCATACGTGCCCACCGGCTCCACACTCCGCGTCGGCGAAATCTCAGCCTCCAGCCCCATGCACCAGTACGACGCATTGACGATCAGCCGCCGCAGCCCCTCGTTCTTCAAATCCGTCGCGCTTCCCATCGTCGATTGAAACACCCTCGCCTTCTTCCCCTCCGTCGTCTCCCAATGCTTGAACCACGCCACCGGCAGCGCCTCCAGCTTCGTATTCGGCTCGTCGGTTTCCTTCCGCCCCATCAGCGGTTGGCCCCACACCAGCGCCGTGCAACCCTCGGGCAGACTCGTCCCTTCCTTATACGTCCGGTAAACATCGGAGTCCCCCCAGATACCCTTCACGCCCTTCAAAATCGGATGCTCCATCTGGTCCGGCACAAGCAACCCCCGCGTCGAATCCGCCATCCACCGGCCGTGATGACCCATAAACGCTCCGCCAAAAATATCCTCCCCCCACCGCACCTGCTTCCCGTCCTTCTTATACGGCAGCGCCGCATGAAACCCATGATTCCCCGTCCGCAGCGAAATCATCGACCTCCCCGAATCCACATACCGCACAATCGCCTCCCGCTGCTCCATCGGCAGCGTCAGCAAGCGCGAAAAAAAGACCACCAGGTCCGCCTTCTCCAGCGTCTCCAGACCGGGGATGTTATGCTCCTTCAAAGGCTGGCCCTTCTCCGGATACACCGGCATCGTCGGGTCCACCTCCAGCTTCTCATTCACGCCAAACAGCACCGTCGTCTGAAACCCGTGATGCGTGCTCAACACCTTTGCCAGCATCGGCATCCCCTGCTCGCTGCGATACTCCTGGTCCGCCGCGATAAACACCACCCGCTTCCCCTTCCCCGGCCCCTCGCCGCCCGGATACTCCAGCCAAGGATGCTCCTCCGCCTGCAGCGAAGCCGACGACAACACAAGCGCGAGCGCACAAGACAAATAGCCGATGAGATTCTTCATAGTTTAAAAACGCGCCGCAGTAGGGACCGAGCGTGCCCCGTCCGCCAGACAAAAACCGTAGCCTCGGAAGACGGGCAGTAGGCAGCGGTGGTTAGTCTATCGTCAGTATTAGGGCGTGGGGCGCCTGTCGCGGCGCGGCGCGGCGAAGAGAAACAAACTGGGAGTGGAGCCAGCAGCCGGAGTTGAACCGGCGACCTGATGATTACAAATCAACTGCTCTACCAACTGAGCTATGCTGGCGCTATCCTCGAAGTCGCAGCGAAGACGCCGCGAATCAGGAACGCGAACCGTATGCGACGGGCGGGCGCTTTGGCAAAGGAATTCTCGCGCCGATTTGGTTAAAAGCGGGTCGGTCAACCCAGCGAGCCAGCCTGACACAACGGAACACCCTCCACTCTATGTAGCGGTCAACACCTCAGCAAAACCACAACTAATTGTGCTTGCGAGGCGGCAAAGTCCATTTCAACATCGACCACCTTTAAGGACAGAAAACTACTGGAAATACGACCCATGTATCTCAAATCGCTAGAAATTTTCGGCTTCAAATCGTTTGCGCCAAAGACCGTGCTCAACTTCGATCGGGGGGTGACCTGCGTGGTCGGGCCGAATGGCTGCGGAAAGTCCAACGTGCTCGATTCCATCCGCTGGGTGCTCGGTGAGCAGTCGGCAAAGGCGCTGCGTGGCGGCGAGATGACGGACGTGATTTTCTCCGGCACGGACTCGCGGCAGGCTCTCGGGATGGCGGAGGTGTCGATGACGTTCAGCGAATGTGAGGAGCAGTTGGGGCTGGACTGGCATGAGGTGAAAATCACCCGCCGTGTGTTCCGCGAGGGCGGATCCGAGTATCTTTTGAACGGGACGCCCTGCCGGCTGAAGGACATTCACACGCTGTTCATGGATACGGGTATCGGACGCTCGGCGTATTCGATTATGGAGCAGGGCAAAATCGATCAGATTTTGTCGAGCCGCCCGGAGGATCGTCGCGCGATTTTCGAAGAGGCTGCGGGAATCACGAAATACAAATTCCAACGCAAGGAGGCGCTGAGGAAGCTGGAGGCGACCGAGGCGAATCTGCTGCGGCTTGCAGACATCATCAAGGAAGTGAAGCGGCAGATCGGCAGCGTGCAGCGGCAGGCCGCAAAAGCGCGTCGCTACCAGGCGATGCTGGACGATTTGAAAACGCTGGAGCTTCACCACTCGCAGCGGCAGTGGGCGGAGCTGGATTCGTCGCGGGCGGCGTCGCGCGAGGAACTCGATTCGCTCGCGGCGAAGGCATACGAAATGGAAATCGCCGTGTCGTCCGCCGAGGAGGAGGCACAGGCGCAGCGCGCGGCGCTGGAGGAAATGGAGCAGCGGCTGAATGCCGCGCGGCAGTCGGTGCAGGACATCCGCCAGCGTATCGGCAATCATGAAAATCGACTGGCTTTCAATGCCGAGCGGGCGCTCGAATTTGAACAACTGCAGGAGCGCTATCGCTCCGATGTCGCCGCTGCGGAGGAAAAGTATCAGCTTGCGGAAACGCAGCTCCGCGACACGGACAGCGAGCTTACGAGCATTACAGAGATGCTCGCTTCCGAGCTTCGTCGGATGGAGGAAGTGCAGGCGCGCGCGGCAGGATTCACTGCTCAACGAGCCGATGCAGACGCACGAATCTCGGCTCTGGCAAATGATGCAGGCCGTGTGGAAAGCCGTCTGGGCAGTCTGCGTGCGCAAAGCAGCAACGTGCTTCAACAACGGGACGGTGCCGAAGCGCGCCTTGCCGTGCTGGCACAGGACGCCGCGAGTGCGGAGGAGTCCGTGACGCGTTTGCGCGAGCAGTTGAATACTGCGACGGCCGATATCGAAGCGGTCACGCGCGAGCTTGAAAACCGCACGGTCGCGCTCGGCGCCGCGGAATCCGTGCTGCGCGAGGCACGGGAGAATTTTTCGCAGGTGGAAAAAGAACTCCGCGAGACTCAGCGTGTGCTGAGCGAGCGCGACGGACGCCTTGGCGTTCTCCAGCAACTCAATACCGTCGGCGAAGGCCTGAGCGAGGGAACACAGGCAGTGATAGCAGGCTTAGACAACCCGGACTTTTTCAAGCCTGCGATTCATGGCGCGCTGGCACAGAGCATTCAGGTGGACCCGGAATACGTTACCGCTGTTGAAGCGCTGCTTGGCGCAAATTTGCAGGCGATTATAATGAAGGACACGATGATCGCCGAGTCCGTGATGAAGACTCTCACTGCGCAAAAACTCGGCCGCGCGTCGCTTTTGCTTCGCGACATGGATCGCATGTTCACACACGAGACGAACGAGCTGATGCTGCTGCCGCACGGCGCGATTGATTGGGTGATCAACAAGGTGAAAGCCGAACCCGAGGTCGCGCGCGCCGTCGAACGACTGATAAACCACAGCGTGCTGGTGCCCGACTTGGAGACTGCGATGCGGGTATTCCCTCAGATGCGCGGATCGGCAATCGTAACGCTCGCCGGTGAAGTCATCTCGGGAGACGGCGTGCTCCGCGGCGGCGCAAGCAAGCAGGATGAGGAGAACTCCATTTTGCACCGGAAGAACCAAATCATCGGCCTTGAGGCCGAGGTGGCGGGACTGCGCGAGCAGGTCGCCGCATTGAATGCGCGGCACGATGCCGCAGTAGCTGCGATTGATTCCGCCACGGCAGCCATCGAGGAGGCACGCAATGAGAAGCAGAACGCGACGATGCAGTTGAGCACCCTTCGCGGCCAGCAATCGCTTTTGGAAAGTCAGGTGCGCGACGCCGAAAAGAAGCTCCAGAATCTTGATTGGGAAAAGCAGAGCGCCGAGGCCCGCCGTGCCGAGGCCGCATTAAAAATGGATGAGGCAGAAGCGGAAATCCGCGGAGCCATGGAGATGTTCGACGCGCTCATCGCCCGCCGGAACGAAGCCCAGAACGACCTTGAGATGCTCCGCGCCCAGGAATCGGAGGTCTCATCCGAGCTGAATGACCTGAAGATCAAGGTCGCGACAGAACGCCAGCGGCATTCGTCGCTCCACCATCAACGGCAGCCGATGGAGGCGCGTATCGAAGAGCTTCGCGGCTTGATCGACGAACGCCGCCGCGACATCGCAAGCTATGATGACCGCGCCGCCGCGCTTCATGCGGAGAATGCCGAGATTGAAGCAAATATGGAGCGCCTCCGTGCAAGCGTCGGCGAGGCAGAGGAAGCGGTGAACCGACTTCAGGAAGAGCGCCGCGCTTTTGTCTCCGGCGCAGAGGAAGTCGCGGAACGCCTTCGGATGCTTCGTCGCGAACAGAGCGTCTGCGTCGAGCAGCGCGGCGCACTCGAAGTGCGTGTCACGCAGCTGGAGCTGAAGGCCAACGCTATTTCCGACCATATCCTGAAGCGCTACAATATCGCCCTCAACGAATTCACGCCGGACAGCTACGCACTTGCCGCATGCCTGCGCGACATCGGAAAGCGCGTGCGCAAGGTCGATGCAAACGTCGACTCCGAAAACTCCGCAGCCGAGGAAACACCGACCGCCGAGCCTGAAGCAGAAAGCGCTGAAGACACGGAAGCGCCGGTTCTAACAAACGAGAGTCTGGATTGGGGCCGCGTGGAAGTGCTGGTCCGCGAACTCGACACGCGCCTCGCCTCGATGGGGCCGGTGAACATTGATGCAATCGCGGAATACGAGGAACTTGAGCAGCGCAATTCCTTCCTCGAAAACCAAATCACAGACACCGAGAAGGCCAAGACCGAACTCATCGAGGTGATTAACAAAATCAACACCACCACGCGCACGCTATTCGCGGAGACTTTTGAAAAAATCCGCGTGAACTTCCAGGAGATGTTCCGCGAACTGTTCGGCGGCGGACAGGCCAACCTCGTGATGACCGAGGAAGCCGACCCGCTGGAATGCGGCATCGAAATCATCGCAAAACCGCCGGGCAAGCAGCTCACGAGCATCACGCTGCTCTCGGGCGGAGAGAAGACCATGACGGCGGTCGCGCTGCTCTTCTCCATTTACATGGTTAAGCCGTCGCCATTCTGCGTGCTGGATGAAATGGACGCGCCGCTCGACGAATCGAACATCAACCGCTTCATCAAGATCCTCGACCGCTTCGTGCAGCAGAGTCAGTTCGTCGTAATCAGCCACAACAAGCGCACCATTGCACGCGCCGACGCCCTGTACGGCGTGACGATGGAAGAGCACGGTGTGTCGAAGCTCGTCGGCGTGAAGTTCCGCAATCGCGACGAGAGCGGAGAAAAACGCGATGTTCTCGGCACGGAGAACGCCTCACCGATTCCGTCCGTCGCCGAGAGCTTCGGCAAATCGCCAAACCTGCTGAGCGAAAACATGGAAAGTTCCGGCGGAGCAGCGTAAGCGCGCCGGCGCTGCGTTTTCACTACGGAAACGTCCGCGCTTGCCCGCGGCGGTCGGAATTGGCTATAAGCGCGAAATGGCATCCCGGCCCGCTTTCACATTAGCCCGCTCGATCGCATCGCTGCTCGCGGTGATTACCGTTTCGCGGGCGGTGGTTCCGGCTGCCTATTCCGCCGAGAGTTCGCTGGGGAAGCCACACTCGTCACACACGGAAGGGCAGCAAATCCCACCGAAAGCTCCGCTGCAATTCAACCCCGACCCGGGTGGAATCGCCACGCCCGCAGTGCGCGTGAAGCCACAATTGCGACCCTTGCCAAAGATGCCTGATGCGCCGCCTCCTGAGCCAAAGAACATTGGCGGCACGCCGTTCGACATCGGGCTTCCGCAGTCGGATACGCCGTTTGGAAAACTCCCTGAACTCACGGACCGGCCATCGCTTTTTGGCGACGATTTTCTCTACATCCCTCGCATCGACAATGTGGACCCAGCCTCCGGCATCCGACTGCCCCGCCGCGGAGTCCGCTCGCTCTCGCAACAGCCGAATATTTTCCACTATCGCGAATACCCGATGGGACAGGAAGGTCTCGGTGTCCTTCCGAACTCGGAAGCACTTGTGAACCGCTGGGCAATCCCCTTCCCCAAGTGGCAGCGCTACCTCGACCCGCGGCATGAAGTCCCGTACGGCGATGGCCGCGAAACGCTGAAGCTCTGGCACCCGTACGAACAGTCGAAACTAAAGGGTGACGCGCCGATCATCGGGCAGGAAATTTTCGCCAACATCACCGCGAAAACATTCAACCTTTTTGAATACCGCAGACTGCCCGTCCCGTCGGGGATCAGCGCCGCCACGCCGAACAGTTCGGAGTTTTTCGGGCGCGGGGAACAACGCGTGATTTCGTCGGACCGCTCGCTCACCTTCGAAGTATTCAAAGGCGAAACAACATTCAAACCCGTCGAATGGCTGTTCCGGCTTCAGGTCGTGAAAAACGACAACTGGGTCTGGGTTCGGGAACAGAACCTTCTCGATCCGGATCCGCGTGGCGTGAATCAGGCCAGCGGCAGCGAACCGAACACCAAGAGAATCGGCGCGATTCCCGCCTTTCGCGACGGATTTGGAACAAACACCGGTCGCGGAATCCGCGCGCTTTCCGCGGTGGCGAGCCCCGGCGATGCGTTCAACTACATCGCTCCACAACTCCGCCCGCTCGGCGCGGCGAAGAAACTCGTCGCCGTCGATCCAAACACGAACGAGCCGAAATCCGGAATGAAATTCCCCGACGCCCCGGACCACGAGAAGGACAAGGCTGGCACACGAAATACCTACCGGCACAAGGACTTCTTTGGCGTGCAGGAGTTGTTCTTCGAATACCACCTCGGCGACCTTTCCGATAACTACGATTTCTGGGTCACGCGGGTCGGCATCCAGCCCTTCGTCTCCGATTTCCGCGGTTTCATTTTCAGCGACACCAACCTCGGTGCCCGCCTTTTCGGCAACTGGGACAACAACCACTGGCAATACAATCTCGCCTATTTCAATCTCCGCGAGAAGGACACCTACAGCGGGCTCAACATGTTCGACTCGCGCGAGCAGCAGGTCATCATCGCGAATCTCTACCGGCAGGACTTGCTCTGGAAAGGCTACACCGGCCAACTGTCGCTTCACCTCAATTTCGACGACGGCCAGCAGCATTTCGATAAGAACGATTTCCTCGTCCGCCCCGCGCCACTCGGCGATTTCGGAAACGCCCGCGAGCACGATGTTCGCACGGTTTATCTGGGATGGGCTGGCGACGGTCACATCGGGCGCTGGAACATCACGCACGCATTCTACTGGGCGCTGGGCGAAGATGAGTTCAACGGACTGGCGGGGCGCCGTATCGACGTGAATGCACAAATGGCTGCGCTCGAATTAAGCTACGATCGCGACTGGCTGCGCTTCAAATTGAGCGGCTTCTGGGCGAGCGGCGACAGCGATCCCACGGATGATCGCGGCACGGGATTCGACAGTATCGTGGATGCTCCGTTCTTCGTCGGCGGTCCGTTCAGTTACTACGTTCACGAAGGTCTCAACCTCGCAGGCACAGCAGTGAATTTGAAGAATCCCGACAGCCTCATCCCGAGCCTTCGCAGCAGCAAATTTGAGGGGCAGTCGAACTTCGTAAACCCAGGTGTGAAGATCGTCGGCGCAGGGCTTGATGCAGACGTGACCCCGAAGTTACGCGCGTTCCTCAATGCGAACTACATCTGGTTCGATCAAACCGCGCCGATTGAACGGGCTCTGCACACGAACAAAGTGAGCGACCGGCTCGGATGGGATCTCAGCCTCGGTTTGAAATACAGGCCGCTCCTCACGGAGAATATCATCGTCGGCGCTGGTGTCGGCTTTCTCATTCCGGACGAAGGCTACAAGGACATCTACCGTCGCAGCACGGATCAGATTCCTGGATTCGGCCCGCAAAATCGCGAAGGCGAGGCTGACGATGTACTTTGGAATGCACTGATGACCGTCACCCTTACGTTCTAAAGGCGACACCAGCCGACTCCGCTCCGTTGATTTCCCATCCCATGAAACCTGTAGCAGCCTTCGCTTTTCTCGCGCTCGTTTTGCCATCGTTTGCGCAACAGCCCTCCACCCAAAAAGCAACCGGCACGCCGGCGCAGAAGACGCCTCTACTCAATTCCCAAGTCGGCGGTCGCGACTTGATGTTCATCACCCAGACGATCGACCAGTTGAAGACGCTGGAACTGCTGGCGCTTCACGCCTCTGTCGCGACAAGCACGCAGTTACGCGAATTGGGACGGCAAATCACCCAGTCGGTCACACAACAATCCACGGTCCTTTCCACGCTCGCCGAAATGCGAAACATCCCGGAGAATCAGCGTGAATCGGCTGTTCGAAAGGAATACATCAAGAGGCTCGCCGATAACAGCGAGCCGGGTATCGATGCGAGTCTCACGGAGCTTTTGCTGGCGACAAATCGGGACCTGTTCGCATCGATGAAGAACGCGGAAGATTCCAAAGACCCAGCCATTCGGGATTTCATTTCAAATTTCCTTCCCGAGTTAGGAGCCCAACTCCGTACAGTCGCCTCTGTTCATGCGGCCATGCATCCGCCGGTCACGATCACTCCGCCAACTCCTTCGACACAATCCACGGAAAGTTCAAAAGCACGCGTAGCATCGCCGGCCAAACCGGCCATACCACTGCCAAAGGCTAAACTGCGCGAGTTTTAGCCCTCGGCAATTTTCTGGCGCGCGGCCTGTTCTGCTGCGGGCTGCTGGGCTTCGGGCGTTACTTGATTCATCTTCTTCTTGTATTCCTCGAAGAGCATTTTGCCGCGGGCTTTCTTCATTTCCTGCTGCCGCTGCACATTGCTGCCCAGTTCCTTTGCGAGGTCCATCGTCGCGCGCATCTGCCCTTCCCCATTGGCGGCCGTCTGCCGCAATTGCTCCATGCTCTGACCGACGTCGCCACCCATCATTCCCTGCAATTCCCCGATACTGCCTTTCATCAACGTGGCAAGCCCGTCGAGTGACTTGCTGACCGCTACGCGTGCTTTCAGCGTCTCGAACTCACGCTGAAAGCGCTGCACTTCACGAAGGCTGTTAGCGATGATTTCGGTGTTCTGTTTGTAGAGTGCCTCAAGGTGATTGAGCTGCTCGGTATTTTCGGCGATGTCGCCCTCCATGTTCGCCAGCTCTTCCGCGTAGTGTGCGCCGTTCTCTTCGTCGTTCGCAGCAATCGCGGCCTGTAGGAGCCCCTGCAATTCCTGTTTCTGTCGGTTCTGGCGCTTCACTTGATCCTTTAGATTTGCCACCTGTCCGGCAAGTTGTCCGTTCGCGTAGTGAGCTTTGTCAGCCTTCTCTCGGGCATCGCGAATTCCGCGCTCCACGACAGCCTGATTAATGGCGTCCGTTTCGGTGGCTTTCTCAGCCATGAGACCGAGGTAAATGAAGAGTCGTTTGAGTGCGCGGAACATAGTGTATCGGGTTGTGTTTCGAGGTTGTGACTTTAGCGCGGAGCAATCATTTGTCACCGCTACGTTTTCATTCCTTCTCCAAAAGAATTTTCTCCTCCAGCAGAAATCCCAGCCGTTCGTCGAGCTGCTTGGCATCGCCCGCCGAAAGAAGCGTGGCACCTGCCTGCCTGACTCCCGAGAAAACGCGGGCGTCTACATCGAAAGCGATGAAATGGTACTGCACCGGTGCCTTCGCTGCGCGGATGGCGTCCTCCGGCTTCGGTCCGGCGGTATTGTCGCCGTCAGTGAGCACGATCACATGCCTGGACGACGCCTGGACCGCTGCGATCGATTTCGCAGCCGCATCCGTTGCCCTCCCAAGCGGCGTGCCTCCGGCGATGTCCTTCCTTTGCGGCAGCGACTCGCGCAACCGCGCGGCGTCAAATTTCCCGGGCGCCAGAACCTCGCGAACACCGGTCTTTCCATCGAAAACAAAAAGGGCCACCTGCAGCGGCCGGTCGCTCGTTTTCGAGAACTGGGTGAGCTTTTCCACGACACCGTCCATCGCCTTCCGTCCGACTTCGAACTTCTGCACATCAACTCCACGCGCATCCTTTACGCTCTCCAGCATGCTGCCCGATGTATCAAACACGAAGGCAATCGCGATGGCCTCAGCGCCGTATGCTACGCAACCAAGCATGACGACCATTGCGACGAAGAGATATGCGACTCGTTTCATTCTGGAACGATGCTGAATGTCACGATGATTCCGTCAACCACGATCACGATTTCCGAGCCGCGAGCAACGTTCCCAGCGGGACCGAATCATCCTCGTACAACCAACGTTTCATCACGGCACCGATGCCGGGCCAGTCACGATCGAGCATCGAAAACCAAGCCGTATCGCGATTCGCCCCCTTCACCACGAGATGCTGACGAAAAATCCCCTCAAACGAGTAGCCTAGGCGCTCCGCCGCCGCCCGACTCCGTCCATTTTGCGCATCGCATTTCCACTCCATCCGGCGATAGCCGAGCTTTTCGAAGCAATACTGCAGCAGCAGAAAATTCGCCTCGGTGTTCGCCTTCGTTCTTTGCGCGGCGGGCGAGAACCAGATCGCTCCCAACTCCGCCACGCCGTGCTCGGGTCGAATGCTCATCAGCGAAATCGATCCTACGACCGCAGCCCGCGCAGCGTCTCGAACTGTGTACGAAATCATATCCGGAATCGCCGTCCTGCCGTGAAGCCACATCGACATCGATGAGGCATCCGCAAACGGCCCGACAGTCATGTAACGCCAAATCGACTGCCCTGCTCCACCGTCATGTGACGCCGCAAACAGCTCCGCCGCATCCGCCGCCACGTTGAGGGGCTTTAGCGAAATGAAACGCCCTTCGAACAACCGGGCAGCGGGCGCAGGACGGTTTCCAAGCAATTCGACGTGTTCCTTTTCCATTACGCCGTGGATGATTTCACAGCCGCTCCGAACGGTTCAACAGCATTCCACAGGCACAAAGCGAGCCCCGCCGGAATACGCGTCAACGGCCATGTTTTGGAATAAGATCGGGATTTTCAACTCCCATGCTTGCCCGGATGTCCGGGACGTGATTTCACAGCAGCCCACTTATGGAAAAAGTCATCATTCTCGGGACCGGATGCGCCGGTCTCACCGCCGCAATTTACGCCGCCCGCGCAAATCTGAACCCGCTTGTGCTCGAGGGAGCGGAACCGGGCGGCCAGCTTTCCACCACCACACTCGTGGAGAACTTTCCAGGCTTTAAGGAAGGCGTGATGGGCCCGGAACTCATCATGAACATGAAGGCTCAGGCGGAGCGTTTCGGTGCACGATTTGAGTATACCGAATGCACCGGACTCAAAAAGGGCGAAGGTCACGTAAGCATCGAGGTCGACGGAAAGTGGATCGACACCGGCGCCCTGATCATCGCGAGCGGTGCCAGCGCAAAATGGCTGGGTATCGACAAGGAACGCGAACTGCGCGGCCACGGCCTGACGAGCTGCGCGACGTGCGACGGAGCGTTTTACCGCAATGTCCCGGTTTGCGTCGTAGGCGGTGGTGATTCCGCTGCCGAGGAAGCGACTTTCCTCACGCGCTTCGCCAGCAAAGTTTACCTGATCCATCGCCGGGGAGAACTCCGCGCCTCAAAGGTCATGGCCCAGAGGGTGATCGAAAACCCGAAGGTGGAGCCTGTATGGAACTCCGCGATTACCGAATACATCCCGGATGCCGACGGTGAAATGCGTGCCGTGAAGCTCAAGAATCTCGTCTCCGGAGAGGAGAGCGAATTGGAAGTGAAGTGCGTCTTCGTCGCGATTGGACACACTCCCAACACCGCGCCATTCAAGGGCGTCCTCGATCTCGACGAGAACGGATACCTCCTTCAAAAACCCGGCAGCACCGCGACAAACGTGCCGGGAGTTTTCGCCGCGGGCGACGTAAGCGATCATCGTTACCGGCAAGCCATCACGGCAAGCGGACAGGGCTGCGCCGCCGCACTCGACGCCGAGCGATACCTCGCAGACCTCGGCATTCATTAACCGTGCCGGCCATCGCAAGCCGTGGGAATGACCTTCTATTCATTACCCATCTATCGAAAGGCGGGGTAGCTTCCCGCGGCTGCGAACGCTAAATCCCAGCAGGCATCCATGCCGCATAAATCCCGCAACGCTCGAAAACCGCCTGCTTTCCATCCGCTGATCCTAGCGGCTGGAATCGTCTCAGCGTGCGGACAAGCGTTCGCCCAGACGCCGCTTTCGCTGACAGGCCCGTCGTACACACAAAACTTCGACGGCTCCACAAGCGCGCTCCCGGTGGGCTGGGGCTTCGGGCAGGGCGTTCCGTTTTCGAACACTACCATCATTTCTACGCAAACAGCGGGAACAACCGGCGCTGGAATCCTGAGCGGCAGTTCGCCAGCGGGAGCTTACCATTTTGTGAACGGCACCGTCGGCGTGAGCACAGAACGGGCGATTGGTTACATCACCGGTGCCGCGCCATTCACCAACAATCGCGACATCATCTTCGCGTTTCAAAACACCACCGGCCAGAACATCACGAGCCTTTCGCTTTCGTTCGACTACGAAAAATATCGCGCCGGAATTCAATCACGTGAATGGACATTTTATGCGTCTGCCAACGATTCCGCGTGGGGTTCTGCGATCTCTGCAGGAACGCAATCCTACTCGGGCGACCTGAACAGCATCGATGTCTTCAACCCGCCGCTGAGTGTGACGAAAAGCGTCACGATCGGCGGAATCACAATCGCGCCAAACAGCAGCTACTTTCTTCGCTGGAACTATAACGGAAGCGGCACGGGCTCCGGAGCGCAGGCACTCGGACTCGATAATCTCATTCTTTCTGCAACGCTCTCGGGTGGTCTGCTTTTTTGGGACACGAATGGCGCACTCGCCGGCCTCGGAGGAAGTGGGACATGGGATACAACAACGGCAAATTGGAATCCGCTCGCTGACGGAACCGGCACAACAATTGTCGCCGACGCTGCCCGCGAGGTGGTGTTTTCAGGCACCGCCGGAACGGTGACTATCGGAGCCGGTGCCGCTGCGAACGCGGGCATCCGATTTCAATCTTCCGGGTATGTTTTAAACGGTGGCTCCCTCGCACTCGGCGGCACCGCACCGGCTACCATTACGGTTTCCAGCAGCAGCCACACGGCCACGATTTCGGCCGCAATCAGCGGAACCTCGGGACTGAAAAAAGCCGGCTTGGGCTCGCTTCTTCTTGCGTCGGCAAATTCGTTCAGCGGCGGCACGACGATATCCGCCGGAACCGTGGAGATTTCCTCCGATACCGCACTTGGAGCATCCAGCGGTGGAATCGTTCTCGAAAGCGGCAAACTCAGGACTACCGCGTCAATCACCCTGTCCGCATCGCGTTCCCTCACCGGAAGCGGACTCCTCGACATCGCATCCTCAACGACATTGAACGTTCCCGGGGCAACGACAGCCGGCGATATTGTTCTCCAGAACTCGGGCACACTGCGTCTTTCCGGAAGCCTCCCGTCGGTGACTTCAATTACGTTTGAATCTGACGGCTTGCTCGATGGCGGCGGCGGCGAACTTCAACTCGGAGGCCCCGTGACATCGGCAAATCCCGTCGGCACGGCGACCATTTCGGCGACGCTCAATCTCGGAAACATCCTGCGAACTTTCACGGTCGGCGACGGACTTGGTTCGATCGATTTGCTCCTCTCCGGAGCCGTGAGCAGCGGCGCAAGCGGGCGCATCCTGAAACTGGGCGGCGGAACGCTCTCCCTCTCGGCAATTAACTCAGCGCTGTTCGGCGGCATCCAACTCGGAAATGCTTCGACCAACGGCGGAGTCATCTCCATCGCAAGTGGCGGTTCACTTGGAGGCGCGAGCAACTTTGTCTTTCACGCCGGAACCCTTCGAGCGACCGCGGCACTCACCGGCGTGAACGCCGTCCCGGCGGGCGTAACGCTGATCTTCGGTGGAACTCAGGGGCTGGCTTCGACTTTTGACGGCAGCACGATGCGATTCCTTGGAAGCGCGCAATTTTCGGGAACGAATCCACACTCGATTGTGGCGAATTCCGACGTCTCAATCGCCGGTGCCGTCAGCGGCAGTTCTCCTGCAATCACGGTTCGCGGAACGGGCAGTCTGACGCTCGAGTCGGGCGGCGCATTTACAGGCGACGTGACGATCGACGGTGGCACGCTTTTCCTGACTGCGGGATTCACCGCAGTTTCCCGACCCGCAATTACCGTGATCGCATCGGGAACACTCGGCGGCGATATCACCAGCGGAAACCTCGGCGCACTCATCGCAAGCGGCGGCAGCCTCAGCCCCGGAACCGCGCTCGATCCGACCGGCATCCTTGCCGGCAGCGCGGCGGGCTTTGCGCTCGACGTGCAGGCGGGAGGTTCCCTGCGGATCCAAATCGCCGGAAACGCGCCAGCCGACTACGATCGTTTTGCAATTACCGGCGGCGTGAGGCTTGGCGGAGATTTGCTACTGGGGCTGATCAACGGATTTGTGCCCACCGAGAACTCGGTATTCACAATCATCAACAATGACGCAACCGATGCCGTAAGCGGAACTTTTGCGGGCCTCCCTCAAGGCTTTCAAATCGCGGCATGAGGAAGAACGTTCGCGATCAGCTACGTAGGAGGCGACGGAAATGATGTGACGCTGACCGTCATCCCGGAACCGACAACGCCAGCTCTCATCCTCGCGGCATGCGCCTTTTTCGGAAACCGCCGGCGCCGTGCTTCCACCGCAGCGTAACGGAATCCCGCCCGCCTCGTAACGCCGAACCCGGTATTGCGGGCACGCAGTGCACTGATGCGATTTCCCGTATGGACTCGGAACAATTCCCATCCCGCACCAGTATCACTGGCACAAGGGATGCGGGGGCTAGCGCGATGAAATATGAAGCCCCGGCCCTTCATCAAAAGCCTGGGCCGCCTCCATCAACAACGTCTGCCAGCCGCCAAAAATCGTGCGCTCGCCAGGCTGCGGGAGCGACGTTTCGCAGACTATACCGGAGCGCCACGATACGATGAATTTGAAAGCCTCCACGCCATGCTGGTATTCATCCCCAATCCACACTTCCGCATGAATCACCTCGCCCGCCTGGAAGAATACAATTCCCCGGGCATCCGGCCGGCTGAATTCAAGGCCGCCCGTCGCTCCGCTCATGCATTTGAGCTGGATGATATCCGACGGCGACAGCCCCCCTATGGTGGCCTCGAATCCCTCACCCGCATCCTGCTCCACCGGGGCAATTAGACGCGCCACCGCTTCAAGCAGTGCCTTTCGCTGGAGCGGCTTCGCAAGAACGTTTAGAACACCGAGTTGGCGGGCCCGGTCCTGATAGTCTCCGCTTGTATTCGAAGTGATGACGAGCGCCTTGGCGGTCGGGCAGGCCGCAGCCATGGAACAAAGGAAGTCAAGGCCGTCACCATCAGGCAGCCCGATATCTACAATAAACAAATCAACCGGATGGACGCCCGCCAAAGTCTGTGCCTCCTGAACCTTCCGGGCGGTCAGCAGGCGGTGCTCCCGCGGCAACGAACGCAAGACGTCGCGGATGTAGTTCTGGACCGTTCGCGTGTCCTCAAGGAGCAGAATACTGGGAATGGGCTCGGGCATTGTGAAAAATTAATTTATGTGGACTGGGCCTGCGGATCGGAAAGAAAGGCCTCCAGATGTGAAAGCAATTCGGATACCGCATCCCGCAACTCCTCCGCGTTCCGGCGCAAAATATCAAAGGATTCACCCAAAGCCGCAGCTTCAAGCCGGAGAGCAGCGAAGTGCGCCCTCGGTGCCTGGAATACGCCCACAACCCCCTTGATGGCGTGCGCAGCGCGCGCAAGGCTCCTGCAATCGCCGGCTGAGAGCGCGGATTCGACGGCTGTCATCATTTCCGGCAAATCCTCATCGCGACAATCCGACAGCAACCCTGCGACGGTGGCGCGCGAACCTCCAACACTCGAAAGCAGCGCCGCTGCATCGAAACAATAACTCGCTCCCGGGCGCAACCCGCTTCCCTCCGCGGAGCGCCGCTCCGAACCGGCTTCAGACCGGTGCAGACCGGGCACCGCTTCCTCCAGTGCGTGCAGTAAATCATGCTCCCGCATCGGCTTTCCGAGATATCCGTCCATTCCCGCTTTCGCGCACTCATCGCGGATTCCTTTGAGGACATTTGCCGTGAGCGCGATGATCGGGGTCCTGTCCAGCTTGCGCTCCGCTTCAAACGCGCGAATCCGTCGGGCCGCTGCGATACCGTCCAGTTTTGGCATCTGCAAATCCATCAGAATGAGATCAAACGCGCCATCCTCCCACTTCGACATCGCATCCTCACCATCCTCGCACAACGTCACGGAGTGCCCCCAGTTTGAGAGGAATCCTTTTACAATCCGCCGATTGGTCGCATTGTCCTCGGCGACGAGAATACGCAATCTCCGCCCATGCGGTGCCCTGGTCTCGGACGGCTCACACTTCCGCTCTCGAAGCTCGGACGGCGTGAGCGCCGAGTAAAGCAGCGAGCGAAGACGGCGCGCACCGACCGGCTTCAGCAGAATCCCTGCAACCCCCTCCAACTCACCACCACCCTGCAAATGCGATCCTCGCAGCGCCACGATGGATGGCCTTCTGCCGGATGCACCGGCCCGGGCGGCAGCGGCGACAAACCGCGGCAGTTCCGCCGGACTGCGGAAAGTATCCACGATGAGAAAATCGAACCCGCCGTCCTGAACCTGCGTGATTGCGGCATCCGCCCCGCCGCAGCATATACAAGTCACATTCATGGCACCGAGCTTCTCCTGGATGAGAGATGCACTCAGCGGATGCGGCTCAAACAAAAGCGCCCGTCGCCCGGCAAGCACCATCGGCAACTCTGGAGTCGCACCTGCACGGATGCCGAGCCGCGCCGTAAATGTAAATATACTGCCGCGGTCCACTTCGCTCGTCACGCGGATCTCGCCCTGCATCAACCCAACCAGTTCGCGGGAAATCGAAAGCCCGAGCCCCGTGCCGCCAAATTGCCTGGTTATCGATCCATCCGCCTGCGCAAACGCCTCAAAGATCACGCCCGTCTTAGATGCTGGAATCCCGCAACCGGAGTCGATTACCGAGAATCGCAATATCGCATCACCAGCGTTCCAGTCCGCCCGTTCCGTTTCCACACGGACAACAACCTCACCGCAGCTCGTGAATCGAATCGCATTGCTAACGAGATTGAGGATCACCTGCCGCAGCCTGTGGGAATCGCCAATAAGCGTCTCCGGGACATCACTCCGGACATCCAGAAGTAACTCGAGTCCCTTTGAATGCGCACGAGGCGCATATGCTGCGAGAGTTTCGTCGAGCATGTCCCGGATCTTGAAGTCGGCGCGTTCAAGTTCGAGCTTTCCCGCCTCAATCTTCGAGAAATCGAGGACGTCGTTCAGCAAATCGAGAAGCGATTGCGCCGACGAATTCACCGTATCGAGGTAATCACGCTGCTCGGCACTCAATTGCGTCTGCAAAGCAAGCTCTGTCATACCGATGATGCCATTTACCGGAGTCCGGATTTCATGACTCATCACCGCCAGAAAATTGCGCTTCGCCACATTTGCCGCCCCGGCCTCGGCGGCGAGCTGACGGACCTTTCCGCTGGCGGATTCCAAGTCCATGTTCGCCTGCGCGAGCCGGTCATTCGCGACCAGCAGCGCGACGTTGCCCTCAATCAACTTCCGGCGATCAGCACCGTTCACCTCCAACATCTCCCGCAAAACGTCGGCAAGCCGCCCGATTTCGTCGCTCCGCGGCTCTCCACGAATGTCCACTGCAGAATCGCCTTCAATTACGGCCCTCGAAGCAGCCTCCAGAACCGACATCGCCGTGCTCATGTCGCGAATCACCGCACGCCCGTAAATGAAGCACAACGCAAGGCCCGCTCCTTGAATCGAAAGCGCCCAGATAATGCGCATGAACAGCTCGCCCGGATCCACCATCGAATCCCCGACCGACAGAATACCCTTCACCAACCATACCGCAGGAATAACAACCGCCACAGCACACAAAAATCCAAAAACGCCCCACTTCAGGCGGATATCGAGGCGGCGCGAAAACCGCACGAGCCATGGAGGTTCGGTTAGCGGTTTACCTGAATTGCGCTGTTTATCGGACACGGATTATCTGCCTAAAAGGCGATATGTTAGCATTCCACGGGCCGCAGTCCGGATTTTCAATGAATTCTCATTGGCAGCACGAAGCGTCTGGCGCAGCGTAAATCGAACTGATGCCACGCCACATCCTCGGAATATCGGCCTACTATCATGACAGCGCCGCTGCGATTCTGCGCGATGGTGAGATCGTTGCCGCAGCACAGGAGGAACGATTCTCGCGCATCAAACACGATCCTGCTTTCCCACGTCGTGCCGTCGAATACTGCCTCCACGAAGCCGGGATTTCGCCTGGTGAAATCGACTACGTGACATTTTACGACCGCCCGTTGCTAAAGTTCGACCGGCTGCTGGAGACCTACATCTCATTCGCCCCGGCCGGATTGCGGTCGTTTATGATGGCGATGCCGCACTGGCTGAAAACGAAGCTTTTTCTCCCGAGCGACATCAAAGCGGCGCTCGATGGCCAATACACCCGGCGGATTGTGTTCACCGGCCACCACGAATCGCATGCTGCGTCGGCGTTCTTTCCATCTCCATTCGAAGATGCCGCGATCCTGACGCTGGATGGTGTGGGCGAGTGGGACACCGCCACGATTGGTCACGGCCAAGGCGATCGCATCGAGACTCTAAAGACGCTGCAATTCCCACACTCACCCGGCCTTCTCTACTCGGCTTTCACTTACTTCTGCGGGTTTAAGGTCAACTCCGGCGAATACAAACTCATGGGGCTCGCCCCGTACGGCGAGCCGCGCTTCGCAGACGTGATTTTCGATAAGCTCATCGACCTTCGCGAAGATGGGTCGTTCCGCATGGACATGCGGTATTTCGCCTTCGCGCATGGCCTCACGATGACCGGCGCCGGCTTTGAAAGGCTCTTTGGCGGCCCCGCGCGCAAGCCAGAGTCGCCCATTACCCAGCGGGAGATGGATCTCGCAGCAAGCATTCAGAAGGTCACCGAGGAGATCGTCCTGCGGATGGCGCGTCACGCGCAAAAGCTCACCAGCTCTCGAAATCTCGTTCTCGCCGGCGGAGTCGCGCTTAATTGCGTGGCGAATGGCCACCTCCTCCGCGCAGGAATTTTCGACAACGTCTGGATTCCCTCCGCCGCGGGCGATGCGGGCGGCGCGCTGGGTTGCGCGATGTTCACTGCGCACCAGCTACTTGGCATTCCGCGCCAGATGAACGGACATGACACATTGCGTGGCGCGCTGCTCGGACCGGCATTCGCTGATTCGGAAATCGTCGCCTTTCTCGACCGAGAAAAGATTGCCTATACACACTTTCCCGAGGAGGAAACTTTGCTCAAAACCGTCGCCGAAGCTCTGGCGGAGGGCAAAGTGGTCGGATGGTTTCACGGCCGCATGGAGTTTGGCCCGCGCGCTCTCGGCGCAAGGAGCATCCTCGGAGATCCGAGGAACCCGGAGATGCAGGCGCAGATGAATCTCCGGATTAAATACCGGGAAAGTTTCAGGCCATTCGCGCCAAGTTGCCTGGCAGAGGATGTTGCCGATTGGTTCGAATTGGATCGCGAATCGCCCTACATGCTGCTCGTTGCGCCGGTCCGCGACGAACACCGACTTCCCGTCGCCGGCGAGGCCCTGCATCGCATGAAAAACGACCCCGATTTGCGGACCCGCGTGAACATTCCGCGCAGCACGCTGCCGGCGGTTACGCACGTTGATTTCTCGGCACGCATCCAGACTGTCTCGGAGGAAACCAACGGGCGCTACTACCGGCTGATCCGCGAATTCAAACGCCGCACCGGCGTGGGCGTGCTCATCAATACGAGCTTCAACATTCGAGGTGAACCTATCGTCTGCACGCCACAGGATGCCTACCGATGCTTCATGGCCTGCGACATGGACATGCTCGTGCTGGAGAACTGCGTTCTACACAAATCATCGCAACCCGCGATGACCGACACCGAGCGTGGGAAATACACCGCCCAATTCCAACCCGACTGACGCCATGATGAATCCATTCAATGATGTGAACTGGAAACCCGGACCACCGGAGCTGCGCATCTTCTCGCGCTCTCTGATGATTGGTTTTCCCATCCTCGCCTCGATACTCGGATTGCTGCGCTGGATACGAACTTCAGCGGTGCCGGATTGGGTCCTGTGGCTCGGCAGCACGGGATTTGCGATCGGACTTCTCACCCGCATGCTCCCTCGACTGGCGCCTCCGTTCTACATGCTGTGGCACATTGTCACGTGCACCATCGGACTTGTCGTATCCAACACCGTCGTGGCCGCGATTTACTACCTCGTGATTACTCCCGTGGGCCTCGCACTGCGCGCAATCGGACGCGATCCGCTGGACCGCAAGATGCTACCGAAAGATGCGACGTATTGGAAGAATGCAGCAAAGCCGGAGGGTCCGGAGCGGTATTTCCGACAGTCCTGAGATGAAGGAGCACGAGCCAGATGCATTTGAAAAAGCCGCGCAACAAAAGCCGCCGGGGCTTGTTCGCGAGATCGTCGATTTGCTCCGAAGCAATCGGAAGTGGTGGCTTGTGCCTGTGCTGATCGTTCTCCTCGGTGTTGGTGCGGTGCTGGCCTTCGCGATAACTTCGCCTGCGGCGGCACCGTTCATCTACTCGCTCTTCTAGGATTCGCGTGTTCCGCTTGCGGTCCGGGCGGCAATTGCCCATTGAGTTGCCGCATCACTCAAACATTCCGCCGTTTTCTGCCATGGCTGCTGGCGCTTGCAGCCCTCGTCCCGGTCGCGATGTGGCCCGGCGAT
This sequence comes from Verrucomicrobiaceae bacterium, assembly GCA_005791535.1. GTDB lineage: Bacteria > Verrucomicrobiota > Verrucomicrobiia > Chthoniobacterales > Chthoniobacteraceae > SXWH01. The sequence continues at coordinate 13,379 of SXWH01000254.1, read as the reverse complement.
GTCTCCTGGCTCATCGATGAGCCGCGCCTCATAGCAAACGCTTACTATTTCAATCAGGACCACATGCCGGCACACACCGGATTGTTTGGGAACTTCGGGGTGCCTTACGGTCCGGTGCCGACGCAGATTTACCAAATTCTGCTCGGTTTCACGCACGACCCGGAAACACTGGTCATTCTGCGCGGCCTGCTGTGTGCGATGCTCACGAGCATCGGCCTGCTGTGGTTCGCGAAAACGCTCGGACTCCGAATGTGGTTCGCCGCCGCAATTCTCTTCGCGCCTAATGTGGTGGCATTCCATCGCATCCTGTGGGATGCGAGCTTCACCATTCCCACGGGCGCGCTTTGCCTTGCTGCTTTTGCCGATTTCCTAAAGACGCGCCGCAAATGGTCGCTGCGGCTATGCCTGCTTTGCCTGATTCTACTGCCGATCAACCACCCGCAGGCGCTTCCGCTCGCAGCGCCCATCGGAGCGTATCTTATTTGGTTTCACCGGGCGGAGTTCCGAAGCGATAAACATGCGCTTCAGCGGATTCTCGCGGTTCTCTTCATTCTACACTTCCTCTACATCGGCGCCGTGGCGGGTGTCGTGCACTGGCGGCTCACGCAGGACAAAGCGACACTCGAGTATCCGCTCAAAAAGGACCGCAGCCAATCGGCGGCGTCACCATTTCTCGGCGGAAAATTGCTGACCGGATTCGACTATGCCAAATCCGTCGCGAGCCCGGATGGACCCGCTTGGATTGGGAACATCGCAAAGCAAACTTCGCTCGCCATGTATCCCGTCATCTGGCTCGGAATTTTCGGCGCAGCATCCCGGCTCAAAGCATTCCGCAAGGCACTGCGCGACAAATCCACGCCATCGGAATTCGACGCCGTCTGCGCGACGCTCATCGCCTGCCTGACGTTTCAATTCGTGCTCTTTCTGGCGTTGGCGATCCCCCCGGGACCGCAGTACTTCTTCGGCACGTTTGCACTCCACGCTGCACTGGCGTTTCTCGGCATCCGGGTGATTGATCAATACACCGCGCGTCTGGGCGGAGCGGTCGTTTCAGCAATCCTCATCGCAGCGCATATCTTCATCACGATCGGTGGAATGCGAACCGTCCACTACCGCGGCTACGAAGCTCCCGGCTGGCCCACGATGGCGAACTGCCTTGGTGCCGTCCGCCAGTTGAACAACTACGCCGATCAAGTCGTCCTCACGGATATCGAACTCTTCCTCGATTACCCCCAGCCCATCCGGACGCTGCGTCTGCTCGTACCGCCGGAACCCGGACCGAAACCGAGACACCGGCGCCTTTTTCTCAGCTACAAACGAAAGGACGGCGTGAAGACAGGCGAAATCGTTGTCACGGAACTCTCACGCACCGCCCCTCGCCCGCCGGGTTCGTTTCTAATGGACGTGACCCCGCTTCCGCAGGATTGGACGCCCGATCCGAGCACGTGGCAGAAACCCGCGTCGAAGTAAGCAGTTCCCACTTGCCGCGGATTCCCTCGCTGCTTATTCCCAATCCGCCACGGGAGGCTCGCCTTCCAGACCCAAGACCCAAAAAGCTCGGTCACCTGCAAGCGATACGTTTTTCCGCCGGCTATCCATCCTACCTACATGTTCAAAAAACTCGCCTTTGTCGCGGGAATGGCTGTGCTTTGCCTTGGCACGCCGCTCGCATCCACTGCACAGGAGCCGGCCCCGGCGCCAGTTCCCGCACCCGTTGTCAGTAATCCGACTCCTGTTTCCCTCGAACAACGAGTCGCCGACCTGGAAGCCATCGTTACAAACTCCGCGCCCGGCAAAGGCGGTCCGCTTTCCGCGACAGCGGCGCCTTCCCATAACGCGTGGATCATGGTCAGCGCCGGTCTCGTGCTGTTCATGACGCTGCCGGGCCTTGCGCTCTTCTACGGCGGCCTCGTGCGCCGTAAAAACGTCCTTTCAATTCTCGCTCAGTGCCTCGGTCTTACCGCGATCATCACCGTCCTTTGGTGGGCTATCGGTTACTCCCTGACATTCGGAAAAGGCTCCTGGTTTGGCGGAACGGAGTTCGCCTTTTTCAAAGGTGTAGAGTTTGAGCCAAACACCGTCTACTCGACTTGGGTTTCGCACAATATCTGGGCAATCTATCAGCTCACATTCGCAATCATCACCCCTGCTCTCACTATCGGTGCAGTCGCGGAGCGGATGAAGTTCTCCGCGGTGATGCTATTCAGCGTCCTCTGGATGTTGGTCGTGTATTTCCCAATCGCGCATTTGATGTGGGGCGACGGCGGACTCTTCAATGGCGTTTGGAATCCGGACGCCAAGGTGAAAGCGATCGATTTCGCGGGCGGCATTGTCGTTCATATTACCAGCGGATGGTCCGCCCTGATTCTCTGCATCCTGCTCGGAAAGCGCCGGCAATTTGGCCGCATCCCGATGCCGCCGCACAGCATGGTTCTGTGCATGGCCGGAACCGGAATGCTTTGGGTCGGCTGGTATGGATTTAATGCGGGCTCCGCTGTTGCAGCAGACCGCGTAGCCACGACGGCATTCGTCTCCACCACGCTCTCCGCAGCCGTCGGGTGCATCGTCTGGGGTGCCATCGAATGGCTTCATCGCGGAAAACCGAGTGTTCTGGGACTTTGCTCCGGCGCGGTCGCCGGACTCGCCACCATCACGCCGGCCAGCGGATTCGTGAGCCCAAACTCGGCTGTCGTCATCGGCCTTTTCGCCGGCCTCGGAACATGGTTCGCATGCGCAAAACTGAAGGCAATGCTGGGCTACGACGACGCCCTTGATACGTTCGGTGTGCACGCGGTCGGCGGCACGCTCGGCGTCGTTCTTGCCGGAGTTTTCGCGGATCCGAAATACAATCCAAATCTCACGACCAACCTCGGCAAGCTCTGCGGAAACGGACTTTGGATCGAACAACTCAAGGCGTCGGTCATCTTTATCGCATGGTCAGTGCTGGCGTCAGTCATCCTGTTTTACGTTGTCAAAGCGCTGATTGGCGTACGCCCGTCCGCCGAGGAGGAAGAGCAGGGTCTCGACATCGCCGACCACGGCGAGGAAGGCTACATCGAAGGCTGATGCAACCGAGGGAATTCAAAATTCCGCTCCATATTTAACAGCAGAAACATTATCACACACTCATGAAGAAAATCGAAGCCATCATCAAACCCTTCAAACTCGAAGAAGTAAAATCCGCGCTTGCCGATATCGGCATCGAGGGAATGACGGTCACCGAGGTGAAAGGATTCGGCAGGCAGAAAGGGCACACTGAGATTTACCGCGGAAGCGAGTACACCGTGGACTTTCTTCCGAAGATCAAACTCGAAGTCGTCACCTCGGACGACATCACGGATAAAGCCGTGGAAGCGATCATCAAGGCTGCAAAAACCGGCAAGATTGGGGACGGAAAGATATTCATCCTTCCCGTCGAGCAGGCCATCCGCATCCGCACCGAAGAACAAGGCGACCGCGCTGTTTGATCCGGCAACGGGCTGTGATCTCCGTGGCAGTGCTTCTTTAGGGTTTCCACCCTGTCGCCATCTCCGCTACACGCGGTGCACTCTAAATTCCTCATGCGCATTGCCGAAGTCATCGTTCACAAAATTGCCATCGCCGATCCGCCAATCCGGAGCAGCTACGGACTCCATCAGCCGTACGCACTCCGGACGGTGCTCGAACTTCGGAGCGACAGCGGTCTGACCGGCGTCGCCGAAACCTACGGCGGCGAAGCACCGGCAAATGCGCTGGAGGAACTGCGGCCGAAACTTCTCGGCGCGGATCCGTTCAAACTCACGGGTGCGCTTGTTGAAATGGTCGAGGGTCGCGGCAGCGGCGACGCACGCTCCCAGACCATGCTCGTGCCGGGCGAGAACCCGCTCGATGCGACCGCACGCACGTACTCCGCTGTCGAAACCGCCTGCCTCGATCTCATCGGAAAGGCCGTCAATCAGCCAGTCTGCGATCTAATTGGCGGGCGAGTTCGTGATTCCGTACCCTTCAGCGCATATCCGTTTTACAAACACGCAGGCGGAGGCGGCGAGGGCGATGACACCCGCGAGGACGAATACGGCGAAGCGCTCTCGCCCGAGGGACTGGTGAAGCAGGTCCGCCAGATGGTCGCGACTTACGGATTCAAGGACATCAAGTTCAAAGCCGGCGTCCTCGATCCAGACATCGAAATCGAAACGGTGCGGCAAATGCGCTCTGAATTGAACATGCCGGTCCGCATGGACCCGAATTGCGCATGGAGCGTGGAAACGAGCATTCGTGTCGGCAAGGCGTTGCATGTCGAACTGGGTCGCGACACCGGCGGCTATCTCGAAGACCCGACAGCGAACATCCCGGGCATGGCCGCGGTGAGGAAGGCGCTCGTTGAATCCGGCTACGACGTGCCGCTGGCCAGCAACGTCGCCGTGACGTGCTTTGCTGACCTGCCGCCGGCATTCGCGCAGGATGCGGTGCAGATCGTTCTCTGCGATCATCACTACTGGGGCGGCATGCGGCAGGTGCAGCAACTCGCAAAGATTTGCGCCACGTGGGGCGTGGGGCTTTCCATGCACAGCAACTCGCACCTTGGCGTCTCGCTCATGGCGATGGCTCATGTCGCCGCGGCCACCCCGCACCTTACATACGCATGCGACACGCATTATCCGTGGAGCCAGGCAAAAGACGAGATTGTCCTTGGCGGGCGGGTTCCGATTGTGGGCGGCAGCGTGCACATTCCCAACAAACCGGGACTCGGTGTGGAACTGGACTACGATCAACTCGCGCGCGGACGTGAACGCTACGCAAAATGCCCGTATCGGAAACGCGACGACGAGGCCGAGATGCGCAAGCACGTGGACCCCAAATGGCGGCGCCTGCTGCCGCGGTGGTGATGATTCGCACCTTCATTCTTCTCATCGTCGCAATCGCAATCACGGGCTGCTCCGTAACCACCTCCGGTATTTCACAATCACTCGAGCGCAGACTGAGATCGCGTTCCATTACAGCGGAACAATTTGGAATCCGCACGGGCAATGGCGGCGAAGAAATGGAGTTGTTTTCCGCGGACCTCGACCGCGCGCCGATCTCGGTGCCGCTCGTTCGCGGCGTCGTCGGACTCCCTGCGGTGGATGTCCGCCTGAATCAGGGCTCCGAGATTCGCATGATCCTCGATACCGGCGCGCAGTTGAGCGTCGTCGAGGCCAAGCGTGCAGCAGAAGCAAAGGCGCACGTTTTCGCCAGCGAGAAGAAACCCTTCCGCGTCATCGGCGTCGGCGGCGAGGAACTCGCATGGCTTGCGCGATTCGATCGCGTGTTCATCGGACCAATGAAGCTGAGAAACTTCATCGCAGTTCTGCGCCGCTCCAAAACAAACGTCCGTTTCGCCGGCCTGCCGATGGGCGGGCTCGAAGTAAACCTGCTCGGCAGCCCCACATTTTCAGGATTCAATCACGTAACAGTAGACTATCCGCGGAAGCGCGTCGTGTTCTCCGCGGGAACAGACTTCTCGCCAGAAAGCCAAGCCCACGCCGTTCCGATGGCCATCCGCGAGGGTCTCTTCTACGTGCCGCTGCGGGTCGGCAAACATACTGTCCCCGCGATGGTCGATACCGGCGCGAAAGACCAGGTGTTCCTCAATCAGAAGCTGCTCAAAACATGGAATATGGAGAGTCTCGCGACAAAGGGCCGGCCCTACCGGGCTGCGGGAATCGGCGGCGAAACGAGCGGACGCCAGTTTCCAATGCCGCTCATATTTCTCGGCGATGAACCCGTACGCGACGTGATCGTGGACGCGGGCACGGGGCCATGGAGCGCGCGCATCGGGACGGAATTGCTGGCGCGCTGGCGCGTCACATTTGATTTCCGCAACAATGTGATGTGGCTGGAATAACCCGCACGAATTCGGATATTTTACGCACCATGCCACTCACTCCATCGCAACTCAGGTCACGATTGGGAGGCGTCATCGCCTTTCCCGTAACGCCTTTTGACAAGAACCTCAGACTGAATCTCACCGGCCTTCGACAGAATCTCCGCAGACTCGTGAAACATGATGTCTGCGCGATCGTCGTCGGTGCCGGCACGGGTGAACTGCACTCGCTCTCCACGGACGAACACCTCGCGGTCGTGAAAGCCACGGTCGCCGAAGTCGCGGGGCGTCGCCCCGTGCTGGCTGGCGTAGGATTCAGCCCGCAAACTGCCAAAGATATGGCCCGTGCATGCACCGCAGCGGGCGTCGACGGCATTCTCATTTTCCCTCCCTACTACCCTGGCGATGCGAATGATGAAGGCATGTTTGCCTATTACCGCGATACCGCAGCAGCGACCAAACGCGGCGTGATTATCTACAGCCGCGACCACGCGAACTTCTCGCCGGCCGCGGTCGAAAGGCTGGCCACAATCCCGAACCTCATCGCGTTCAAGGATGGTCAGGGCGACATCCGTCGCTTCCAGCAAATCATGGCACGGGTCGGCACGCGGCTGCATTGGATCGGCGGCGCTGGCGATGACTGCGTGCCCGCCTACTACAGCACCGGAATCCGCACCTACACGAGCAGCATCGCAAACGTCGCACCGAAGCTCTCGCTGCGACTGCACGAACTCGCATCCGCGCGCACGCCGGAGGCTGATTCGGAGCTGGCGAAACTCATGCGCGAGTTGGTCGTCCCGCTTTACGCCATGCGCTCGCGACGGAAAGGCTACGAGGTTTCCGTGATGAAAACGCAGATGGATTTGTCCGGTCAAATTGGAGGACGCGTCCGCCCGCCACTTAACGACATCAAACCCGACGAGGAGATTGAACTTCGCGCACTCATGAAGGCGTGGAAGCCTTGGCTGTAGCCGGAAACGGACCGGTTTTAGGCCAATCGCCGCCCATCACACGCCAACCTGCGAAGAGATCCAGCGGCGCATTTCGGTATGCTGCCCCCATGACAACTTCCGTATTCTTTTTGCTCACCGCGTTCGCACTCGCCCCGCTCCATGCAGCCGAGAAGAAATCCACACCACCCTGCTGCCGCGTCGGATTGAAGCCCGGAAAATACTCCGAGAAATCCATCTACCAGATACCCGCCACTTGGAAATCAGACCTCGGCAACGATGCGAAACTTGATGTCTCACGCGGCCGGCCCGTGGTGATGGCGATGTTCTTTTCCAACTGCCAGCACTCCTGCCCTACGATCGTCGCAGACATGAAGGCGATCGAGAAGAAGCTCCCGCGCAGCGCCCGTAATCAGACCGATTTCGTGCTCATCAGCATCGATCCGGCCCGCGACACGATCGAAGCGCTCGGCGCATTTCGCAGCAAATACAAACTGGGAAAAGAGCACTGGCTGATTCTGCGCGGTGGCGCGGACGACGTGAAGAAAGTCGCGGATTTCACCGGCTTCCGTTATTCGGCCGGCTCCGAGACACAATACGCGCATTCACTGCTCATCACAGTCCTCAACAAAAGCGGTGAGGTCATTTACCAGCAATCAGGCCTCGGTGTTGCACCCGATGAGGCTGCGAAGACCATTGTTGCGGAAGCGGCCCGGAAATAGTCGCGTTGCCAAGACTATCGCCCTTTCGTCCGCTGCGAAGCATTCGCGTTCCTGCGCTCTTCATCCCGCAATGCACTCAGCGCCGCACGCGCATCGATTGAGGCCTGATGCGTCGTGCCGATGTAGTATTCAAGAAGCGCCGTCCGCTGCGCGGGACTGAGTTGCGGAATTGCCTGAAGTGCGACCGTGAAATCATCGCGACCGGCGAGCGACGCAATTTCAATTGGCACCAGCGTCCGCGCAAACACGCGGAATTCGTCCACGGTCCCGCCTTCGAAACCGGACTTGCCCGTGTGAAAGCCAATCGTCAACTCCGCGCTTCCGTCCTCGGGAACGATGTCACGCCTCAATGAATCAGCAGCGACTTCAGTGTCCGATGGCTCTCCATTTAAGAAAACCTTCATCCCGGCAGCTCGACTCGATCCATCGTATGTCACCGCAAGATGAAGCCATTGGCCGAACATCGGAGCTTTCCGCGTAACTACCTTGGCAGCGCTGCCCGCCGGGTCGTGAAAAAGTCCGAACGCAACGCGACCGTTCTCAAGCGAAACCTCATAGCCTTGATTGCCGCCGTTTGGCGTTATCGAAGTCCGATGGATCATGACTACCCGCTCGGAAACTGCAGAGAGCCTCACCCACAGCGACATTGAAAATGTGTCGCTCCGTGTAAATCGTCCGATCTCCGGAAACACCGCACGGGCGCTGCCTTTTAAACGAAGCCCATTCCCCACCCGCCCCGGGACCATGGCCGGATTTCCGCGAAGGACTGCCCCCTTTCCTCCACCGACGCCGTTAATGGTCACGTTCTTTTCCACTGATTCAAAATCAAACACGTCTGTTGCTCCGTCAGGGCGGAGTTCATGCGGCCCCTCAGGCAACTTGTCCGCCCATGCATCGAACTCACGGTCGGCAGCCTTCGCCGCTTCCGCAACGACTATCTCCGCAGCCGCGATCCGGACGCGAATCCCGTTCGGCGAAGCATCCTGCGCGCACACGATGAATGCGGCAGTCGTCCCCGCTAGAATCGATGCAATCAGCTTCACACCGTATCAACCGCGACAGCCCACAAATTCGGACCGAATTGTTCAAGCACGTCGCGAATGACTTGCGCGCCGCCGGAACTATCGCGCAGCACCACGACCATCGTGCTTCCACTGCCCGACATGATCGCACCGGCGACGCCCGATTGCGCAAGCAACCATCGCTTCATTTCCGCAAGCTGGATGAATTTCTCAAACACCGGCCGCTCCAAATCGTTGACCATTTCGCCCCACTCCATCGGCTGCGAGTCGTAGCGAATGCCGGGAATCGGCAGCGACGTGCTCCATTGCTTGTAAGCCCACGGTGTCGGCACGCCGAATGGCGGCTTGATGAGCACGAGCGGAATTCCCGCACGAATGGAACACGGCTCGACGATCTCGCCCCGTCCACGGCAGCGCGCCGCGGATTCATAAATGAAAAACGGGATGTCGCTTCCGATCGCCGCAGCGATTCCGCTGAGGTCGGCTTTCGAAAGGCCGGCCTCGTAGATCCGGTTGAGCGCCATCAACGTCGATGCCGCATCACTGCTTCCACCGCCGAGTCCCGCACCATGCGGGATGGACTTCTGCAAATGCACACGCAAATCCGGAGCAATCCCCGTCCGCGCGGAAAATGACTCGATCGCGCGGAGGACAAGATTTCCCGAGCCAGCCGGAATCGTCGGGTCGCTGCAGGTGAATTGCACGCCGCCGCCATTGGCCTTCTCAATCTCCAGTGTGTCGTGCAATGACAGCCGAACCATCAGCGTATCGATTTCATGGAACCCATCGCTCCGCTTACCGAGGATGCGGAGGTCGAGGTTCGTTTTCGCGGGCGCGTGAATTTGCACGTTACCGGGTCGCGGCGCGCTGACTGCGCTTTAGCAAGCCGCTGTACGGGGAACCGCCCGGATGAACGACTGACACGGCGGCACCGTTGCCATCCACCAGCGGACGCATCTCATTGGCCCATTGAAAAACCCCGCCGTCGAGCATCTGCACGCGCTCAAACCCGACACGCTTCAGGCGATCTGCAACCTCCGCGGAAGCGGTGCCCACCTCGCAGTAAATGACGATGGGATTCCTCATATCCGTTTCGCGGCTTTCGATTCCGGATAGAATCTTCATCGCTTCCGGAGAATCGGCGACGCTCACGTTGCGGGCATTCGGCAGATGACTCACGGCGAACTCGGCGGCACTGCGCACATCGAGCAGCACGGGCGGCTTGATCGTCGGATTGGAAGTGCCAGCTCCCATCCAACGCTCAAGACTCGCACCGTCGATGTGATCCGCGCCGGGATAAATGCGGAGGATTTCCTCGCGCACCTTGCTCCATCGCCACGGGTCGTACGCGAAAAAGAGCGCCGCGCCGACCGCGACCACGACAACAAGCTGCGTGAGGCCGAACGCTGAAAAAACCGCTCCGGCTTTGCCCTTCATGCGGGGATTTAAATCCCGAGCGACTTCCGGATTTCCGGAATCGTGCCGGCGCTTCCGAGCATCTTGTTCTTGTGCGCGATGAATTTCGCATACTCATCGATGAACGTCTTGCCCGGAGGACGGAAATCAAATTCACCCGGCTTGTCCCGGAAGAACTCGCGGTGCACACGCGTCCAGACGAGACGGCCGTCGGTGTCGATGTTCACCTTGGTTACGCCGAGCTTCGCAGCGGGAAGGTATTCATTTTCGTCCACGCCGCATGCGCTCGGGTCGAGCGTTCCGCCGGCTGCGTTGATGCGCGCGACTTCCTCCTTCGGCACCGATGATGAACCGTGCATCACGATTGGGGTCGGCGGCATTCCTGCTGCGGCGAGTTTGGATTCGATGCCTTCGATCACCTCGAAGTGCAGCGACTGGTGTCCTTTGAATTTGTATGCGCCATGGCTCGTTCCGATGGCTGCAGCGAGCGCGTCGCAGCCCGTCCGCTTGATGAACTCCACCGCTTCGTCGGGATTCGTGAGGCACGCATTCCCCTCGTCCACCGCGATGTCCTCCTCGACGCCACCCAGCATGCCGAGCTCCGCCTCGACGCTGATTCCCTTTGCATGAGCGCGGTCAACGACGCGCTTTGTGATCTCCACGTTCTTCTCAAACGGGTCATGCGAGGCATCGATCATCACCGAGCTGTAAAAGCCGGAGTCGATGCAGTCGTAGCAGGTCTCCTCGTCGCCGTGGTCGAGGTGCACTGCGAAAATTGCGTCCGGGAAAATCTCCTCCGCAGAGCGGATGATTGCCTCGAGCATCCGCTTGTCGGTGTATTTGCGGGCACCCTTGGAAAGCTGGATGATGAATGGTGCCTGGCTCTCGATGCATCCACGGAAAAGACCCATCGTCTGCTCGGCGTTATTGATGTTGTAGGCCCCGACCGCGAATTTGCCGTAGGCGACCTTGTAAAGTTGCGCTGTAGTTACAATCATGAAGGCCGGCATTCAATTCGCCAAACCGCGAACGGCAAGGATCAAGTTTGCGGAAATGCGGAAATTGCGGCACTTTCACTCATGAACCGAAGAGTCCTATTCGTCCAAAACGCGCCATCCGACGGACCCGGCCTGTTTGAGCGAGTCCTGCGGGAACATGGCGTCGCACTTCAAATCGCGCATCCCTGGAGAGGCGAAGCGCTGCCCGAAGACGCCGCCGGATTCGATGCGTTCGTTTTCGGCGGTGGCGACATGAGCGTGTATGAAGCCGATCAGTTTCCGTATCTGCGCGACGACATGCGCCTCATTCGCGCAGCCGTCGCCGACCAAAAGCCCGTCCTCGGGTTCTGCCTCGGTGCGCAGCTCCTGGCCGAAGCGCTCGGAGGAAAAGTCGTGCCGAATTCTCGCGGGGAGAGCGGCTTCTTCGACATCACACTCACGCCCGCCGCATCCGAAGATCCGCTCTGGGCCAATTGCCCCCGCGTCTTCCGCCCGATCAGCTGGCACGGCGATACCTTCACGCTTCCGCCCGGCGCGCAGCTTCTCGCCTCCTCCGCAATCACTCCGCACCAGCTCTTCCGCGTTGCCGACCGTCACTACGGATTCCAATTCCATCTCGAATTTGATCTCCCGACCGTCGAACCCATGATCGAGCCGGATGAAGACGCACTCAGCGCCCTTGGCGTGAATCCGCGGGAATTACTCGCCGCGGCGCGGTCGGAGCTACCCGCGATAGAACCGCTGGCCCGCACGGTATTCCGGCGCTGGCTTTCACTTTCCGACTAAAGACACATCGCGTTCCGCGCGTCACGGCATGCACCGGTGAGTCTGCCGACATGTTAGGCGAACGCGTCATAAGACGGATTCTCTTTTCTTGTTAAAAAGTCCGCAGTCTCGGTGAATAAAGTGCGCCTCCGCTGTGCTAACCCGTCCTGATGCATCGTAGGTAATCAGCAACTGCCAATAACTCGACGAACCGAGCATGGTCGTTTCATGCGATGTAACGTCAAAGCCCTTCAGCTCTCGCATGTCGATGACTTCATCGCGCAGAATGGCGAGAACCTCCGCCCTCGGCATACCCGCTCGAAGCAGATGCCACTGACTCGGCATCGCCGGACGGCTGCCGGAGACAACGACCAAACCGATTGCGAGTAGCGCGATAATGCAGACGCTCATGAGGAACGCATGGCGACTATGGGTCTTTCGAATTGTCATGTGTCCTTGGTTGCGCGACGTGGAGCAAAGGCACAAAGAAGTCCGCCGACAAGCATCGAGAGGGAACCATACAGGATAGAGGGATACCGCTGAAGTGTGTCGGATAGGACATCCCGCATCTGCCTCTCAACATCGCTACGGGAATAGGTTGCTGCCTCAGAAATCGGCAGACGGTTGCAATGCTCTTGAAAAACCTTGCGGGCAGACACAGGGATCCCAAGCTTGGCCACAAGAACGAGCCAGAAAAAGCCTGCTAATAAGAAAATGAATCCTGTCACTCGCATTTTACATTGAGTTGGGTGTGTAGGGCGACTATGAGTCTGTCGAATTGTCATCATGTCGAATTGTCATCAGGCGTTGCGGGTGTTGTCATTGGTTAGTTCATGGCTGTGGTGCAGGCCGCGACGAAGCGGCCCGAACGAACGAGCATAATACCCTGCCAACCCATGCCCTGCCGCCAAAACCGCTTCGGACAGTCGAACGTCCAAAGCTCGTCGCCTGGCTGAAACTGCTGCTTGAGGGCGATCCACTCGGGAAACTCCGGCCGCAACGGCTGCTCCCTGCCGAATATCGGTTCAGACTCGACCTGCTCAACGGAAACCCGCTCTCGCCGCCATGCAATGAAAGCCTCCGACAAAGGAACAGTGTTCCAGTAGTCGTCATCTGGCGGTGGTTTCTGGGGTTCATTCACAGGACGGCACGAGCGACGCCTAACATCCTGCTCTCCCGCAAACAAGGAGGCGGTCGTTGGCAGTTGGTATTGGCATGTTCGTTCTTCGGCTTGCGGAATCTCAGCAAAGCGGCGGGCGGCTTTTCTGTCGAGGCGGACTTTGAGGGGTTCCGCGGTTGGCAAATCAGGGCGGGGTCGGCCCATGCGGCGGCTCCGCCGACACTCTCCGATGCCGGGACTTCCCTTTTCCGGGCTCTGCTGGGGAACCAAGAATGGCTGTCGCCGTCGTCACCTGAGCTTTCGGCAGTTCCGGGGTCGGTTTGGGGCGGGAAAACGGGGCGCTTCCCTGTTGCGGGGTCGGTCCCAAACGCTGCGGGGTCTTACCTGCGCGCTCCGGGGTCGACCCCGGACGTCGCGGGGTCGCTATTCCCGGTCGCGGGGTCGGTCCCAGACGCCGCGGGGTCTTACCTGCGCCCTGCGGGGTCGAACCCGGACGCCGCGGGGTCCGTATTCCGCGGCGCGGGGAAATCCCCATTTGGCGCGG